>NZ_JADCLG010000016.1:132206-158851 GCF_014982425.1 Enterobacter cloacae complex sp. I1M | reverse complement strand
GAACTGCCAGGCATCAAACAGAAAGAACCCCGTACCGGAAGGTGCGGGGTTTTTTGCTTTGTGCGTGGAAAAACATGCCGGATGGCGGCTTCCCGTTATCTGGCCTGCGGGTTTTGTAGGCCCGGTAAGCGCAGCGCCACCGGGCAATGCCGGCCGCACGACCTCATCGGGAAGAGATACAGGAATAAAATTTAGGTAAGGTTTTGATAAGCGCAGAAAAGCAAAAACCCAGCCATAGGCTGGGTTCTTTAAATAGTGGTGCCCGGACTCGGAATCGAACCAAGGACACGGGGATTTTCAATCCCCTGCTCTACCGACTGAGCTATCCGGGCAACGGAGCGCATTAAACCGCAATCGCGCGCGATCGTCAACATTATTTCGGGAAAAGCTGTTCAACTGCTTAAGTTTGCGGCAATCTGTCCGTTTGTGCGCTGAAAATGCACAAATCTTCCAGACAGTTCAGGCAAGATGTGACAATGCTGACGGTAAGAGGAGGGCAGTATGGCAAACGACTGGCTTGAGCTGCGTCAGCATGCAGAAACAGGTATTGAGACAATTAAGGCGCATTTCGAAGGACACGCCTTTGATCCCCACTGGCATGATAGCTATCTGGTCGGAATAACCCTTTCCGGTACGCAGCAGTTCCACTGTCGCCGTGAACGCCACCGTAGCCAGCCGGGCGATGCTTTTTTACTTGAGCCTGGTGAAATTCATGACGGTGATGCACCGGTAGAGGGTGGCTTTACTTATCTGACCTTTTATCTGGATGAACACTGGCTCACCCGTACGCTTCAAGGGCTGTATGACTCTACTCCCGGGAGTTACACCCTCCACTTTGCCCAAACGCTGACGCGAGAGCCTCAGCTGGTGCGCGCTATTGGTGATACATTTGCCTCGCTGCATAACGATGAGATGAAGATCGTACAACAGAGCACAATGGATAACCTGCTCACTAAGATTACAGCCCACTGCCACTGGCGGAAGAAACTCCCGTCGCAGTTACAAAGCTCCGCTGTGGCGCAGCGTGCCCGCGACTATCTCTATGCGCATATCGGCGAGAACGTGGGGCTGTCAGACCTTGCGCGGGAGACGGGGACGGATCGCTTTACGCTCACCCGCTGCTTTAAGCGCGAATTTCACCTTGCGCCGCACGCCTGGCTTATCCAGCTGCGCCTGGCAAAGGCCCGACAGATGCTGGCGTATGGGGAACTGCCTGTTGATGTGGCGACGGCAGTAGGTTTTGCCGATCAAAGCCATCTTGGTCGCTGGTTCCAGCGGGCGTACCGTATTTCTCCGGCACACTACCGTCGGTTGTGCACAAACCTTCCAGACGTTTCCAGAAAATAACGGCACATTCATGGCTCTACTAAAAGGAGCCACCTGTGAATTTAATACCCTTCCTGCTGTTTGCATTTGTCGCCTCGATTACGCCGGGGCCAACCAATATTTTGGTACTGGCTAACAGTCAGCACTTTGGCGTAAAAAATACGATTCCTGCGATCCTGGGCGGGTGTATTGCCGCCAGCGCTATTGTTCTGGTTTCAGGCGCTGGGGCAGGAGAAGTGTTACGCCAGTATCCGCTGATACGTCAGGTGATGAGCTGGGCGGGCGTGCTGTGGCTTTCCTGGATGAGCTGGCAGCTGTTTAGCGCCCCGGCCGCGAATCTCTCCTCCAGGCGTCATGTCCGATTTACCGCGCGGGCGGCGGCGTTATTACAGGTTGTAAACCCAAAAACCTGGATGATGGCGCTGGCCGTCGTCAGCCTGTTTGCTCCGGCAAGCGACCATGCATTACGGGATATTTCGCTGATGGCGCTATGGTTTCTGGCGATCTCAGTGGTCTGTTTGTTGTGCTGGGCGTGGCTGGGGAAGGCGGTGAACCGGATTTTCCGCACCACCGTGGCGATGGTGCGATTTCAACGTGCAATGGCGCTGTGTTTGTTTATTTCCGCCTGGACGGGAATGCTTGCTTAGGTCAGTGCACCACCCATACGACACTGCGCAAACCGCAAAATATCTTCCGCCAGACGGTGCGCCGTATCCACATCCGCCTGGCTACGGTTCACCAGCATGCGGCTCAGGCAACCTTCCAGCACCAGCTCCATCTGCTTCGCGACCATTGCCGGATCATCCACTTCAAGTGTGGTCAGCAGCTCGTGTGTGAACTCGTGCGCGGCTCGTTTTTGCTGATCTGCCAGTTGATGGATGGGATGTCCGGGATCCGGATAGTAGGTGCAGGCGGCGATAAACAGACAGCCTGGGTAACGGTTGTTGGTGACACACTCCGTCAGTGCGGTATAGCGTGCCAGCAGCTTTTGCTCGGTGGTCAGCTCTTCATTCAGCATCAGTTGCCTGCGCCAGATATCCACCTGCTGGCTGAGATAGCGCAGGGCATCATACAGCAGCGCCTCTTTATCCGGCCAGAAGCGCTTAAGTTCATCCAGAGGGTAATCGATACGGTCGGCTACCATCTCAAGCGTGGTGCTGGCGATCCCTTGAATCTCAAGTAATTGCAGGGCTTGTCCCAGTACGTCTTCGCGTTGCACGGTTATCTCCTCCGCTATTCCCAACGGTTTGTCCCGTCTAAAGTGTTGTTTACGGTTGGCGATTGCGCAAATGCGCGTTGAATGCCGTCGCGTCCATAAACCCGGTTACACGCTGCGTCAGCTGTTCTTCCCCCTGTTCATTGAAGAACAGGATGGTAGGCAGCCCGAGCACGTTAAGTTGCTTCAGCAGAGCCTTATCCTGCGCGCTGTTGGCGGTAACGTTCGCCTGGAGCAGAACGGTATCGCTCAGCGCATGTTGTACCTGCGGATCGCTGAAGGTGTATTTTTCAAACTCTTTGCAGGCCACGCACCAGTCGGCATAGAGATCGAGCATGACCGGTTTGCCTTTCGCCTGCACCAGGGCGCGGTTAAGGTCATCCACGTTTTTAATCTGTATAAAATTCAGATGAGCCTGTGTTTGACCTGCCGGGGTGCCAAACGCCCAGTCCTGTAGCGGACGGACGCTCACCAGCGCGGCCGCCAGCAGAAGGATCTGTAGCAGGCGCATCCACGGTTTCTTCGCACCCAGACTCACGATAAATGCCCAGCTGAAGAAGGCCACGCCGAGCATAGCCCACAGACGCGTACCCCACACATCACCGATGATGCGTTCCAGCAGGAATACCGGTAGCGCCAGAATGACAAAACCAAACGCGGTTTTCACTGTCTCCATCCACGGGCCGCTCTTCGGCAGCAGACGATTGCCAAATACCGTCACAAGGATCAGCGGCAGACCCATGCCGAGCGCGTAAAGGTACAGTGTGCCGCCGCCGAGCCAAAGGTTGCCGCTCTGGGCAATGTATAACAGGATGGCGCTCAGCGGCGCGGTGGTGCAGGGGGAGCAAATCAGCCCGGCGATGGCACCCATGGCGAACACGCCGCCCGCAGAGCCCCCCTGCTGACGGTTGCTCATTAGCGTCAGACGGGTTTGCAGGGAAGAGGGCAGTTGCAGAGTGAACAGGCCAAACATCGACAGCGCCAGCAGAATAAACACTGCTGACAGTCCGATAAGCACATAGGGGTGCTGAAGGGCGGCCTGGAACTGCAACCCGGCAGCGGCGACCACGAGGCCGAGCGCCGTATAGGTTAACGCCATGCCCTGCACATAGATAAAGGCCAGCAACAGCGCGCGGGCGGTGGAAAGGCGTTGCTTACCACCCAGCACGATGCCAGAGATAAGCGGGTACATAGGCAGTACGCAGGGCGTAAAGGCGATGCCGATACCAATCAATAACGCCCAAAGCGCTGAGAACGGAAGGTCTGAAGCGGCTTCGCCTTCACCCCTCACACTGGCCATTTCCCCTGAGGGGAGAGGGGAGGCCGCCGCTTTCACTTCGCTAAGCGGAACGACCTTTGTTTCAGGGGGATAGCAGAAGCCCGCATCGGCGCAACCCTGATACGTCACCGTCAGGGTAGCGCCTTTATCCGCCTGATTCACCGTGACGGGCACGCTTAAGCGCTGGCGATAAATTTCACTTTTACCGTAGAACTCGTCCTCGTGCCATTCGCCAGCGGGCATCTGCAATGCGCCGACGTCAGCCTTTGCCGGCGTGATGCTGACCTGCTTGCGATAGAGGTAGTAACCCTCTTTCACCTGCCAGGTGAGGCTGAGATCGTGCTGGTTTTGCTGAAAGTCGAAAACGAATGCCTGGTCGGCAGGAATAAAGTTCGAACGGCCGGGCGCGTCAAACAACCCGGCAAAAACTGACGTGCTGCACAGCAGCAGGATCAGCGTAAAGAAGCGTTGAGCCATGAGAGATAATCGTTATCGCCGTGGACCACTGGCAGCACCAGCAGCTCCGGGGTTTGGTAAGGATGATGAGACTTGAGGCAGTCGAGGAGCGCCTGCTGATTGGTCAGATTGGTTTTGAGCAACATCTGGACTTCGTACTCTTGCTCCAGCTTGCCTTCCCAGTAATAAAGGGAGGTGGCGCCGGGAAGTAGCGTGACGCAGGCAGCCAGTTTTTCGGCCAGCACTTTGGCGGCGAGATCCTGGGCAGAAGCTTCATCAGGGGCGGTACACAGTACAACAACAGCATCAGGCGTGTTCACAAGTCGACCTCCTCATCACGAAAGTCTTCACTATATCACGCCATGTGATTGGTCATTAATGAAACGGGCCGCAGCGCGGCCCGTTTTTAACTATTTTTACAACGGCTAACCGTTTACAGCACAATGCCGCCGATGATAAAGCCGAGGACCACGCAGAGCGTAATCGCCACCACGCCCGGGATGAGGAACGCGTGGTTAAACACGTATTTACCGATACGGGTCGAGCCGGTGTCATCCATCTCAACCGCGGCCAGCAGGGTTGGGTAGGTTGGCAGCACGAACAGGGCGGAAACCGCCGCGAAAGAGGCAATCGCCGTCAGCGGCGTCACGCCCAGCATCAGTGCCGCAGGCATTAGCGCTTTGGTGGTCGCAGCCTGGGAGTACAGCAGCGTTGCGGCAAAGAACAGCACCACCGCCAGTAGCCACGGATAGTTGTGCAGCAGGTCGCCTGCAACTGTCTGGATATCGCTGATGTGCGCTTTCACGAAGGTGTCACCGAGCCACGCCACACCCAGCACGCACACGCAGGCGCTCATACCGGATTTGAAGGTGCTGGCGTTCAGCACTTCGCTGGTGTCGATTTTACAGGTGATACTGATCAGCGTCGCGATGGTCAGCATAAATACCACAATCGCTTCGTTACGCGGCAGAACCGGGTTTTGGATCAGACCTACCGTATCGCTGATGGCGGTCGCGTAGAACATCACGGCGACGATACCAATCAGGAACAGCAGCACGGAGCGTTTTGCATGCGGCTTCAGCTCAAAAAC
Source organism: Enterobacter cloacae complex sp. I1M (assembly GCF_014982425.1). NCBI lineage: Bacteria > Pseudomonadati > Pseudomonadota > Gammaproteobacteria > Enterobacterales > Enterobacteriaceae > Enterobacter > Enterobacter cloacae complex sp. I1M. Next base: position 153,484 of record NZ_JADCLG010000016.1, on the reverse strand, counting down.
CTGGCTACCGCGCAGGCTCACTTCACCTTTTGCCAGACGCTCCTGGTAAACCGGATCGTCTTTCAGCTCGGCGCCGAGGAAGTTACACAGCACGGCAGTGATCATTACCGCAATCAGCGTGACCGGAATACAGATCGCCAGCAGCGTCAGATAACTTACGCCCATCGGCTCGAGAATACCCGCGAAAAAGACCACTGCCGCAGAAATGGGCGAGGCGGTGATCGCAATCTGGGAGGCGACTACAGCAATAGAAAGAGGGCGAGACGGGCGAATACCCTGCTCTTTCGCCACTTCGGTGATGACCGGCAGCGTGGAGAAAGCGGTATGGCCAGTACCGGCGAGAATGGTCATAAACCAGGTCACCAGTGGGGCAAGGAAGGTGATGTATTTTGGATGACGACGCAGCATACGCTCCGCCAGGCTCACCAGGTAGTCCATACCGCCAGCGACCTGCATGGCCGCAATGGCAGCGATAACCGCCATGATGATTTCGATAACGTCAAAAGGGATTGCGCCGGGTTTAATCTGAAAGATCAGGGTAAGTACGAGCACGCCGAGACCGCCGGCAAAGCCAATGCCGATACCCCCGAGTCGTGCGCCCAAATAAATCGCCAACAGGACGATGACGAGTTCTGCTCCAAACATAAAGACCTGCCTTGCTTATTAACAAGTTGATATTGAATTGTTGTGTTTTGGTAACGGCCATAAAGAAAAAAGGCACGTCACAAGTGACGTGCCTTTCGGAAGCTTAGCCTGAACGGTTACTGTTCGCTTTCATCGGTATATCGTTTCGCTTTATATGCCGGGTGCATCAGGTTCTGGGCGGAGAAGATATCGTCCAGTTCGGCTTCGGTCAACAATCCTCGCTCGAGAACCACCTCACGCACGCTCTTACCGGTTTCGGCACAAATCTTCCCGACGATATCGCCGTTGTGGTGGCCGATGAACGGGTTGAGGTAGGTGACGATGCCGATGGAATTATAGACGTAGCCTTCACACACTTCTTTATTCGCGGTGATGCCGTTAATGCATTTTTCCAGCAGGTTGTAGCAGGCGTTGGTCAGAATGTGGATAGATTCAAACATCGCCTGGCCAATCACCGGCTCCATTACGTTCAGCTGGAGCTGACCGGCTTCGGAGGCCATGGTGACGGTCGTATCGTTACCAATAACTTTAAAGCAAACCTGGTTCACCACTTCTGGCACCACCGGGTTCACTTTAGCTGGCATGATGGATGAACCCGCCTGCAACTCTGGCAGGTTGATTTCATTCAGGCCAGCGCGCGGACCGGAGGAGAGCAGGCGCAGGTCGTTACAGATTTTGGACAGTTTCACCGCCAGACGTTTCAATGCGCTGTGCACCATCACGTAGGCGCCGCAGTCTGAGGTGGCTTCAATCAGGTCTTCTGCAGGCACAACCGGCAGGTTGGACACTTCAGCCAGCTTCTGTACCGCCAGCTGCTGATAGCCATCCGGGGTGTTCAGGCGTGTACCGATGGCGGTAGCGCCCAGGTTCACTTCCAGCAGCAGTTCGGACGTGCGCAGCAGGTTTTTGGTCTCTTCGTTCAGCAGCACGTTAAACGCGTGGAACTCCTGGCCGAGGGTCATTGGCACCGCGTCCTGCAGCTGGGTACGACCCATTTTCAGGATGTCCTGGAACTCAACGGCTTTACGCTGGAAGCCATCACCCAACTGATTAATCGCGTCGACCAGTTTGACGACAGAGGCATACACCGCGATGCGGAAGCCGGTTGGGTAGGCGTCGTTGGTGGACTGACATTTGTTAACGTGGTCGTTCGGGTTCAGGTACTGGTATTCACCTTTCTGATGACCCATCAGCTCCAGGCCGATGTTTGCCAGCACTTCGTTGGTGTTCATGTTGACGGAGGTGCCTGCGCCGCCCTGATAGACGTCAACCGGGAACTGATCCATGCATTTGCCGTTGTTCAGCACTTCATCGCACGCGGCGATAATCGCATTTGCAGCGCTTTTAGGAATGGTTTGCAGCTCTTTGTTTGCCAGAGCCGCGGCTTTTTTTACCATCACCATGCCACGCACAAATTCAGGGATGTCGCTGATTTTGCTGTTGCTGATGTAGAAGTTTTCAATCGCTCTCAGAGTGTGAACACCATAGTAGGCATCCGCTGGAACTTCCCTGGTACCCAACAAATCTTCTTCGATACGAATGTTGTTTAACATGTGAACCTTCTTTTCAAGCTGCCGATGGATTGTACTAAACACACAGTAGATATGTGGTTTTGAATATTTTATGACCGACGATTATTCCCTCAATCGGCCAGATGTTCGAGATCATATGCTGATGATAGCGAATTGCCGTAAGCTGGATCACTTATTATCGACCCGATTTCATGATAATTATTAATCTGTGAAATATGTCACCGCTTTAATATTTCCAGAAAAAATATCCGTGCAAACCGATTGAATTTTGGCTAACCGTCACCATTTCTTATCTACGCGCTTCGCGAACACATTCAGTCAGGGGCCAGAAGGCACCTGCCACACAGGAGATGCCAGTGCGCTGGATACCATTTATTGCTTTCTTTCTTTATGTTTACATTGAGATTTCGATTTTCATCCAGGTTGCCCATGTGCTGGGCGTCCTGCTGACGCTGATTCTGGTGATCTTCACCTCCGTCATCGGCATGTCGCTGGTGCGCAATCAGGGTTTCAAAAATTTCCTGTTAATGCAGCAGAAGATGGCCGCAGGTGAAAGCCCGGCCGCCGAGATGATCAAAAGCGTGTCGCTGATTATTGCTGGCCTGCTGCTGATCCTGCCGGGCTTCTTTACAGACTTCCTCGGCCTGCTGTTGCTGTTGCCGCCGGTGCAGAAGCATCTGACCATGAAGCTGCTGCCGCATCTGCGTTTCAGCCGTATGCCAGGCGGTGGTTTCAGCACCGGCCCGGGCGATACCTTTGAAGGGGAATATCAGCGTAAGGATGAGCAGCGCGACCGGTTAGATCATAAAGACGATCGGTAAGTTTCTTGCCCGGTGGCGCTCGCTCACCGGGCCTGCGGATTTTGCCGCTTCGGTAAAAACACCCACAGCCCCGCCAGCATGACGATGGCGTACACACTCTTCCATCCCACCATCGCCAGCAGCAGCAGGCACAGGACACACCCGATAGCCGCCAGCGCCTTAAAGCGTCCTTTCAGTAGCCGACAGCCCGCCAGCATGCACAACAGATAGATCATGATGAAAATACCGTTGGCGTAGATAATCAGCGCGTCAAGGTTGATGTCGAGGAGATAAATGGCCAGGGAACTCACCACGCAGCAGCCCAGTACGGTATTCAGCGCATTCACCGGAAGCTGACGCTTTGACAGGCGTGAGAGGGGGCTATCCGGTTTATAAAGTGCCTGAGACCACACCAGCCGGGCGAAGCTCTGAATATAGATGTTGAGGCTGGCAAAGCAGGCGAGATAGCCAATCACGCAGGCTACCCACAGGGCTTTAACGCCAAACAGCTGCACCACGATGCCCGGCAGCGACGCGGCGGCGGCTTTCTCTTCACCGAACGCGTTGAAGTGCAGCACCAGTACGGTACAGGCCCAGTACACGGTGCCCGCCAGCAGCAGGCCAATCATCAGGGCGCGGGGAAAATCACGCTCGGGCTGTTTAAACTCGGATGCCAGATGAGCGAACGCCTCCAGACCGACGAAACACCAGAACATGACGGATAGTGCAGCGAAAAGCTGTGTGTGGTCGATGTCATTAATCGCGGGGAAAGGAATATCCGCCACCGTAATGTCACCCGCAAACCAGATGGCGACGATCAGCGCGACGATTAACACGGCGACCAGCGTTTGCAGGTTGGCGCTGGAACTGGCCCCGCGTGAGCCAACCCACCAGATAATCGCCAGCGTGCCGAGTTCAGCCAGCAGCAGCTGTTCATCGTGCCAGCCAAACAGCGCCTGTCCGAAGCCGGTTGCGATATGCAGGGCTGCCGGAAGGCCAACGGGTATCACCGACAAAAATAGCCAGCCGGTGACGCGCTCCATTCGCGGCCCAAACGCCATACCGACAAAATGCGCTACGCCGCCTGCGCTCGGGAAGTGCCGCCCGAGTATGGCAAAGACAATCGCCACCGGAAACACCAGCACGATCAGCACCGGCCATGCCCAAAGACTGTTATTGCCGGCAACCAACGCCGCCAGCGCGGGAACCGCAAAAACGCCCGTGCCTAACAAAGACGTTGAGAGTAAGCCAATGCCCTGCGCCAGCCCCAACTCCTGCCTGAGTCCACTCATTTACCTCGTCCCGCCACCATCAAAAGAGAGTGGATGGTAACACTTTCGCAAATTTTTTTTCGATTACCCCTTGAAGGGGTAAAAAGCTATCCCCATCTCTCAGGGCACTAGCCGGAAAACCGCATGCGGACCGGCGTCATCCATAACTGATAATGACTTTCTCAAAGGAGAGCTATCAATGAGTATTCGTCCGTTACATGATCGTGTGATCGTCAAACGTAAAGAAGTTGAAACCAAGTCTGCTGGCGGCATCGTTCTGACCGGTTCAGCAGCAGCAAAATCAACGCGTGGCGAAATCATCGCTGTCGGTAAGGGCCGCATCCTGGAAAACGGAACTGTGCAGCCACTGGACGTTAAAGTTGGTGACATCGTCATTTTCAACGATGGCTACGGCGTGAAATCCGAGAAGATCGACAATGAAGAAGTGTTGATCATGTCCGAGAGCGACATTCTGGCAATTGTTGAAGCGTAATTAACGCACGAAACTGTACGAATTTGAGGAAATAAGAACATGGCAGCTAAAGACGTAAAATTCGGTAACGACGCTCGTGTAAAAATGCTCCGCGGCGTAAACGTACTGGCAGACGCAGTGAAAGTCACTCTGGGCCCGAAAGGCCGTAACGTCGTGCTGGACAAATCCTTCGGCGCGCCAACCATCACCAAAGATGGTGTTTCTGTTGCACGTGAAATCGAGCTGGAAGACAAGTTCGAAAACATGGGCGCACAGATGGTGAAAGAAGTTGCCTCTAAAGCGAACGACGCTGCTGGTGACGGTACCACCACCGCGACCGTACTGGCGCAGGCGATCATCACCGAAGGCCTGAAAGCCGTTGCTGCGGGCATGAACCCAATGGATCTGAAACGTGGTATCGACAAAGCTGTCGCCTCTGCTGTTGAAGAGCTGAAAGCGCTGTCCGTACCGTGCTCTGACTCTAAAGCCATTGCTCAGGTTGGTACTATCTCCGCTAACTCCGACGAAACCGTAGGTAAACTGATCGCTGAAGCGATGGATAAAGTCGGTAAAGAAGGCGTGATCACCGTTGAAGACGGTACTGGTCTGGAAGACGAACTGGATGTGGTTGAAGGTATGCAGTTCGACCGCGGTTACCTGTCCCCATACTTCATCAACAAGCCAGAAACTGGCGCTGTTGAGCTGGAAAGCCCGTTCATCCTGCTGGCTGACAAGAAAATCTCCAACATCCGCGAAATGCTGCCAGTGCTGGAAGCCGTTGCGAAAGCAGGCAAGCCGCTGGTAATCATTGCTGAAGACGTTGAAGGCGAAGCGCTGGCGACTCTGGTGGTTAACACCATGCGTGGCATCGTGAAAGTGGCAGCGGTTAAAGCACCTGGCTTCGGCGATCGTCGTAAGGCGATGCTGCAGGATATCGCTACCCTGACCGGCGGTACCGTGATCTCCGAAGAGATTGGTATGGAGCTGGAAAAAGCGACCCTGGAAGACCTGGGCCAGGCGAAACGCGTTGTGATCAACAAAGACACTACCACCATCATCGACGGTGTGGGTGAAGAAGCCGCTATTCAGGGCCGTGTTGGTCAGATCCGTAAGCAGATCGAAGAAGCAACTTCCGATTACGACCGTGAAAAACTGCAGGAGCGCGTAGCGAAACTGGCAGGCGGCGTTGCGGTAATCAAAGTTGGTGCTGCGACCGAAGTTGAAATGAAAGAGAAGAAAGCACGCGTTGACGATGCCCTGCATGCGACCCGTGCTGCGGTAGAAGAAGGCGTAGTTGCTGGTGGTGGTGTCGCGCTGGTGCGTGTAGCCGCTAAACTGGCTGGCCTGACCGCTCAGAACGAAGACCAGAACGTAGGTATCAAAGTTGCGCTTCGCGCAATGGAAGCCCCTCTGCGTCAGATCGTGTCCAACGCCGGTGAAGAGCCATCAGTAGTTGCGAACAACGTGAAAGCGGGCGAAGGTAACTACGGTTACAACGCAGCAACTGAAGAATACGGCAACATGATCGACTTCGGTATCCTGGACCCAACTAAAGTTACCCGTTCTGCTCTGCAGTACGCGGCATCTGTAGCTGGCCTGATGATCACGACCGAATGCATGGTAACCGACATGCCTAAAGGCGACGCGCCTGACTTAGGTGCTGCTGGTGGTATGGGCGGCATGGGTGGCATGGGCGGCATGATGTAATCATGTTGTTCTGAACCTCTCAGAATGAACCCCGGGCAGCGATGCCCGGGGTTTTTTATTGCCCGTCGAGCCGTTACTCAAACAAGATGTGCATGGCGGAAGAGATGCGGTTCCAGCACTGAAAAATCCATTTTTATCTCCTCAGAAGAGTAGCTGCATCACCCACATCGAGAGCAGGGCGTTGATGACGCAGACAGCGATGATGTGCGGGTAATATTTCGGGTTCACGCCCGCGGTGCCGAGGCAGCGGCCCGTGTTTTGCACCGGATTGCCCATCAGGTAGATGGCGGGCAGCATGATGGTGGCATCATGGCCGCTGAGCGTGCCGGCGACGACCAGGCTGGCGCAAACCCCCACGCCGCCGCCCATACTCATCACCGAGGCCAGAAGTACCGTTGCCGCCGCACCCGGAAGCCCCCACAGGGCCATGATGGGCTCGCATACCCTGCCGACAATATCCAGCAGGCCGGTCACCTTAAGCGCCTGAATGATGACAAACGCCATGACCACGTTCGGCAACAGGCTGGTGGTGGCGATGGTAAAGCCGCGGCGGGCCCCATCGATAAACAAGTCCATGATATTTTTACGCATCTGGGCGATCATTTTTCCTCCTGAACGCGACGAACTTCTATGTGGGCGATCCACAGTCGCAGGAAGTTCGCGCCAACAAATTTGAATACCAGAATGACGGCAAGCGGCGCGATCACCGGGACGGTAATAAAGGTAAAAAGTGCGGCACCGGAAGAAAAATAGTTGGTAATAATGGCGCTACCGCTGGTCTGGAAGGTGGCGAAAATGGCGCGTTCATGGTCAGTAATCGCCCCTTCGTCGGTCAACTCTTTGGTCATCCCTGCGGCTGCATCGGTATTTTGCAGGTTGGCGATAAGCGCCAGAGAGCAGATGCCCGGCACGCCGAGCAGCGGGCGCAGAATGGGCGTCATGAGCTGTTGTGCGGCGCGCAGCCCGCCCAGCCCCTCGGTAACGGCAATGATCCCGAGCGATAAAATGACCGAGGGCGCCAGTTCAAGGGCAAACAAAAAACCGTCTTTCGCTCCTGTGCCACCCTCGCCGCGAAACGTTAGGGCGCCGTTCACCGGTCCAAAGCTGCCGTTCAGAACGGTAAAATCCAGCACGCGCCACCATTCAGTACTTTTGGCGAAAAAACCTGAGAAAAATACGATGGTGAGCACGAACGCCAGATAGCCCACCCAGGTTACTTTTTCCTCTCCTGAGGATGATGCACTCATGAAACCCCCTTTTTTTTAGTCCCGTACAAAAGTTGTACGTCGCATCACTAAAAACGATCGGGGGCTAAAACACGATATCCCAAAGGTTATTATCAGAATTCATTTAAGATGTCGGAGGAGTGCCAGCGGAATCTGGCTCGCAGAAATGCTCAGCATTTTTCTTTTGGTCATCTTTTTAGTATAAGGTTTACACGCGGACAACTACTGTCCAGCTTATTGAAAACGAGGAATAACATGCGCATAAAAGTCTGTGCAGGGATTGTAGGTGCAGCATTGCTGCTGGCGGGTTGTAGCACCAGCAATGAGCTGACGGCAGCGGGCCAGAGCGTTCGCTTTGTGGAAGATAAGCCGGGCAGCGAATGCCAGCTGTTAGGCACCGCCTCTGGCGAGCAAAGCAACTGGATGTCAGGGCAGCACGGCGAGGAGGGCGGCTCTATGCGCGGTGCGGCCAATGCCCTGCGTAATCAGGCTGCGGCAATGGGCGGCAACGTGATTTACGGGGTGAGCAGCCCGACGCAGGGTATGCTGTCCAGCTTTGTGCCAACCGCCAGCCAGATGAACGGCCAGGTCTATAAGTGCCCGAACTGATATAACATTTTGATGGCGCTGCCGCTTTACCTGTAGGCAGGTAAGCGTAGCGCCACCTGCTTTTTTTACTGCTGCCGCAGCTGCAAATCCAGCGGCGTCTTACTCGGCTCTCCGCCAATCTCACGTGCCAGCTTCGGCACCATATAACCTGAAACCAGCGTTAACAGCTCGCGCATAATCTTCCGGGCCTCTTCATCCGTCACCATGAAGTGCGCCGCGCCCTGGACGCGATCCAGAACATGCAGGTAATAGGGCATTACGCCCGCATCAAATAAGGCATTGCTGAGATCGGCCAACACGTGGGCGCTGTCGTTCACGCCGCGCAGTAATACGCTCTGGTTGAACAGCGTCACGCCTGCCATTCGCATACGCGTCATCGCCGCACGAAAGTCCGCGTCAATTTCATTTGCATGGTTGATATGGTTTACCAGCAGCACCTGTAAACGGGACTGCTCCAGGCGCGTGACCAGGGCGTCGGTGATACGCGCCGGGATGACGATCGGTAAACGGCTGTGAATGCGCAGACGCTTAATGTGCGGGATGGTCTCAAGTTGAGTCAGCAGCCAGTCCAGCTCATGATCTTTTGCCATCAGCGGGTCGCCGCCGGAAAAGATGATTTCATCCAGTTCCGGATGCGCTGCGATGTAGTCCAGCGCCACCTGCCAGTTGCGCTTATTACCCTGATTTTCGGCGTACGGGAAGTGGCGACGGAAGCAATAGCGGCAATTTACCGCGCACCCGCCCTTAACCAGCAGCAGGGCACGATTGCGGTATTTATGCAGTAAACCCGGTACAACACTGTTCTGCTCTTCCAGCGGATCGGTGCTGTATCCGGGGGCGGTAATAAACTCATCCTGAGAGGTCAGCGTTTGTTTTAATAATGGATCATCAGGGTTACCCTTTTCCATTCGGGCAACAAACGCGCGGGGAACGCGTAGGGCGAAAAGGCGCTTCGCCTCACGGCCTGCACGCAACGCTTCGTGCTGTTCGAGGTCTAAAAGACGCAGCAATTCATCAGGACTGGTGATTACATCGGCAAGTTGCGATAACCAATCTTCTCTGGACGGGGTGTTTAGGGTTACAATATGCGCCATTTTGTGGCTTAGCTACCAGTTAACAAATTTAGAGGGCCTTATGGCAACGTACTATAGCAACGATTTTCGTGCTGGTCTTAAAATCATGATGGACGGCGAACCGTACGCGGTTGAAGCCAGCGAATTCGTTAAACCAGGTAAAGGCCAGGCATTTGCGCGCGTTAAGCTGCGCCGCCTGCTGACCGGTACCCGTGTTGAGAAAACCTTCAAATCTACTGACTCCGCTGAAGGCGCTGATGTTGTCGATATGAACCTGACTTACCTGTACAACGACGGTGAGTTCTGGCACTTCATGAACAACGAAACCTTCGAGCAGCTGTCTGCGGACGCGAAAGCGATTGGCGACAACGCCAAGTGGCTGCTGGATCAGGCTGAGTGCATCGTGACTCTGTGGAACGGTCAGCCTATCGCGGTTACGCCGCCGAACTTCGTTGAGCTGGAAATCGTTGAAACCGATCCAGGTCTGAAAGGTGATACCGCAGGTACTGGCGGCAAGCCTGCCACCCTGTCTACCGGCGCTGTGGTGAAAGTGCCACTGTTCGTACAGATCGGTGAAGTGATCAAAGTGGATACCCGCTCCGGCGAATACGTATCCCGCGTGAAGTAATTTACGTCATGATTAAAGGCGCAGCGCCCGCTGCGCCTGATTTTGCAGGCAGGGAAGATGAAACGTACCGTTAAAATTCTGCTTCTGTTAGCGCTCTCCAGCGCAATTCTCTCCGGCTGCAACACCGCGCGTGGCGTGGGTGAAGATATCCAGGATCTCGGCCATATCATTTCCCATGCGGCCAGCTAATTCCGTCTAATTTTCCTAAAAATTCTTCCTTTTCCGTCAAACGGCAAGATTTTGTCTATTCTTAAGTTGCTATACACAAAATAACTTTGGCTATAAAAGGAAGATATTATGGTTAAGAAAACAATTGCAGCGATCTTTTCTGTTCTGGTGCTTTCTTCGGTACTGACTGCATGTAACACCACCCGTGGCGTAGGGGAAGATATCTCCGACGGTGGTAGCGCGATTTCTGGCGCAGCAACTAAAGCTCAGAACTAATGTAAGCGACGGTACGGCAAGTTATTACACCGTACCGTCAATTCTCCACTTCCTGTAGCGATAAAAACGGCGAGTAGCGCGTATCCATATGCAGCTTCATGCGGATATTGCGTTTGTACGTGTATACCGTTTTTCCGTTAATGCGAAGATTGCTGGCAATTTTCTGGTTGCTCGCACCATCCATCCACAAGGTCAGAACTCTTTCTTCCTGACGCGTCAGCAACGGTGCCGCCATTTTCGGTAGCTCCGCGCTCGCGCATGACGTGAGCGCGTCGTTTATCACCGCCGCCAGTGCTTCCAGATCGGTATTTTTGGAGAGCGAAGACCATATCGGGAACTGCGCCAGATAATCAGTCATCTCCTGCTCCTGCCCTGATTGAAGCATAATAAAAGGCAGTGTTTCGCTGGCAATTAGCAGGGAGGAAAGCTGCTGAAAATGGTGTAAATCCTGCCGGAAGCCAGATAAATCAGCGATGACCAGCGCAGGTTTCCATTGCAGGATATGCTCTCTGGCGAGGAAAAGATTATTTACCCCGGTTACGACGAAATGACCCGAAAACAGGTCTGAATGATTGACCCAGGCTTCAAATCCCGCGCGGGTGAAGTGACAACGGTCAATCAAAAGAATTTTGAACATAAAATTTTCGCAGTCGGCTAGTGGTTTGGCTTCCTGCCATCAGAAAGCCTATCATCATAGAGAAGTCGGATGAGTCATAAATGCCTGAACTACGTGCCTTACTGAGGCTATTTCTTGCTTTAAGGTGTTCAGCAGAAAAAGTTTGAAAAAAAATTCCACGCTAACCAAAATATAAGGCGCAACTTCTGCCTTGCGGGACGACCCGTAAGCGCTTCACTCATCGGGGACGGCCCCAACTTGCCTTTAAGTTAAGGAGCCTGAAATGTCCTGGATCGTTCTTGTTATTGCTGGTTTGCTCGAAGTGGTATGGGCAATTGGTCTGAAATACACCCACGGTTTTACCCGCCTGACGCCCAGCGTCATCACTATCGCCGCAATGATTGTCAGTATCGTCATGCTGTCATGGGCGATGCGAACCTTACCCGTCGGCACAGCTTACGCTGTCTGGACGGGAATTGGCGCAGTAGGGGCTGCCATTACCGGCATTCTGCTGCTGGGGGAGTCTGCGAGTCTGGCGCGCATCGCCAGCCTCGCGTTGATTGTCGCGGGTATCATCGGGTTAAAACTCAGTACGCACTAATGCGGCTGTTTTACCCAGATTAACTTCGTCACATCAAACCCTTGCCGGGTCGCTATGTCCAGCATCTGCTGTTTCATTTCCGCCGAGATCGTTGGCGTGCGTGAGAGGAGCCACAGATAGTTGCGATCCGGCCCACAGACCAGCGCGTGGCGGTACTCTCTGTCCAGCGCAATGACGTTATACCCGCCATAGTATGGGCCGATGAAAGAGGCTTTCATGGCCGCGCGGTTAGATGCGCCGGTGAAATAGGCCTGACCAACTGACTGCTGCCACATCTGGCGATCCGGGTTATAGCCGCGGTTAATGACCCGGATCCCGCCGTCATCCATCGCGCTGTAGCTGACCGTGACTTTTTCTAAGCCCCGTTCGAACTGATGGTCCAGTCGGGCGATTTCATACCAGGTGCCGAGGAAGCGCTGTGCGTCGAAATTACTGACTACCGTGACGCCAGGCGGAGGAGTAGGAGAACTGCAAGCAACCACTAAAAACGCGGCTGTTACTGCGGCAATAACAGGCAGAATGCGCATAGGAGTTTCCTTACTGTTTTTTGTTAAGTGTAGATGACAGCAGGGAAAATGCGGGAGATTGTGCAGGGTGTTTTGCCGGGTGGCGGCTTCGCCTTACCCGGCCTACAAAGTTCATGCGTTGTGTAGACCGGGTAAGCGCAGCGCCACCCGCAATGTTTTACTGTAGCGCGTCGAGGATATGGTATGCCGCCTCAACGCGTGCCGGGTTCGGATAGCTTTTATTCGCGAGCATCACAATACCGATCTGCTTTTCAGGAATAAAGGCCACGTAGCTGCCAAACCCGCCAGTAGAGCCCGTTTTATGGACCCAGGACGCTTTGACCGGGGGAGCCGGTGGATTCACTTCTGCCACGGGCAGCGGTGCCAGCGCCACCTTACTGTCGCTGCCCTCGATCACCGTGTTGGCCTCCACGGGCCAGTTGAGCATCTCCCAGCCCAGACCCTGATACATTGACCCGATACGCCAGTAGCGCGACTGCGCCAGCGAGATGCCCTGCTTAAGTGAGGCATCAGCAACCTTCTCCGGCGCCATGTTTGCCATGACCCAGTTCGCCATATCCTGCACGTTGGTTTTCACGCCATAGGCTTGTGCATCCAGCATTCCCGGCGAAACGCGCACCGCTTTACCGTCACGATAGCCCCAGGCGTAATGCGCCTCTTCCGCTTTCGGAACGTTAATCCAGGTATGGTCCAGCTTGAGCGGCTTAAGGACCCGCGTCGTCATGGCCTGCTCATAGCCCATGCCGGAAGGTTTGACCGCCAGCGCGCCAAAAAGACCGATACTGGCGTTGGCGTAAAGACGCGTTGTGCCAGGCTTCCACTGCGGCTGCCAGTTTTGATAAAAGCGCAGCAGGGCGGCATTATCCGTGACCTCATCCGGTACCTGTAGCGGCAGGCCGCCAGCGGTGTAGGTTGCGAGATCCAGCATACGAATCCCCTGCCACTGCTTGCCCGTTAGCTGTGGCCAGTATCTGGTCACCGGATCGTCCAGCGAAATTTCACCGCGAGCAATGGCATCCCCACCTAAAACCCCGGTGAAGGTTTTACTTATAGAGCCCAGCTCGAACAGAGTCTGAGGCGTAACGGGTTTATTAGCCGCGATATCGGCTTTGCCGAACGTGTAATAGTGCGGTTTACCCTGATAAATAACGGCCACCGCCATGCCTGGAATCGACTGGGCTTTCATCAGCGGGGTAACCGTATTCGCGACCACCTCCGCCAGCTGTTTTTCTGACACTGGCGCGGCGAGAGCAGAGCAAGAGATGCCGAGCAGCAGGGCGCAGCAAAGAGATTTTTTCATCATCAGTAATCTTCCGTAATAGCGAGTCAAGGGGATGTCCGGGCCCGTCAGACAGGCGTAGTCTGTTGGATTTGACTGTACCTGACAAACGGTTAAATTTAGCATTAGCTGTTAATTTTTCTAACGGAAGAGACCATGACGCGAAGCTATCTCCCCCTCAATTCGCTTCGAGCCTTTGAAGCCGCCGCGAGACATCTCAGCTTTACGCATGCGGCCATTGAGCTGAACGTGACCCATTCAGCCATTAGCCAGCATGTGAAAGCGCTGGAGCAGCACCTGAACTGTCAGCTGTTCGTTCGCGTGTCGCGCGGGCTGATGTTGACTACCGAGGGAGAAAACTTACTGCCGGTACTGAATGATTCGTTCGATCGTATAGCCGGAATGCTGGATCGCTTCGCTAACCATCGTGCGCAGGAGAAGCTGAAAATCGGCGTGGTGGGTACGTTTGCCATCGGGGTTTTATTCTCACAGCTGGACGATTTTCGCCGTGGCTATCCGCACATCGATCTTCAGCTTTCCACCCATAACAACCGCGTTGATCCGGCTGCCGAAGGGCTTGACTATACGATCCGCTACGGTGGCGGGGCGTGGCATGGCACCGAGGCTGAATTTCTTTGTCATGCGCCGCTCGCGCCGCTGTGTACGCCCGATATCGCCACCAGTCTGCACTGTCCGGCCGACATCCTCAGGTTTACGCTGCTGCGCTCCTACCGACGCGACGAGTGGACCGCGTGGATGCAGGCGGCCGGCGAGCACCCCCCTTCGCCAACGCACCGTGTGATGGTATTTGATTCGTCCGTGACCATGCTGGAGGCCGCTCAGGCAGGGGTAGGTATTGCCATTGCACCTGTCGATATGTTTACCCATCTGTTAGCCAGCGAGCGCATTGTGCAGCCCTTTGCAACGCAGATTGAGCTCGGCAGTTACTGGCTTACCCGATTGCAATCCCGGGCAGAAACGCCTGCCATGCGCGAATTTTCCCGGTGGCTGGTGGAGAAGATGAAAAAGTAAAAAGCCCGCCGGATGGCGGGCCTGTTCAGTCAGATGGTGACCACGGCAATCAACGTGACGACCGTCAGAATGGTTGCCAGACCGTAGAAGACCCATTTACCGCTTGGCACATGGATTTTCAGATCGTGCATCGCATGGTGGATACGGTGCAGACCACACCACAGCGGCAGGACGATCATCAGGAAGATGAACACCCGGCCAATAAAGCTGCTCGCAAAGGCCAGTACGCGCTCATAGCTCAGCGCATCGCCCGGAAACAGCCCCAGCGGCAGCATAATACCGACCAGCAGGATAATGACCGGGGCAATAATGGCGCTCCACATGCCGCCTGCGCCAAACAGCCCCCAGAAGACCGGCTCATCTGAACGTTTTGGATTTGGATTGATCACAGTAGTCTCCTTACCAGAACAGTGCGACAAACAGAATGACCACAGAGACAACTGCCGTCACTGCCCAGAGCCCTTTAATAACCGGCTCTGGCCCCATTTTTTCGCCTTTTACAATGATGTTCGCTGCTTTTGGCGCCAGTTCAAACCAGGTTTTGGTATGCAGTAGCGCGGCTGCGAGCACAATCAGATTCAGAACTACGATGATTGGATTTTGCAGGAAACCCACAAAACTGGCCCAGGCTTCCGGGCCGTGCTTGAGGGCATACACCCCGTACATCAGTTCGAGGCTGAACCAGACCGCGGGAACAGCCGTGCCTTCACGCAGCATATAGAAGCGATAAAACGGCAGTTTTTTCCACCAGGTGGACGGCATTGGTCGCACGTAGGCTTTGCGTTTAGTCGTCATCATGCACTCCTTAGCGTGGTTTCAGGGTAGCGATAAGAAAGTCTTTCGAACTTTCCACTTTTCCCTGCTGAATAGCGGCGGCCGGGTCGACATGCTTCGGACAGACTTCGGAGCAGTAACCGACAAACGTGCAGGTCCAGACCCCGTTCTGGCCGTTAAGCTGTGCCATACGTTCTTTTTTGCCGTGGTCGCGGCTGTCCTCGTTATAGCGGTGCGCCAGGGTAATGGCGGCCGGGCCGATAAACTCAGGGTTCAGGCCAAACTGTGGACAGGCGGCGTAGCACAGGCCGCAGTTGATGCAGCCGGAAAACTGATGGTATTTCGCCATCTGCGCGGGCGTCTGGGTGTTTGGCCCCTGATCCGGCGTGCGCGGGTTGCCGATGATGTACGGCTTAATCGCTTCGAGGCTTTCGATAAAGTGGGTCATGTCGACCACCAGATCGCGCTCAATCGGGAAGTTGCCCAGCGCTTCAACCTTGATGCCCTTGGTGTAATCACGCAGGAAAGTTTTACACGCCAGCTTTGGCACTTTGTTGACCATCATGCCGCAGGAGCCGCAGATTGCCATGCGGCAGGACCAGCGGTAGCTCAGGTCCGGGGCCAGGTTATCTTTGATATAGCCGAGCGCATCCAGCAGGGAGGTTTGCTCGTCGTAAGGGACTTCATAGAAAGCGCTGTGCGGCGCGGCGTCCACTTCCGGGTTGTAGCGCACCACTTCAACTTTCAGTTTTTGCATCTCAGCCATTCGCCTTCTCCTTCTTATCGGCGGCTTCTGCTTCTGCACCGTACACGCGTTTCGCCGGTGGCAGCGTAGTGATTTTCACGTCGCTGTAGTCCAGACGGGTGGTACCATCCGCATCGCGCCAGGCGAGAGTATGTTTAAGGAAATTGACGTCGTCACGTTCGGTGCAGCCCTCATCCAGGCGCTGGTGTGCGCCGCGGGACTCTTTACGCGCCAGGGCGGAATGGGCCATACACTCTGCGACGTTCAGGCCGTGGCCCAGTTCAATGGTATAGAGCAGGTCGGTATTGAAGACGCTGGAGGTGTCGGTGATGCGCACGCGCTTGAAGCGTTCCTGGAGTTCCGCCAGCTTGTCGACGGTTTTCTGCATCAGCTCTGGCGTACGGTAGATCCCGCAGCCTTCTTCCATCGACAGCCCCATTTCGTCGCGGATCTTCGACCAGTTTTCGTTACCTTCCTGGTTCACCAGGCCTTTCAGGCGTTTTTCGATGTCTGCAACCTGCGCATCCAGCGCCGCGCTGTTAGCTTCACCTGCCGTTGCGGCACGCTCCATCGCGCGTTCGCCCGCCATGCGACCAAAGACCACCAGCTCAGCCAGCGAGTTCGAGCCCAGACGGTTTGCGCCGTGCAGACCGACGGAGGAACACTCACCCACCGCAAACAGCCCTTTGATGCGGGTTTCGCACTGCTGGTCGGTTTCGATACCGCCCATGGTGTAGTGCGCGGTTGGACGCACCGGGATCGGCTCTTTCACCGGGTCGACGCCCACATAGGCTTTCGCCAGCTCGCAGATAAACGGCAGACGCTCCAGCAGTTTCTTCTCGCCGAGATGACGCAGGTCGAGATGTACCACGTCGCCGCGCGGCGTTGAGATGGTATTGCCTTTGCGCCACTCGTGCCAGAAAGCCTGAGAGACTTTGTCGCGTGGGCCGAGTTCCATGTATTTGTTTTTCGGCTCGCCAAGCGGGGTTTCCGGACCCATGCCGTAATCCTGCAAATAGCGATAGCCGTTTTTGTTGACCAGAATACCGCCTTCGCCGCGGCAGCCTTCCGTCATCAGAATACCGGAGCCCGGCAGGCCGGTTGGGTGATACTGGACGAACTCCATATCACGCAGCGGGACGCCGTGGCTGAGCGCCATGCCCATACCGTCACCGGTGACGATGCCGCCGTTGGTGTTGTAGCGGTATACGCGGCCCGCACCGCCCGTTGCCATCACCACCGCCTTAGCGCGGATCTGGACGAGCGTGCCTTCCATCATGTTCATTGCTACCAGTCCGTGCGCATGACCGTCGTCGACCAGAATGTCGAGAACGAAATGTTCGTCAAAGCGCTGGATTTGTGGGAACTGGAGGGAGGTCTGGAACAGGGTGTGCAGCATGTGGAAGCCGGTCTTATCGGCAGCAAACCAGGTGCGTTCGATCTTCATGCCACCGAAGCGGCGGACGTTGACGCTCCCGTCCGGACGGCGGCTCCATGGACATCCCCACTGTTCCAGCTGGGTCATTTCCGTTGGGCAATGGTGCACGAAGTAATCAACGACATCCTGTTCGCAAAGCCAGTCGCCCCCTGCAACCGTGTCGTGGAAATGGTATTCGAAGCTGTCATGATCCTGCGCGACGGCGGCGGATCCTCCCTCTGCGGCTACCGTGTGGCTGCGCATCGGATAGACTTTTGAAATCAATGCGATTTTGGCGTTCGGATTGGCTTGTGCCGCAGCAATTGCAGCGCGTAATCCAGCCCCGCCAGCGCCTATTACGGCAAGATCGGCTTGAAAAGTTTGCACGACATTCCTCCAGATTTTGGTTTTCCCGCAACGTGATGAGCTAAAGGACGTTCACCTGCCCGAACGGACGATTGCGGAAGCGATTCCACTGCTCCTTTATGGGTAAAACAGTATAACCGCGTAGAAGTGAGGGAAATTTGACGTGTTCGATTTTTTTGCTGTTCTGTGCGGTGATTTATCATCGTGATTAATGAATGGCGTCACAGTATTTCTCTGTGCAATGAAAAGGAGCTTTTACTGTGCAAAATTTGTCTCTGCCCCGGCTTGCGAGTAGACTTCGTGCCCTTGTCTGAAAACGGAGAAATAACTCATGAGCGAAACGGCCACCTGGCAGCCGAGCGCATCCATTCCAAACCTGCTAAAGCGCGCAGCAATTATGGCGGAGATCCGCCGCTTCTTTGCGGATCGCGGCGTCCTGGAGGTGGAAACGCCGTGCATGAGTCAGGCGACGGTCACGGATATTCATCTGGTCCCGTTTGAAACCCGTTTTGTTGGCCCAGGCCACTCTCAGGGCATGAATCTGTATCTGATGACCAGCCCGGAATACCATATGAAGCGTCTGCTGGCGGCCGGGTGTGGTCCGGTCTATCAGCTGTGCCGTAGCTTCCGTAATGAAGAGATGGGCCGACACCATAATCCGGAATTCACTATGCTGGAGTGGTACCGCCCGCACTACGACATGTATCGTCTGATGAACGAA
This sequence comes from Enterobacter cloacae complex sp. I1M, assembly GCF_014982425.1. Taxonomy (NCBI): domain Bacteria; kingdom Pseudomonadati; phylum Pseudomonadota; class Gammaproteobacteria; order Enterobacterales; family Enterobacteriaceae; genus Enterobacter; species Enterobacter cloacae complex sp. I1M. Next base: position 134,999 of record NZ_JADCLG010000016.1, on the reverse strand, counting down.
GTCGACGATCTGCTCCAACAGGTGCTGGATTGCGCGGAAGCTGAAACGCTCTCCTATCAGCAGGCCTTCCAGCGTCATCTGGAAATTGATCCGCTGTCGGCTGATAAAACACAGCTGCGTGAAGTGGCGGCAAAACTGGATCTGAGCAACGTGGCGGATAACGAAGAGGATCGCGACACGCTGCTGCAACTGCTGTTCACCTTTGGTGTTGAACCGCAGATTGGCAAAGATCGTCCGACGTTTGTCTATCACTTCCCGGCCAGCCAGGCTTCACTGGCGCAGATCAGCACCGAAGATCACCGCGTGGCGGAGCGCTTTGAGGTGTACTTTAAAGGCATCGAGCTGGCGAACGGTTTCCATGAGCTGACCGACGCGCGCGAACAGCAACAGCGTTTCGAGCAGGATAACCGCAAGCGCAACGCGCGCGGTCTGCCGCAGCAGCCGATTGACACCAACCTGCTGGAAGCGCTTAAAGCCGGTCTGCCGGACTGCTCCGGCGTGGCGCTGGGTGTGGATCGCCTGGTCATGCTGGCGCTGGGCGCAGAACAACTGGGCGATGTGATTGCCTTTACGGTCGATCGCGCATAAAGAATTGCCGGGTGGCGCTGTCGCTTACCCGGTCTACTCGGTCATTTAACTCTGCCACATTAAAAACTACTATCTTCTCTATGCACGGGTCTTTTTCTTAATTTGACTCGGATAGCCACAATATTTGTCTGGTCATCTGCTACCATCCGCGCAGTTTAATTCCGTTTCGGATGGTTATATGTCTCACTCACTCAAAAAAATGACCCTTACCGGGCTCATCCTGATGATTTTTACGTCAGTTTTTGGCTTTGCCAATAGCCCGTCCGCGTTTTATCTGATGGGCTACAGCGCGACGCCGTTTTATATCGTTTCCGCGCTGTTCTTCTTTATTCCGTTTGCGCTAATGATGGCGGAGATGGGGTCGGCGTACAGGAAAGAAGAAGGCGGCATCTATTCGTGGATGAACAACAGCGTCGGTCCGCGTTATGCGTTTATCGGTACGTTCATGTGGTTTTCATCCTATGTCGTCTGGATGGTCAGTACGGCGGCCAAGGTCTGGGTGCCGTTCTCAACGTTTCTCTTCGGTGCGGATAAAACGCAGGTCTGGTCTCTGGCGGGGCTGAGTTCCACACAGGTGGTCGGTATTCTGGCGGTGTGCTGGATGGTGGTTGTCACGCGGGTGGCCTCGAAAGGCATCAACAAAATTGCCCGTATCACTGCCGTTGGCGGAATTTCCGTGATGTGCCTGAACCTGGTGCTGCTGCTGGTCAGTATCGCTATTCTGTGCCTGAACGGCGGGCATTTCGCACAGGAAGTCAACTTCGTTTCATCGCCTAATCCGGGTTACCAGTCCGGGCTGGCCATGCTCTCCTTCGTGGTGTTTGCCATCTTTGCTTACGGTGGAATTGAAGCCGTGGGCGGGCTGGTCGATAAAACCGAAAACCCGGAAAAGAACTTTGCCAAAGGCATTATCTTTGCCGCCATCGTCATTTCCATTGGCTACTCGCTGGCGATTTTCCTCTGGGGCGTCAGCACCAACTGGCAGCAGGTACTGAGCAATAACACCACCAACCTCGGCAACATTACCTACGTGTTGATGAAAAGCCTGGGGGTGACGCTGGGCAACGCCATGGATCTCGCGCCGGAAACGTCGGCCACCCTGGGGATCTGGTTTGCGCGGATTACCGGTTTGTCGATGTTCCTCGCCTATACTGGCGCGTTCTTCACGCTGATCTACTCGCCGCTGAAAGCGATTATTCAGGGGACGCCAAAGGCGCTGTGGCCCGCACGTATGACGCAGCTGAATGCTGCCGGTATGCCTGCCAACGCGATGTGGATGCAGTGCCTGCTGGTGTGCGTGTTCATTCTGCTGGTGTCCTTTGGCGGCGATACCGCGTCGGCGTTCTATAACAAGCTGACCCTGATGGCAAACGTATCGATGACGCTTCCGTACCTATTCCTGGCGCTGGCGTTCCCGTTCTTTAAGGCGAAGCGGGATCTGGAGCGACCGTTTGTGATCTTCAAAACCCGCGTGGCGACGCTGCTGGCGACCACTGTTGTGGTGCTGGTCGTCGCGTTCGTCAACATCTTTACCGTCATTCAGCCCGTGGTTGAGGCAAATGACTGGAGCAGCACGCTGTGGATGGTTGGCGGACCGATCTTCTTCTCGCTGCTGGCAATGGGGATTTATGAGAACTACCGCCGCCGCATGATGACCTGCGTGGCAGAAGTGGCATAGCGGATGAAAAAACCCCTCCCGGAAGGGAGGGGGAAATGGATTATAAACTTCCCGCCGGGCGCGAACGCGCCGCAGACGTCAACGTTCTTCCCGTCTTACGTCCGTCCAGCGTTTCCAGACGCATCTGGAAAGGTGGGAACGGCATATCAATTCCGTGCTCGCGGAAGCCAGCCAGGATCAGCTGGTGGATCTCATGGCGCAGCGGCATACGGTGTCCCATCTCGGCGGCGTAGATACGCAGCTCGAAAATCTGGATCCCCTGCTGCAAATCAACCAGGAAGACTTCCGGCGGCGGGTTGTCGATTACCAGCGAACAGCGTTCAGCAGCCGTATACAGGATCTGCGTCACCTCTTCGCTGTTGGCATCCGACGGAGCGGGTACGGTCAGCACCACACGCGTGACGGAGTCAGACAGCGACCAGTTGATAAACTGCTCGGTGATAAACGCTTTGTTCGGGACGATGATCTCTTTACGGTCCCAGTCGCTGATGGTGGTGGCGCGGGTGTTGATCCTGGTGACGCTGCCG
>NZ_JADCLG010000016.1:126331-132123 GCF_014982425.1 Enterobacter cloacae complex sp. I1M | reverse complement strand
AGAATGATCAGACCCGAGACGAAGTTGGCAAAGATCTCCTGTAAACCAAAGCCCAGGCCTACGGTCAGGGCGGCAACCAGCCATTGCAGTTTTGACCATTCGATACCAATCATCGAGAAGCCAACCAGCCCACCAAACAGCATGATTAAATACTTGGTAATGGTGGTGATCGCATAGCCTGTGCCGGGGGTTAAATCCAGATGCTGCAACAGCGCCAGCTCCAGCAGGGCAGGGAAGTTACGGATCAGCTGCGTGGTGATAATGAGTACCAGAATCGCAATCAGCACGGCCCCTAAGGTGATGGGCTCCAGGCTTTCGACCCCCTGCACCGTCGACGTCACATCCCACAAAGAGATGTTCTCCAGGAAGCCAAACGCAGAGTGGATTTCCGACCACAGGAAGATCACCGACAGCAGGGCAACCAGCATCAGAATTGAGCGTACCAGCCGCAGGGACTGGGTACTGATCGCATCGAGATCCAGTTCGACGTCATCGGCGTCTGAAGTCCCTTCGGTGCTGTTGACGTGGTTCGGCTCTTCCTCACCCCGCGCGCGCTGAGCCAGTATTTCTGCGCGACGATGTTTGGCACGGTCAAACGCCAGACGACGACGCTGGATCAGCATGCCGCGGCGAATAACATGGTAGACCACCAGCAGCAGGAACCAGATAGCTACTGACGTTTCCAGTCGTGCGAGCAGCGCCTGCGATGTGGCGAGATAACCGACAGCCGCCGCCAGCATTGCCGCCAGCGGCGCGCTAAGCAGCAGGTTCCACAGCAGACGGTTAAACATGTTATCGCCACTGCCGGACTTGTCGAGATAAAGCGGGATCCCGGCGCGCTTCAGGCTGAGCGTCACTACCGCTAATGCCCCGCAGATCAGCATAAAGCACAGCCGTCCCAGCGAGCCGGAGAACTCCCGGTCATTGAGATTATCGAACATGATCAGCGCCATAATTAGCGGCACAATCAGCCCGATGCTCATCAGGTAATAGCGCATCGCCCGCGCCACGCGATTACGCGGCCAGCCAAAGTGAGCGATGAACAGACCATTTGGCCGCGCAAACGTGGCGCAAATCATCACCACCCACAGCAGCGGAACGGTGGCGGTCACGCCATCGCCAATTGCGACGGCAAGCGGATAGGGCCAGGCTTCACGCAGGCCGTATCCGAGCGTCATCCACAGCACCGGCAGCGGAGACGCGACCAGAATTGACCAGAACACTGTACGCAGCGTCAGCCAGAAGTGATCCTGTGTCACTTTCCCCACCCGGGCGCTGGAGCGCTCAAGGAAACGGGTGAAGTGGCGACGGGAATAAATACTGAAACCCACCAGAATCAGTGCCCCCAGCAGCGGGAAGATGGTCTCCTTACTGGTGAGCATCATCACGCTGGCGAGACCCAGCTGGCTGAAGGTGTCCAGCGAAATGAGGCGGCGCAGATCCTGCACGATCTCAATCGGCCAGGCGAAGGTCATCGGCCGCACGTCGGATGTCCAGAACAGGTAACGGTGCGTGGCTTCGTTGACCTCTTTCAGCGCGTCCTCCAGCTGGCTGTTTGAGACTTTCAGCTTGGTGAGCTCGAGGATCAGCGTATCGCCCCCCTGCAACAGGGAATTGAGCAGTTCGCGTTGGGTGCGCAGCTGCGCTTCCAGAATACGGCTTTGCTCGCCGGTGAGCGGCTGTCCGTCAGCCTGACGGATCTGGCGGATTTGCGGCTGCTTATTAAGAAGGTCTTCATAATGAAGACGCTGAACGCGCAGCTGCGCCATCTCCGTATCAAGCTGCTGCGGTTTTGGCATCTCTGGCAGACGAGCCACCTGTGCGCGTAACGCTTCGCCCAACAGGTTAGATGAGCCAAGCCACTGGGACTGTTCACGCAGCGTGTTGAGAGCCTGACGAACCTGGAGGGTTTGATTAGTGGCCTGACGCTGCTGCGAGGCCACCAAATCCATGCGCTGCGCCTGCTGATTCAGCGCGGCAGAAAGCTCGCGGTTAACCTTAAACTGGGCGACGATGCTGTCGGGCAGGTTAGCGCTGTTTTCGGCCAACAACTCGGTGCTTTCCAGCGCACGTTCAGCTTCACGCTGACGCTGGCTGTTGAGTTGATTTCTCAGCGCCTGGAGATACGCATCCAGCTGTTCGCTCTGCTTCTGCGCCAGTTCCGAACGCATCCGCGACAGCTCCTGGCGGTTGTTAGCAGAAAGCTGTGCCAGCTCCAGTTCATCAACCAGTGCTTTAAGTCTGGCGGATTCCGCCTGTAGCCCAAGATTTTGGGCCTGATTCTGCGGGGTGTTGCCGGTCTGCGTCCCAATGCGGCGTTCCACCTCATTTAACTGACGGCGGGCATCGGTTTGCTGCTGTGGAAGCTGACTGAGAGAGTCGGCAATTTCACGCGCCCGTTCCTGCTCCTGCTGTGCCAGACGGCTTTTTTCCAGCAGCTGGCTGCTGACTTGCAGGATCTCCTGATTCAGCGCCTCGGACGTCATCCCTGCGGGTACCTGGCGTGGTTCATCACGCAGGCTGTTTAACTGCGAGCGCAGGGTCTGAGAGAGTTTGGGGAAGTTGTCGATAACCTGCTGATATTGCTGGGCGCGCTCAAGAGAACCCTTTCGTTCCTCAAGTGCGTTCAGTGCAGACTGGAGCGACTCAACGGCCTCCGGCTGAGCGGGTTTCGCCGCTTTTGCCTGCTCCAGCTCCTGGGTTATCTGTTTGGCGTCGGGGGCCGTCGCTGCGTACGCCCCCATGCTGAGGCACCAGGCCATCAGTAATACGATAATCGGGCGCACGTCAGCGATCCTTCTGTTGTTAACCTTCGTCTTTTTTGTCGTCAACCAGCGGGCTGGCATCGTGCTCGGCTTTGATCTCTTCTTCCGGCAACGGGGCTGGCGCAACGTCTGGCGTTGCAAAGACCTCCGTCGATACTGCCAGAGGCTGGCCGAGTTTGGTCACGGACAGGCTTTCCAGCTCGTCGACAAGGTTAACTTTGCCCGGTGCGAACAGGTTGATTACCGTTGAGCCCAGCTTGAAGCGGCCCATCTCCTGACCTTTCAGCAGGGCCACAGAACCTTCTTCTTCCCCGGCAGGCCAGGTCCAGCGCTTGATCACGCCTTCGCGTGGCGGCGTAATGGTGCCCGCCCAGACGGTTTCGATGCTGCCCACAATGGTAGCACCTACCAGAATCTGCGCCATTGGGCCAAATTCAGTATCAAACAGGCAGATGACGCGCTCGTTACGGGCAAACAGGTTAGGGACGTTTTGCGCCGTCAGGTGGTTTACAGAGAACAGATCCCCCGGCACGTAGATCATCTCGCGCAGGATGCCGTTACACGGCATATGAACGCGGTGGTAGTCGCGTGGGGAGAGATAGGTGGTCGCGAAAGTCCCGTTGCGGAACAGATCCGCCATTATGTAGTTACCGGCCAGCAGCGCTTCCAGGCTGTAGTTATGGCCTTTCGCCTGCAAAATTTTGTCGTCTTCAATTTTACCCAGCTGGCTGATCACGCCGTCAGCAGGCATCACCAGCACGTTCGGGTCGGTATTCAGCGGGCGCACTTCGTCGCGCAGCGGACGCACAAAAAATTCGTTGAAGGTGCGGTAGCTTGCCGTATCCGGCTTCTGCGCTTCTTTCATGTCGACCTTGTAGTATTTCACGAACAGGTCGATGACCAGTTTGGTCAGCCAGCCCGCTCGTTTGCTCGCGCCCCAGCCCGCCAGGCGAGTGAGCCACAGTTTAGGCAGAATGTATTGAAGCGAAAGTTTAAATGAGTTTAACAAGGTAGCCTCCAGGCCATTGTTTTGTCGTTCCTGATCCGGCAGTACGCTGCCGGAACCTGAAAAAAGGGGACGATTTTAGCGACGCTTAGCTTAGTTGTCAGTTATCAGAATCAGAAAAGTTTTTACGCGTTTTTACCTGGTCCATGCTTTCGAGAATACGATGGTAATTTTCGAAACGGGTTTCCGCTATTTCACCGTTCTCCACCGCTTCGCGGATGGCGCAGCCCGGATCGTTGTCATGTTTACAGTCGCGGTATTTGCAAGCGCCTATATAGTCATGGAATTCGACAAATCCGTTAAAGATTTGTTCCGGCTCAAGATGCCAGAGACCAAATTCACGCACACCCGGGGAGTCAATCACATCGCCGCCGTGCGGGAAGTGATAGAGACGTGAGGCGGTGGTAGTGTGCTGGCCCAGCCCGGAGACGTCCGACACATCGTTGGTCAGGATTTCTTGCTGAAGGCCGAGCAGGTTGTTAAGCAGGCTCGATTTACCCACGCCAGACTGCCCTGCAAAGATACTGATGCGGTCGGTCAGCGCATCTTCTAACGGCTTCAGGCCATCTTTGGTGCGGCTGGAAACCATCAAAACGCGATAACCAATATTGCGATAGATATCCATCTGCTCATTCACAAAGGCCATGGCCTCGTCATCCAGCAGATCGATTTTATTCAGCACGATGAGCGGCTCAACCTGTAGCGTTTCGCAGGCCACCAGGTAACGGTCAATAATGTTGAGCGAAAGTTCGGGTAAAATCGCTGAAACGATCACGATCTGGTTGATATTGGCGGCAATGGGCTTTACGCCGTCGTAGAAATCAGGACGGGTCAGAACCGACGTGCGTTCATGTACGGCTTCAACGATACCTTTAACCGTTACCCCTTCCGCAGCCGCTTTGCCTGGACGCCAGACCACGCGGTCACCGGTCACCAGGGAACGGATGGTGCGACGGATATTGCAACGGTGGATGTCCCCGTCGGCAGACTCGACATCGGCATGCATACCGAAGCGGCTAATCACCACGCCTTCCGTCGCTTCGCCAAACAGGTTGTCGTCGTAATCGGGCTTCTCCGTAGTGGTTTTAAGACGGCGCTGGTGATTTGCATTCACGCGGCGCTGCTGCCCTTTGGAGAGTTTATTTTTACTCAATCGCGCTGGCTCCTGGTCGCCCATAGCGGGCAAAACCTCTATGATACACTCTAATTAATACTAGTTAACCTGCTACTGCCGGTTAAGCGAGAAGGGTGGAAAATAACATGAGCGCGGACGAAAACAACCTGATTTGGATCGATCTGGAGATGACCGGCCTGGATCCCGAGCGCGATCGCATTATTGAGATCGCCACACTGGTCACCGATGCCAACCTCAATATTCTGGCGGAAGGCCCAACGATTGCCGTGCACCAGTCCGATGACCAGCTTGCGCTGATGGATGAGTGGAACGTGCGTACCCATACTGGCAGCGGGCTGGTGGAACGCGTGAAGGCCAGCACTCTGGGCGACCGCGAAGCGGAGCTGGCGACGCTTGAGTTTCTGAAGCAGTGGGTGCCGGCAGGAAAATCGCCTATCTGTGGCAACAGCATTGGGCAGGATCGTCGTTTCCTGTTTAAGTACATGCCGGAGCTGGAGTCCTACTTCCACTACCGCTATCTGGATGTGAGCACCTTAAAAGAGCTGGCCCGCCGCTGGAAACCGGAAATTCTCGACGGCTTCACAAAGCAGGGGACGCACCAGGCAATGGACGACATCCGTGAGTCTGTTGCGGAGCTGGCGTACTATCGCGAAAACTTTATTAAGCTTTAATTTTGCGATCCGGCGCCTTGCGTGGCCGGGTTTTTGTCGCTAAATTGTTCAGCTTGCCGATTAAATAAGCACTTGAACTTAATTTCAAAAAAATCGCTTTGAGGGGGGTTGCAGCTAAACGGATTTCTCGTATAATGCGCCTCCCGTAACGACAGAGAATTACACGTTACGACAGCAACAAAAGCAGTACAGATTTGCGGGAATAGCTCAGTTGG
>NZ_JADCLG010000016.1:0-126133 GCF_014982425.1 Enterobacter cloacae complex sp. I1M | reverse complement strand
GTCTCGTTTCCCGCTCCAAATTCTTCTTCTTTCCTAAATTATCCACAGCGAAATGCTTCGTTGGGGACGTTTTCTATTGTATCTGAAACACTCTTGTAAACAGAGTTATCCACAGAAACTGTGATAAATCCCAGTTGTGCAAAATGTTAGCAGGGTGAATAATATCTTCGTAATTAACTGTAATCTATGAAGAAAATTTGATTTCAAAATGTTATTGAGATCACTTGACCTGTTTGCTAAACCTTATTGCGCCTGAATTCTTATTTTTATTCACAGCCTGTGAATATATCACACATCCCGTGGCAGCCCTTTTTCAATCACCCTGACCAGGCGCTGTTTCTTCGGTAACTGCACTTCAACCACGCCGGCATTTCGCTTCTCAATTTGCTGCGCAATCGCCCATTCTATGTGCTCATCAAGAAGTGGGTGCTCACCTCTGCGGCTTTCGAGCGCCTGAAGATTGGCTTCATCCCATGGGGCATTACCCAGCGCAACGGCCACATTACGCAGCCAGCGCAGGTGGCCGATACGACGTATGGCGGAACCTTCCGTCACCTTCAGGAACCAGGCTTCGCTCCAGGCGAACAGTTCGATCAGCTGCGGGGCATGTAACGCCTTGCGGGGACTGAAGTCTTCTTCGTCTGTCAACTGTGAATAGCGGTTCCACGGACAAATCAGCTGGCAGTCATCACAGCCGTAGATGCGGTTGCCAATAAGCGGACGAAATTCCTCTGGAATAGCACCTTCCAGCTCGATGGTGAGATAAGAGATACAGCGGCGCGCATCAACGGTATAGGGTTCAACGATAGCGCCCGTTGGGCAGATGGTCATACAGGCCACGCAGCGGCCACACCCTTCTTCCACCGGACCGTCTACCGGCAGGGGTAAATCAATCAACAATTCACCCAGGAAAAAGAATGAGCCCGCGTCGCGGCTTAAGATAAGTGAGTGCTTACCTGTCCAGCCAAGCCCGGCTTTTTCGGCGATCGGGCGCTCAAGAATAGGCGCAGAATCGACAAAGGGTCTAAAATTCAGCGAAACACAGTGCTGCTGAATGGTTTCCCCGAGCTTTTTTAGACGGTTGCGCAGAAGTTTATGGTAATCACGTCCCAGAGCGTATCGGCTGACGTAACCCAGCGAAGGATTTTTTAGCGTGCGCGCAAAGGCCGCGTTAGCGGGCAGATAGTTCATGCGTACGCTAATGACGCGCAGCGTACCCGGCAACAGCTCGTGGGGGCGGGCACGCATCATACCGTGGCGCGCCATCCACTCCATCTCGCCGTGGTATTGTTTATCCAGCCATGCCTGTAGCTTAGGCTCGCTGGCAGAGAGGTCGGTATCGGTAATACCGACCTTCTGGAAGCCCAGTTCAGCACCCCACTGTTTTATTTTCTGCGCTAATTCATTGAGATCGAGGGGCTGTGACATGACGGACCATACTGTGAAGAAAAACCCCGCAAGTATACCACATTCCATCTGGCATGCGGATGACCTCCGTCGGGCCGAAAAAGAGGCCGCAGACAGCCTCGGCGTTACCCTTTATGAACTGATGCAGCGCGCGGGCGAGGCGGCGTTTAACGTGGCGCGCACGGCTTATCCGGATGCCTCGCACTACCTGATTCTGTGCGGGCACGGCAATAACGGTGGCGATGGCTATGTGGTGGCTCGTCTTGCGGTGGCGGCGGGGCTGCGCGTTACCCTGCTGGCGCTGGAGAGCGACAAGCCGCTACCGGAAGAGGCTGGCATGGCGAGAGAGGCCTGGCTGAATGCGGGGGGCATTATTCATGCGCCTGATATTATCTGGCCCGAGGATGTCGACGTGATTGTTGATGGTCTGCTGGGGACGGGGCTGATGCGCGCGCCTCGCGATGACGTCGCCGCGCTGATTACCCACGCTAATGCGCACCCCGCCCCGGTGGTGGCGCTGGATATTCCCTCCGGCCTGATGGCGCAAACCGGCGCGACGCCGGGCGTGTCGATTGAGGCTGCGCACACCGTGACCTTTATCGCCCTGAAGCCGGGTTTGCTTACCGGTAAAGCGCGGGATGTCGTGGGGACGTTACATCACAACGCACTGGGGCTGGAAAACTGGCTGGCTGGACAGGATACCCACATCACCCGCTTTGATGCCTCCCTGCTTGCTCAGTGGCTGCCTCCGCGCCGCCCCACATCCCATAAGGGTGATCATGGCCGGCTGCTGATTATCGGTGGCGATCATGGCACGGCAGGTGCGATTCGCATGACAGGAGAGGCCGCGTTGCGCAGCGGTGCCGGATTAGTACGCGTGCTGACCCGCAGCGAAAACATTCCGCCGATTATTACCGCGCGGCCGGAGCTGATGGTCCACGAGCTTGCCCCACAGGCGATTGAAGAGGGTCTTGAGTGGGCGGACGTGGTAGTCATTGGTCCGGGCCTGGGTCAGCAGGAGTGGGGTAAACAGGCCCTGCAAAAGGCCGAGAATTTTCGTAAGCCGATGCTCTGGGATGCCGACGCGCTTAACCTTCTGGCAATAAACCCGGATAAGCGTCACAATCGCATTCTGACGCCACACCCCGGCGAAGCCGCACGGCTGCTTAACTGTAGCGTGGCAGAAATTGAAAGCGATCGCTTACTTTCAGCCCAACGTCTGGTAAAACGTTACGGAGGTGTTGTCGTTTTGAAAGGGGCGGGGACCGTTATTGCCAGCGATGATGCGATGGGCATCGTTGATGCCGGTAATGCAGGCATGGCGAGCGGCGGCATGGGTGATGTGCTCTCTGGCATCATTGGCGCATTGCTCGGACAGAAACTTCCCCTTTATGATGCAGCCTGTGCTGGCTGCGTGGCCCACGGTGCGGCGGCTGACAGGCTGGCTGCTCGTTACGGAACGCGCGGTATGCTGGCCACCGATCTTTTTTGCACGCTGCGGCGTGTTGTTAACCCGGATGTGATTGACGTAGAAAATGACTAATCGAGCGATTCCTTTACCTGATGAACAAGCCACTTTAGATCTCGGCAAGCGCGTGGCGCAGGCCTGTCAGGGGGCGACCGTCATTTATCTGTATGGTGATTTAGGCGCGGGTAAAACAACCTTCAGCCGTGGTTTTTTGCAGGCGTTAGGCCATAACGGGAACGTAAAAAGCCCGACTTATACGCTAGTAGAGCCGTACACGCTTGAAAATATCATGGTGTACCACTTTGATTTATATCGTCTTGCGGATCCTGAGGAGCTGGAATTTATGGGGATCCGCGATTACTTTGCCAACGACGCCATTTGCCTGGTGGAGTGGCCGCAACAAGGTGCGGGTGTGCTGCCTGACCCGGATGTCGAAATTCACTTGGATTATCAGGCACAAGGGCGTGAGGCGCGCATCAGTGCGGTTTCCTCATCAGGCTGTTCCTTACTGGCGCGTTTAGCCGGTTGAGCGTAGGGATAACGGGATGATTAATCGCGTTAAAGGTTGGATTTTGGCAGCCACGGTTCTGCTGTGCGCGCAGGCCGGTGCGGCCAGCCTCTCGGATATTCAGGTGTCGAATGGCGATAGCCAGGCCCGCATTACCTTCAGCTTTATGGGCGATCCTGAATATGCTTTCTCACAAATCGACAGCCGCAGCGTGGCGCTCGATATTAAACAGTCCGGGGTGATCCAGGGGCTGCCGCTCCAGTTCAGCGGCAACAATCTGGTGAAAAGCATCCGTTCGGGGACGCCGAAGGATGCGCAGTCTCTGCGTCTGGTGGTCGATCTCACCGAAAAGGGCAAAACGAAGGCGGTTAAGCAGCAAAACGGCGCCAGTTATACGGTGGTTTTTACCATTAATGCTGATGTTCCGCCGCCGCCACCGCCTGCACCTGTGGTAGCAAAACGCGTAGAAGCGCCGGTTTATACCCCAAGGCCGTCTGAGCCAGCCCGTAATCCGTTTAAATCACAAAATGACCGACTTACCGCCGTGACCAGCAGCAACACGGTGACGCGTCCGGCGGTCAGCGCGCGGCGAACGCCGGTCAGTGGCGACAAAGTGATTATCGCCATCGACGCCGGACACGGCGGGCAAGATCCTGGCGCGATTGGCCCGGGCGGCACGCGGGAGAAAAACGTCACTATCGCCATTGCCCGTAAGCTGCGTGCGCTTCTGAATGACGATCCGATGTTCAAAGGGGTCATGACCCGCGACGGAGATTATTTTATTTCAGTGATGGGACGCTCGGATGTGGCGCGTAAGCAAAACGCCAACTTCCTGGTGTCGATTCACGCGGATGCTGCGCCGAACCGTAACGCCACCGGCGCGTCGGTATGGGTACTGTCGAACCGTCGTGCCAACAGTGAAATGGCGAACTGGCTTGAAGAGCACGAGAAGCAGTCTGAACTGTTAGGCGGGGCAGGCGATGTGCTGGCAAACAGCCAGGCCGATCCGTATCTCAGCCAGGCGGTGCTGGATTTACAGTTCGGTCATTCTCAGCGCGTCGGGTATGATGTCGCCACTAACGTACTCAACCAGCTGCAAAGCGTCGGATCGCTGCATAAGCGTCGTCCGGAACATGCGAGCCTCGGTGTCCTGCGTTCACCGGATATTCCGTCGATTCTGGTAGAGACGGGTTTTATCAGTAATCACGGTGAAGAGCGTTTACTGGGAAGCGACAGCTATCAGCAGCAAATTGCTGAAGCGATTTATAACGGTCTGCGTAAATACTTTGACGCGCATCCGCTTCAGTCTGCGCCGCAGGGCGGGGCAGCCCAGACGGCAAGCGCCGCGCTGCCGGGTGAGATGACCGCGACTAATTAAGGAGAGTTCATGCCGATTCAGGTTCTACCGCCGCAGCTCGCGAACCAAATCGCCGCCGGTGAGGTGGTGGAACGCCCTGCATCGGTGGTAAAAGAGCTGGTGGAAAACAGCCTCGATGCAGGGGCGACCCGCATTGATATCGATATTGAACGCGGGGGCGCAAAGCTTATCCGCATTCGTGATAACGGCTGTGGCATCAAAAAGGACGAGCTGGCGCTGGCGCTGGCGCGTCATGCCACCAGTAAAATTGCGTCACTTGACGATCTGGAAGCGATTAACAGCCTGGGTTTTCGCGGCGAAGCGCTGGCCAGTATCAGCTCCGTTTCCCGCTTAACGTTGACCTCCCGCACGGCCGACCAGCAGGAAGCCTGGCAGGCCTACGCCGAAGGGCGCGATATGGACGTCACGGTTAAACCAGCGGCGCACCCGGTAGGCACCACGCTTGAAGTGCTGGATCTTTTCTATAACACGCCCGCCCGGCGCAAGTTTATGCGAACCGAGAAGACCGAATTCGGACATATCGACGAGATCATCCGCCGCATCGCGCTGGCACGCTTTGATGTCACTCTTAACCTCAGTCATAACGGTAAGGTGATGCGTCAGTACCGGGCAGTGGCGGAAGGCGGGCAAAAGGAGCGTCGGCTGGGCGCCATCTGCGGCACGCCGTTCCTGGAAAAAGCGCTGGCCATTGAGTGGCAGCATGGCGATTTGGCCCTGCGCGGCTGGGTTGCCGATCCGAACGCCAGTAGCGCCGCGTTTGCTGAGATTCAGTACTGCTACGTCAACGGTCGCATGATGCGCGACCGCCTGATTAACCACGCCATTCGCCAGGCCTGTGAAGATAAGCTCGGCGCCGATCAACAGCCCGCCTTTGTGCTTTATCTGGAGATCGACCCGCATCAGGTTGACGTTAACGTGCACCCCGCCAAGCACGAGGTGCGTTTCCACCAGTCGCGTCTGGTGCATGATTTTATCTATCAGGGCGTCGTTAGCGTTTTGCAGAAGCAGGCTGAGCCAACGCTGCCGCTGGAAAACGACGTTCCTGCACCGCGATCGCTGCCAGAAAATCGCGTGGCGGCCGGACGTAACCATTTCGCTGAACCCGCAGCCGCGCGCGAACCAGTGGCTCCGCGTTTTTCGTCAGCGGGAAGCGCACCGCGCCCGACGGGCGCCAACTACCCAAATGCCCAGCCGGGGTATCAAAAGCAGCAAGGGGCGTTATACCGTAAATTGCTGAACACCCCAGCCGTGGAACGGAAAGAACATATTGAGGTATCGCCGTCTTCCCTTGACGGACATAGCCAGAGTTTTGGCCGGGTATTGACGATTGTCGCCCCGGACATGGCACTGCTTGAACGCGAGGGGAAATTGATGCTGCTGGCGTTGCCGGTAGCGGAACGCTGGCTTAAACAGGCGCAACTGACGCCAGGGGAAAACGCCGCCTGTGCTCAGCCGTTACTGATCCCGGTTCGGTTGAAAATAAACCATGAAGAAACAGGGGTTTTGCAGCGTGCCCAGGCGCTTCTTGCCGAAATGGGGATTGAAATCGTACTGGACGCGCAGCATGTGACAATTCGCGCAGTGCCTTTACCCTTACGCCAACAAAATTTACAAAACTTGATTCCTGAACTGATAGGCTACCTGGCGCAACAAACGACGTTTGATGCCGCCGATACCGCGCAGTGGATCGCCCGCCATCTGGCCAGCGAACATTCGCCGTGGAGTATGGCGCAGGCGATTACCGTTCTGGCAGAGGTGGAACGCCTCTGTCCACAACTGGTGAAAGCGCCGCCAGGTGGTTTGTTACAACCTGTTGATTTAAAAACGGCGATGACCGCCCTGAAACATGACTGATGTAAGTAAGGCGAGCCTGCCAAAGGCGATTTTTTTAATGGGGCCAACGGCCTCCGGTAAAACGGCGTTAGCCATTGAGTTACGTAAAGTTTTGCCAGTAGAGTTGATTAGCGTTGATTCAGCCCTCATTTACCGAGGAATGGACATCGGCACGGCGAAGCCCAACGCAGACGAACTGCGTGCGGCACCGCACCGTTTACTGGATATTCTCGACCCGGCACAGGCTTACTCCGCAGCAGATTTTCGCCGCGACGCCTTAGCTGAGATGGCCGAGATTACCGCCGCGGGACGTATACCGCTGTTAGTTGGCGGCACGATGCTCTACTTTAAGGCGCTGCTGGAGGGGTTATCGCCTCTGCCATCGGCCGATCCGGAAGTGAGAGCGAAGATTGAGCGGCAGGCGGCAGAGCAGGGGTGGGACGTTTTGCACAGGCAACTGGAAGAGATTGACCCGGTTGCCGCAGCGCGGATCCACCCAAACGATCCGCAAAGGCTTTCCCGGGCACTGGAAGTTTTTTTCATTTCGGGTAAAACTTTAACGGAACTGACGCAAACGTCAGGAGACGCTCTGCCGTATCAGGTGCATCAGTTCGCCATCGCCCCGGCGAGCCGTGAACTGCTCCATCAACGAATTGAGCAGCGTTTTCATCAGATGTTGGCTTCAGATTTTGAAGCAGAAGTGCGGGCGCTTTTTGCCCGTGGAGATTTGCATACGGACATGCCTTCCATTCGTTGTGTGGGATACCGCCAGATGTGGTCGTATCTTGAAGGCGAGATTTCATACGATGAAATGGTTTATCGAGGTGTTTGCGCCACGAGACAGTTAGCGAAGCGCCAGATCACCTGGTTGCGTGGTTGGGAGGGTGTTCACTGGTTAGACAGTGAAAAACCACAACAGGCGTTAAACGAAGTGATTGAGGTTATTGGTGATATCGCTGACTGAATGTGTACAATTAAGCCGTATCGTGCGCAATTTTTCAGAATCGCAAGGTTCTAAGTACAAAACAAGCATATAAGGAAAAGATAGAATGGCTAAGGGGCAATCTTTACAAGATCCGTTCCTGAACGCATTGCGTCGGGAGCGTGTTCCAGTTTCTATTTATTTGGTGAATGGTATTAAGCTGCAAGGTCAGATTGAGTCTTTCGATCAGTTCGTGATCCTGTTGAAAAACACGGTCAGCCAGATGGTCTATAAGCACGCGATTTCTACTGTTGTTCCGTCCCGTCCGGTATCTCATCACAGCAATAACGCTGGCGGCGGCACTGGCAGTAACTACCATCATGGCAGCAACGCGCAGGGTTCATCTGCTCCTGCGCAGGACAGCGAAGAAACCGAATAAGGTTTTGGGCTGTTTTCCACACGGGGAGCCAGGGATCCTGCGTTCCCCGCTGATCTTTTTAGAGAGGTTTACGCTTGTTTGACCGTTATGACGCCGGTGAGCAGGCGGTGCTGGTACACATCTATTTTTCGCAAGACAAAGATATGGAAGACCTCCAGGAGTTTGAATCTCTGGTCTCTTCCGCCGGTGTCGAAGCAATGCAGGTGATTACCGGTAGCCGTAAAGCGCCGCACCCGAAGTACTTTGTTGGTGAAGGTAAAGCAGTTGAAATTGCGGATGCCGTAAAAGCAACCGGCGCATCAGTCGTGCTGTTTGATCATGCGCTGTCTCCGGCTCAGGAACGTAACCTGGAAGCTCTCTGCGAATGTCGTGTTATCGATCGCACGGGGTTGATCTTAGATATTTTTGCTCAGCGTGCGCGTACCCACGAGGGTAAGTTGCAGGTTGAGCTGGCGCAGTTGCGCCATCTGGCGACGCGTCTGGTGCGTGGCTGGACACACCTTGAAAGACAAAAAGGCGGGATTGGTTTACGTGGCCCGGGTGAAACCCAGCTCGAAACCGACCGTCGTTTGCTGCGTGGCCGTATAACCCAGATCCTTTCTCGTCTGGAGCGTGTCGAGAAACAGCGCGAACAGGGGCGTCGGGCGCGAACCAAAGCCGACATCCCAACGGTGTCGCTGGTGGGCTATACCAACGCCGGTAAATCCACCCTGTTTAACCAGATAACCGAGGCCCAGGTGTATGCCGCAGACCAGCTGTTTGCGACCCTGGATCCTACGCTGCGCCGTATTGACGTCGCAGACGTCGGTGAAACGGTACTGGCGGATACCGTAGGGTTTATCCGCCATCTGCCGCACGATCTGGTGGCGGCGTTTAAAGCGACGTTGCAGGAGACGCGTCAGGCGACCCTGCTGCTGCACGTGATTGATGCGGCTGACGTACGCGTGCAGGAGAACATCGACGCGGTGAATGTGGTGCTCGAAGAGATTGACGCCCACGAAATTCCCACTTTGTTGGTGATGAACAAGATCGATATGCTGGACGATTTCGAACCGCGTATCGACCGAGACGAAGAGAACAAACCAATTCGGGTCTGGCTATCTGCTCAGGCCGGGATTGGTGTGCCACTGCTTTTCCAGGCTTTGACAGAACGTCTTTCCGGTGAGGTAGCACAGCACACGCTGCGACTACCGCCACAGGAAGGCAGGCTGCGTAGCCGGTTTTATCAGCTTCAGGCGATAGAAAAAGAGTGGATGGAGGATGACGGCAGCGTGGGGATGCAGGTGCGTATGCCGATCGTTGACTGGCGTCGCCTCTGTAAACAAGAACCTGCGCTGGCGGACTATATCGTCTGATCAGAAAGGGGAAGCCTGAAAAATTCGCCCTTGCATAACAAATATGGAGCATATACATGGCGTGGAATCAGCCCGGTAATAACGGACAAGACCGCGACCCGTGGGGAAGCAGCAATAATCAAGGCGGCAACTCTGGGGGAAATGGCAACAAAGGTGGTCGCGAGCAGGGGCCGCCGGATCTGGATGATATCTTCCGCAAACTGAGCAAAAAGCTTGGTGGCCTTGGCGGAGGAAAAGGTTCTGGCTCGGGTGGCAACTCCACTCAGAGTCCGCGCCCGCCTATGGGTGGCCGCGTAGTAAGCATTGTGGCCGCGGCGGTAGTCATCATCTGGGCAGCCAGCGGGTTCTACACCATTAAAGAAGCAGAGCGCGGCGTGGTAACCCGTTTCGGTAAGTTCAGCCATCTGGTTGAGCCGGGCCTGAACTGGAAACCGACCTTCATTGATAACGTGACCGCAGTGAACGTGGAGTCCGTCCGTGAACTGGCGGCGTCTGGCGTGATGTTGACCTCTGACGAAAACGTGGTGCGCGTTGAGATGAACGTCCAGTACCGCGTGACCGATCCTGAGCGTTATCTGTTTAGCGTGACCAGCGCGGATGACAGCCTGCGTCAGGCGACCGACAGCGCCCTGCGTGGCGTGATCGGTAAATACACCATGGACCGTATCCTGACCGAAGGTCGTACCGTTATTCGTAGCGATACCCAGCGCGAGCTGGAAGAGACCATCCGTCCGTACAACATGGGTATCACCCTGCTGGACGTCAACTTCCAGGCTGCACGTCCGCCGGAAGAGGTGAAAGCGGCGTTTGACGATGCGATTGCCGCGCGTGAAAACGAACAGCAGTACATCCGTGAAGCGGAAGCGTATACCAACGAAGTTCAGCCGCGTGCAAACGGTCAGGCGCAGCGTATTCTGGAAGAAGCGCGCGCGTATAAGACCCAGACCATCCTGGAAGCACAGGGTGAAGTGGCTCGCTTCGCGAAGATCCTGCCGGAATATAAAGCCGCGCCGGAAATTACCCGTGAGCGTCTCTATATCGAGACCATGGAAAAAGTGCTGAGCCATACGCGTAAAGTGCTGGTTAACGACAACAAAGGCGGAAACCTGATGGTGCTGCCGCTGGATCAGATGCTTAAAGGCGGTTCTGCACCGGCAGCAAAAGACAACAGCGGAGCCAACAACCTGCTGCGTCTGCCGCCAGCCTCGTCTGGTAGCTCCAGCGCGAACACAACGCCTTCTTCGAACGATGGTGACATTATGGACCAACGCCGTGCTAACGCGCAGCGTAACGACTACCAGCGTCAGGGGGAATAAGGATGCGTAAGTCAGTTATTGCGATCATCATCATCGCACTGGTCGTGCTCTACACCTCCATCTTTGTGGTGAAAGAGGGCGAACGTGGGATCAAGTTCCAGTTTAGCAGCGTCGTGCGTGACGGCGACAAGCGTCCGGTGATCTACGAGCCGGGTCTGCACTTCAAGGTGCCTTTCATTCAGTCAGTCAAAACGCTCGACGCACGTATCCAGACCATGGATAACCAGGCCGACCGTTTCGTGACTAAAGAGAAGAAAGACCTGATCGTTGATTCCTACATCAAATGGCGTATCAGCGACTTCAGCCGCTACTTCCTGGCAACCGGCGGTGGTGACGTTTCTCAGGCAGAAGTGCTGCTGAAACGTAAGTTCTCTGACCGTCTGCGTTCTGAAATTGGTCGTCTGGATGTAAAAGACATCGTGACCGACTCCCGAGGTCGTCTGACCCTGGAAGTGCGTGATGCGTTGAACTCAGGTACAGCGGGTACCGAAGACGAAGTGGAAACACCGGCAGCGGATGACGCGATTGCCAAAGCGGCTGAACGCGTTCAGGCTGAAACCAACGGTAAAGTACCGGTGATCAACCCGAACAGTATGGCTGCACTGGGTATCGAAGTGGTTGACGTGCGTATCAAGCAGATCAACCTGCCAGCGGAGGTGTCCGAGGCGATCTACAACCGTATGCGCGCCGAGCGTGAAGCGGTAGCCCGTCGTCACCGTTCACAGGGTCAGGAAGAGGCCGAGAAACTGCGTGCCGCAGCGGACTACGAAGTGACCAAGACGCTGGCGGAATCTGAGCGTCAGGGCCGTATCCTGCGTGGTGAAGGCGATGCCGAAGCCGCGAAGCTGTTTGCCGATGCCTTCAGCCAGGATCCCGACTTCTACGCCTTTATCCGTAGCCTGCGTGCTTACGAGAATAGCTTCCAGAGCAACCAGGATGTGATGGTACTCAGCCCGGACAGCGATTTCTTCCGTTATATGAAGACGCCGACTAACGCAACGCGATAAACTCAGGCTCGTTTGAGTATTCAAACCACCGCTCTTCACGGAGCGGTGGTTTTCTTTTATAAGGATGAAAAATGAATTCAACGATCTGGCTCGCACTGGCTTTGGTTTTGGTGCTGGAAGGCCTCGGCCCGATGCTCTATCCACGCGCATGGCGACGGATGATCGCGACAATGAGCCAACTTCCGGACAATATTTTGCGTCGTTTTGGCGGTGGTCTTGTGGTTGCCGGTATCGTTATCTACTACATGTTGAGGAAAACGATTGGCTGATCAAAAACTAACCGCAATCGGCATATTTTAGGGTCAAAAAGTGCTGTATATCTGAAAAAGCGATGGTAGAATCCATTTTTAAGCAAACGGTGATTTTGAAAAAAATGGGTAACAACGTCGTCGTACTGGGCACCCAATGGGGTGACGAAGGTAAAGGGAAGATTGTCGATCTTCTGACTGAACGGGCTAAATATGTTGTACGCTACCAGGGCGGTCACAACGCAGGCCATACTCTCGTAATCAACGGTGAAAAAACCGTCCTCCATCTTATTCCATCGGGCATTCTTCGCGAAAACGTCACCAGCATCATCGGTAACGGCGTTGTG
This sequence comes from Enterobacter cloacae complex sp. I1M, assembly GCF_014982425.1. Taxonomy (NCBI): domain Bacteria; kingdom Pseudomonadati; phylum Pseudomonadota; class Gammaproteobacteria; order Enterobacterales; family Enterobacteriaceae; genus Enterobacter; species Enterobacter cloacae complex sp. I1M. Next base: position 113,905 of record NZ_JADCLG010000016.1, on the reverse strand, counting down.
CTGTCTCCAGCTGCGCTGATGAAAGAGATGAAAGGTCTGGAAGACCGTGGTATCCCTGTTCGTGAGCGTCTGCTGCTCTCCGAAGCCTGCCCGCTGATCCTGGACTATCATGTGGCGCTGGACGTGGCGCGTGAAAAAGCGCGTGGCGCGAAAGCGATCGGCACTACCGGTCGTGGCATCGGCCCGGCATACGAAGATAAAGTGGCTCGTCGCGGTCTGCGCGTGGGCGACCTCTTCGACAAAGCGACCTTCGCTGAAAAACTGAAAGAAGTGATGGAATATCACAACTTCCAGCTGGTGAATTTCTATAAAGCCGAAGCCGTTGACTACCAGAAAGTGCTGGATGACGTCATGGCGATTGCTGACATTCTGACCGGCATGGTTGTTGATGTGTCCGATCTGCTGGACCAGGCGCGCAAGCGTGGCGATTTCGTCATGTTTGAAGGTGCGCAGGGTACCCTGCTGGACATCGACCACGGTACCTATCCGTATGTAACGTCCTCTAACACCACCGCGGGTGGCGTGGCAACCGGCTCCGGCCTGGGCCCACGTTATGTGGATTACGTTCTGGGCATCATCAAAGCGTACTCCACTCGCGTGGGTGCAGGTCCATTCCCGACCGAGCTGTTTGATGAAACCGGCGAGTTCCTCTGCAAGCAGGGTAACGAGTTTGGCGCAACCACCGGTCGTCGTCGTCGTACCGGCTGGCTGGACGCCGTTGCCGTGCGTCGTGCTGTGCAGATCAACTCCCTGTCTGGCTTCTGCCTGACCAAGCTGGACGTACTGGACGGCCTGAAAGAAGTGAAAATCTGCGTGGGCTATCGTCTGCCAGATGGTCGCGAAGTGACTACCACTCCGCTGGCCGCTGACGACTGGGAAGGCATTGAGCCAATCTACGAAACCATGCCGGGCTGGTCTGAGACCACCTTCGGTGTGAAAGAACGTAGTGGCCTGCCAAAAGCTGCGCTGGACTACATTAAGCGTATTGAAGAACTGACCGAAGTGCCGATCGATATTATTTCTACCGGCCCGGATCGTACTGAAACGATGATCCTGCGCGACCCGTTCGACGCATAATCTTCGTGACTGCTGGCCTGCGGGGAAACCCGTAGGCCGGATAAGCGCAGCGCCATCCGGCGACCGCTCCTGGATCTCCGCTTTTTCGCCCCGTCTGTCAAATAAATTAGCCGCTAACTATCTGGCTGGTTTATCATCATTAATGAATATCTCTGCGGTTTGACCGCGTTTTCCCTTTTTCCTGAGGTTGATGTGCAGTTAACAAGTTTCACCGATTACGGCTTACGCGCGCTGATTTACATGGCGTCGTTACCCGATGGGAAGATGACCAGCATCTCTGAAGTCACAGAGGTGTACGGTGTGTCCCGTAATCATATGGTCAAAATAATCAATCAACTTAGTCGTGCCGGATACGTTGCTGCCGTCCGCGGGAAGAATGGAGGGATCCGTCTCGGTAAACCGGCACAGAGTATCCGTATCGGCGATGTGGTACGTGAACTGGAGCCGCTATCTCTGGTGAACTGTAGCAGCGCGTTTTGCCACATTACGCCCGCTTGCCGCCTGAAACAGGCGCTTTCAAAGGCCGTGCAAAGTTTTCTCAAGGAACTGGATAACTACACGCTGGCCGATTTGGTTGAAGAGAATCAACCGCTTTATAAATTATTGCTGGTGGAATGAAGAAAATTTCCACCGGAGCTGACAACGGAGGAACCGACATGTCACAAGATCCTTTCCAGGAACGCGAAGCCGAAAAATACGCGAATCCTATCCCCAGCCGCGAGTTCATCATTGAACACTTAACAAAACGCGAAAAACCCGCCAATCGTGAAGAACTTGCCGTTGAATTAAACATTGAGGGTGAAGAGCAAATTGAAGCCCTTCGCCGCCGCCTGCGCGCCATGGAGCGCGACGGCCAGCTGGTCTTTACTCGTCGCCAGTGCTACGCGCTGCCAGAACGCCTCGATCTGCTGAAAGGCACCGTTATTGGTCATCGCGATGGCTTCGGCTTCCTGCGCGTGGAAGGCCGTAAAGACGACCTGTACCTCTCATCCGAACAGATGAAGATGTGTATTCACGGCGACCAGATCCTGGCGCAGCCGCTGGGTGCAGATCGTAAAGGCCGCCGCGAAGCGCGCGTGGTCCGCGTGCTGGTGCCGAAAACCAGCCAGATTGTAGGCCGTTACTTTACCGATGCGGGCGTAGGCTTTGTGGTGCCGGACGATAGCCGTCTGAGCTTCGATATTCTCATCCCGCCTGAAGAGGTGATGGGCGCACGCATGGGCTTTGTGGTAGTGGTTGAACTTACCCAGCGCCCGACCCGCCGTACCAAAGCGGTAGGTAAAATCGTCGAAGTGCTGGGCGATAACATGGGCACCGGCATGGCCGTTGATATGGCGCTGCGCACCCATGAAATTCCTTACGTCTGGCCGAAAGCGGTTGAAGACCAGATCGAAAACCTGCGTGAAGAAGTGCCGGAAGAGTCCAAAGCAGGCCGCGTGGATCTGCGCGATCTGCCGCTGGTCACCATTGATGGTGAAGACGCCCGTGACTTCGATGATGCCGTATATTGCGAGAAAAAACGCGGTGGCGGCTGGCGTCTGTGGGTGGCTATTGCAGACGTGAGCTATTACGTGCGTCCGCACACGCCGCTGGATAACGAAGCGCGCAGCCGCGGTACGTCGGTCTACTTCCCGTCGCAGGTTGTACCGATGCTGCCAGAAGTGCTCTCCAACGGCCTGTGTTCCCTCAACCCGCAGGTGGACCGCCTGTGTATGGTCTGCGAAATGACCATCTCCAGCAAGGGACGTCTGACGGGCTATAAGTTCTACGAAGCGGTGATGAGTTCTCATGCGCGCCTGACCTATACCAAGGTCTGGCATATGTTGCAGGGCGATCAGGATCTTCGCGAACAGTACGCGCCGCTGGTCAAACACATCGAAGAGCTGCACAACCTCTACAAAACGCTGGATCAGGCGCGCGAAGAGCGCGGTGGGATCTCGTTTGAGAGTGAAGAGGCGAAGTTTATCTTTAACGCTGAGCGTCGTATCGAGCGTATCGAACAGACTCAGCGTAACGATGCGCACAAGCTGATTGAAGAGTGTATGATCCTGGCGAACATCTCGGCGGCACGTTTCGTTGAGAAAGCCAAAGAGCCTGCGCTGTTCCGTATTCACGACAAGCCAACCACGGAGGCCGTAACCTCGTTCCGCTCCGTGCTGGCTGAACTCGGTCTGGAGCTGCCTGGCGGTAATAAGCCTGAGCCACGCGATTACGCCGAGCTGCTGGAATCCATCAGCGATCGTCCTGACGCGGAAATGCTGCAAACCATGCTGCTGCGCTCCATGAAGCAGGCGATTTACGATCCTGAAAACCGGGGCCACTTTGGTCTGGCGTTACAGTCGTACGCGCACTTTACCTCGCCGATCCGCCGTTATCCGGATCTGTCCCTGCACCGTGCGATCAAGTATCTGCTGGCGCACGAGCAGGGTCATAAAGGCAACACGACCGAAACCGGAGGGTATCACTACTCCATGGAAGAGATGCTGCAACTGGGCCAGCATTGTTCCATGACCGAGCGTCGTGCGGATGAAGCAACGCGCGACGTGGCGGACTGGCTGAAGTGTGACTTTATGCTGGATCAGGTGGGTAACGTCTTTAAAGGTGTGATTGCCAGCGTCACCGGCTTTGGCTTCTTCGTACGTCTGGATGAGCTGTTTATCGACGGTCTGGTGCACGTTTCCAGCCTTGATAACGATTACTACCGCTTCGACCAGGTCGGACAACGTCTGATCGGTGAATCCGGCGGTCAGACCTACCGTCTGGGCGATCGGGTGGAAGTGAAGGTAGAAGCCGTGAATATGGACGACCGTAAAATCGACTTCAGCCTCATCTCCAGCGAACGTGCTCCGCGTAACGTCGGGAAAACCGAGCGTGAGAAAGCGAAAAAAGGCGGCAACGGTAAAGCGGGCGGCAAGCGACGTCAGGCAGGTAAAAGAGTAAACTTTGAGCCAGACAGCGCCTTCCGTGGCGAGAAGCAGCAGAAGCCCAAGGCGGCGAAAAAAGACGCTCGTAAAGCGAAAAAACCGTCGACCAAGACCCAAAAAATAGCGGCCGCAACCAAAGCGAAGCGCGCGGCGAAGAAACAGCAGGCGGAGTAATTTCCCCTCACCCTGACCCTCTCCCCAACGGGGAGAGGGACAATATTTATTACGAGAACCATCAATGAGTGAAATGATTTACGGCATCCACGCGGTGCAGGCCCTGCTGGAGCGCGCGCCGGAGCGTTTTCAGGAAGTTTTTATTCTGAAAGGGCGTGAAGACAAACGTCTGATGCCGCTGATCCACGCGCTGGAAGCGCAGGGCGTCGTGATCCAGCTGGCGAACCGTCAGTATCTGGATGAGAAAAGCGAAGGTGCTGTACACCAGGGCATTATCGCGCGCGTGAAGCCGGGCCGTCAGTATCAAGAGAACGATCTGCCGGATCTGATCGCTGAGCTGGATAACCCGTTCTTCCTGATCCTCGATGGCGTAACCGACCCGCACAACCTGGGCGCGTGCCTGCGTAGCGCCGATGCAGCAGGCGTGCATGCGGTAATTGTGCCAAGAGATCGTTCCGCGCAGCTTAACGCTACCGCTAAAAAAGTGGCCTGCGGCGCGGCGGAAAACGTTCCGCTGATCCGTGTGACTAACCTGGCGCGCACCATGCGTCTGTTGCAGGAAGAAAATATCTGGATCGTCGGCACAGCCGGTGAAGCGGATCACACCCTGTATCAGAGCAAAATGACCGGCCGTATGGCGCTGGTGATGGGGGCAGAAGGTGAAGGCATGCGTCGCCTGACCCGCGAGCACTGCGATGAGCTGATCAGCATCCCGATGGCGGGCAGCGTATCGTCCCTGAACGTTTCTGTTGCGACGGGTATCTGCCTGTTTGAAGCGGTGCGTCAGCGCGGGTAGCCTGTTGTGCCGGGTGGCGGCTTCGCCTTACCCGGCCTACAAAAGCATGGTACCGTAGGCCCGGTAAGCGCAGCGCCACCGGGCAACAATCTCACTCCTCTAACGACCGCAAATGGTCATCCTTTCTCAGCGTCATCAGCGCGAAAATACTCACCACCGCCGTTGCCATCACGTAGTACGCCGGAATATCCAGATTGCCCGTCTCTTTAATCAGCCCGGTAATGATCAGCCCCGCACAGCCCGAGAAGATCGCATTCGACAGAGAATAGGCCAGCCCCAGCCCGGTATAACGCACGCGCGTCGGGAACATCTCAGACAGCATTGCCGGCCCCGGCCCTGCCAGCATCCCAACCAAACCCCCCGCAATCAACACCACAATCGCTTTGACAGCCAACGTGCTGGACTCCGCCTGCAAAATTTTCAGCAGCGGCAGGGCGAGGATCAGCAGGAGCACGGTGGCGATAATCATCACCGTCCGCCGCCCGATCCTGTCGCTCAGTATGCCCGACGGAATGATCGTGAGCGCAAACCCAATGTTAGAAATCACCGCAATCAGCAGCGCCTGGTTAAAACCGGTGTGCAGCGCAGATTGCAGATAGGTCGGCATAATCACCAGATAGGTATAACCCGCCGCAGACCAGACCATCACGCGACCAATGCCCATCAGAATGGTTTTGAACGTGGCGGCGGTGCTGGCCTGAGTAACAACCGGTTTTTCCCGTTGCTGCACAAAGCTCGGTGTTTCTTCCATGCTTACCCGCAACCATAGCGCGACCGCACCCATCGGCAACGCCAGGAAGAACGGAATGCGCCAGCCCCAGTCGTGCAAGGCTTCAGGGGAGACAAGGGTAGAGAGCAACGCGACAATGCCTGCGCCTGCTAACAGCCCGAGCGCCACGGTGAAGGACTGCCATGCCCCGTAAAGACCGCGCTTGCCGCGCGGGGCGAACTCCGTCATCAACGAGACCGCGCCGCCATACTCACCGCCCGCGAACAGTCCTTGCAGAATACGCAGAAGTGTAACGATCAGCGGCGCGGCAATCCCGATACTGGCGTAGACCGGCACAATACCGATGGCAGCGGTGGCGAGCGTCATCAATACCAGCACAATAATCAGCGTCGGTTTACGGCCAATCCTGTCGCCAATGCGGCCAAAGACCACCGCACCCAGCGGGCGGAAGAAGAAAGCGATGGCGAATGAGGCCCAGGTGAGGATCAGGCTGGTGAGCTCCGCTTCCCCCTCAAGCTGGAAGAAGTTTCTGGCAATCACCGTTGCCAGAAAACCATAGACCGCAAATTCATACCACTCGATGAAATTACCGATGGAGCCTGCAATTAATGCACGCTTGTGCGCATCCTGTTGCATAACGATCCTCATAAAAACGGGGTAAGAATAAATTATTCAGCATTAGTTAAGTAAGGAAATAGTTTATTCTTATGTTCTGTGAGCTATTTCACGAATGATATCAACACGATCGTCATCGTGTGACCCCTCTCCCATGCAGCGTGCATGCCCTCTGTCCATACTTACCTTTATTGCCAATGAAAGGAGGGAGACAGCATGCACTGGCAGACACATACCGTTTTTAATCAACCCGCACCGCTATCGAACAGCAACCTTTTTCTCTCTGATTGCGCCCTGCGCGATGCGGTAGCGCGCGAAGGGGCTGAGTGGGATGTGGATCTTCTTGCCAGCATCGGCCAGCAGTTGGGTACGGCAGAGTCGCTGGAGCTGGGCAGACTGGCGAACGTTAATCCGCCGGAGCTGCTGCGTTATGACGCCACGGGAGCGAGGCTGGATGACGTCCGCTTTCATCCGGCATGGCATCTTCTGATGCAGGGGCTTTGCGCCAACCGGGTGCACAACCTGGCGTGGGAGGAGGAGGCGCGGAAAGGATCGTTCGTCGCCAGGGCCGCGCGTTTCGTACTTCATGCTCAGGTGGAGGCGGGAACGCTTTGCCCGGTGACCATGACCTTTGCGGCCACGCCGCTGTTGCAACGGTCGCTGCCCAAACCGTTTCATGAGTGGTTAACGCCGCTGATGAGCGATCGCTACGACCCCCATCTCGCGCCGGGGGCGCAAAAGCGCGGCCTGCTGATCGGCATGGGGATGACGGAAAAGCAGGGCGGTTCGGACGTACTCAGTAATACTACCAAAGCAGAGAAATGCAGCGATGGCAGTTACCGGCTGGTGGGGCACAAATGGTTTTTCTCCGTGCCGCAGAGCGATGCGCATCTGGTGCTGGCGCAGGCGAAGGGCGGGTTGTCCTGCTTTTTTGTCCCGCGTTTCTTACCCGACGGGCAACGTAATGCCGTGCGCCTTGAGCGTCTGAAGGACAAGCTCGGCAACCGCTCAAATGCCAGCAGTGAGGCTGAATTTCTTGATGCTTCCGGCTGGCTGCTGGGCGAAGAGGGGGAAGGCGTCCGGCAAATTCTGAAGATGGGCGGGCTGACGCGCTTTGACTGCGCGCTGGGCAGTCACGGACTGATGCGCCGTGCGCTCTCGGTGGCGCTTTATCATGCCCATCAGCGGCAGACCTTCGGCAAAAATCTGATCGACCAGCCGTTAATGCGCGACGTGCTAAGCCGTATGGCGCTGGTGCTGGAGGGACACACGGCACTGCTGTTCCGACTCGCCCGGGCGTGGGACAACCGCAACGACCCACAGGAAGCCGCATGGGCGCGGCTTTTCACTCCGGCGGCAAAATACAGCGTCTGCAAAGCGGGCATACCGTTTGTGGCAGAGGCAATGGAGGTGCTGGGCGGTGCAGGCTATTGCGAAGAGAGTGAGCTTCCGCGGTTGTACCGTGAAATGCCCGTCAACAGCATCTGGGAAGGCTCTGGCAATATTATGTGCCTGGATGTACTGCGCGTGCTGGCGAAGCAGTCGGGCATTCTCGACCTGCTCGCCGATGATTTCGCGCAGGTAAAAGGCCAGGACAGGCACTTCGATCGCAGCTGGCGGCAGCTACAGCAGAAGCTGCGGAAACCGCAGGAAGCGCAGGGCAGGGAGATCGCGCAGCAGCTCTTTTTACTCGGGGCCGGAAGTCAAATGCTGCGGCACGCATCGCCGCCCGTGGCGCAGGCGTGGTGCCGCATGATGCTGGATACCCGGGGCGGCACGCTGATGAGCGAGCAGGTGCAAAACGACCTGCTGCTGCGCGCCACGGGCCGGGTCGGTTAAGCCTTCAGCTGGAACAGGCTCACCAGCCGGGTGAGATGTGAACCCTTCTCGCGCAGCGTCTGTGCCGTCTGCTCGCTGCGTGAGATGCGATCGGCATTGATGTGCGATGCCTCACCGATGTGCGTCATCGCCAGATTCACCTGGCCAATTCCCGCCGACTGCTCGCGGGAGGCGTGGTTGATCTCAGTGACAAGCTGGCTGATGTTATCGATATGAACAATGATGGCATCCATCGCCAGACGCGTCTGCTCAGACAACGCATGGCCTTCGCTCACCTTGTTCAGCGTGTCGCCAATCAGCTGTTCAATCTCTTTTACGGCGTTGGCGCTGCGTGCGGCCAGGGCGCGTACCTCTTGTGCCACCACTGCGAAACCTTTCCCGTGCTCGCCCGCCCGCGCCGCTTCAACCGCCGCATTGAGCGCCAGGATATTGGTCTGGAAAGCGATGGACTCAATCACGCGGGTGATGTCTTCAATGCGTTTCGATGCATCGCGAATATCATCCATGGTGGAGACTGCGTGGGTCACCGTCTCTCCACCCTGATGCACCGCGCGCGAGGTTTCACCCACCAGCTGCTGCGTTTGCTCCATGTTGGCGGCATTTTGCTGCACGGTGGCGGCTAATTGCTCCATGCTGGCGGAGGTCTCCTCAACGCTGCTGGCCTGCTTGTTGATCTGTTCAGATATCTCGCCGGTGTCTGAAGCCAGCGCGTTAGTCCCCAGATGGATCTCGCTTGCGGCCTCGCGGACCTGCAACACAATTTTTTGCAGGCCTCCCCCGATCCCGTTGATGGCGTCAATCAGCTGGCCGACTTCATCCTGGCGGGTAACCGGCAGGCTGGCGCGCAGATCGCCTGCGGCATACTGCCGGGCAAGCGCGATCACCTCGCGCAGTGGGCGGGTTAGCATCCGGCGAATGAGGATAACGAACAGGCCCGCGAAGAGTGCGGATAGCACCACGCCCGCCATCAGGAAGCGATCGCGCAGTGTGGTGACGCTTGAAAGCAGTACGGCTTTATCCACTTCACCCACGATGGTCCAGTTCCAGCCCGGTAGCGGCGTGTAGGCAACTTTGAGCGTACGGCCATCCGCGCTCACGCGTTCCAGCGTGCCGGCTTTATCACTTAGAAGCTGCTGCTGTGTCGCCGTGTCCCAGTTAGGCAGTTTGCCCTCTTCGCTGGCATGGAACAGATACTGTCCGCGCGTTTTGCCGCTGCTGCGATCCAGTACAAAGAAGTGGCCGCTCTCGCCCAGACGACGGTTAAGGATTTTCTCGCGCATGACGTTCCACGAATGGGTGATGTCCACGCCGACAAAGATAATCCCGATAACCTGGCCTTCCGCATTCTTAACAGGCTGGTACTGCGTGATATAGCGCTTGCCGAACAGCAGCGCGAGGCCACGATAGACCTCCCCTTTAGTGACGGCGGCAAATGCCGGGCTGGTGGTATCAAGAACGGTTCCGATGGCGCGGTCGCCATTCTCTTTGCGCAGCGACGTCGCCACGCGGACAAAATCGTTACCGCTGCGGACAAACAGCGTCGAGATGGCTCCCGTTCGGCTCAGGAAGTCATCAGAAAGCGTATTGTTTTCATGCAGCTCCGTTTCGCCGCCTTTCAGCAAAGGAACGGTAAGCCCATTTATGGTCCGGCTCTGGCTGCTGTCGCTGTTTAATGGCTGTGGCAAAAAGGTGGTGAACAGACGGGTATAGCTTTCAACCTCTTCGCTCAGGCTGGTGTTGAACATCTCTACCATATCCACCATGCCGGTGGACTGGTTATGCAGGTCTTCAACCGCAAGATCTTCAAGCTGCTGGCTGGCGTTGTGGCTCAACAGGAAAGTGAACAGCAAAAAAAGCGTAGCGACACTTACACCTGTTAGCAGCGATAGCTTCGTGCCCAGTCCTGCCCGGCGGAAAAAGGTGATCATAAATTGCTCATTATTGAAAAGTGATGGCTGTTCAACGGCAGAGCGGAGAGAACGTTTATCTGTTTAATGTAACTGAATGTTACGCGTTTGTTTTTATTGAGTTTCGGGAGAGATAAAAAATTTGCAAAAGTGAAAAGCCACTAAAATTAAGTGGCTTTTATCGGAGGGGATTATGCATAAAGAATAGCCTGCACGCGCCAGTGATTAACATGGTGATCTTCCTGCATCTGGACGATGCGATACCAGGATGCGCCCTGTTCATCGGCCTTCAGGGCGACGACACGTTCAACGTCTTGCGGACTCCCCGTGATATTATTGACGGAGATCTGACCAATCTCATTCAGGCCCGTGACGCAATCCGCGCTGGCAAATTCAGCCGACTGCGCCGTGGTGCTCAGCAGGCCCGCTGAAAGCAATAGCGTCGTTAAAGCAAGGGTTCGTTTCATCGTCAGCTCCTTTTCACGTGTCTCCGGTATCCGCCGGGCAATCCTTCGCGAATAAACTCATTTCCATTGTTGCTGGCATGGAGTTTATTGTGGACAGGAAAATGTCTACGGACGCAAAGCAGTGTAAAGGTCGTTCAAATGATGATGCTCACTTACGGTACAAAATGCCTTGTGCATACCACTGTCCCGTAATAATGGTTTCATCAATCATCGTGATGACGTAATAATCTGCTTTTGCGGCAACGGCCTGTGCTTCAATTGCGTCTTCTGCATCATCCGGTGAACCGCGAACCATCGCGGATACGGTTCCCAGGCGTTGTAATCCTTCCGTCTGATTACGACGAATTTCCTGAGGATGATCGGTAACCGGCGGTGCCGGTTCTGGCGTACCCTGCAATACGGAACATCCGCTGAGCAGTGAGACCAGCAATAAAGCGGTAAGCCTGCGCATAAACCTGTCTCTTTTCCTGATAGCCATAGTGTAGTGGTCTGCGAATTTAGTTTTGGGGGAATGTTCCCGAAGTGTTATCTGGGACGTAGATTTCGAATGAAAATATCGTGAAACCGTAATCCAGCTCTCAACATTATGAATCATTCATCAGCACAGGATCGACAATGATTGAAATTGAAACTCGCCTGCTTAGTGAGCATGAAATCATCCATGCTTTTCCGGCTGGTAAAGGTGAACAGCCGCTGCCGACGGTAGTTTTCTATCATGGCTTTCTCTCCTCAAAGCTGGTCTACAGCTATTTTGCCGTCGCGCTGGCGCAGGCCGGTTTCCGGGTGGTCATGCCTGATGCGCCGAATCATGGGGCACGCTTTACGGGCGATGAACAGGCGCGGCTGGGGCTGTTCTGGCAAACGCTGCACGGCAATCTGACCGAGTTCGCCGGGCTGCGTGACGCGCTTTTACAGGCCGGGCTGGTGGAGGGGAAACGGCTGGCGGTCGCAGGCGCATCAATGGGCGGAATGACGGCGCTGGGGATCATGGCCAGGCATCCGGAGGTGACGTCCGTGGCTTGCCTGATGGGATCGGGCTACTTTATGTCACTGGCAAAGACGCTGTTCCCGCCGCAGGCACCTCAGGAGATTGAGGCCCTGTTGTCTGAATGGGACGTCAGCCATGCGCTTTCACAGCTGGCCGATCGTCCCCTGCTGCTGTGGCATGGGGATGCCGACGATGTCGTACCGCCCGGTGAAACGTTCCGTCTGCAACAGGCGCTACAGCGTGAAGGGCTGGACAGCAATCTGACCTGCCTGTGGGGTGCCGGTGTCCGGCACCGTATTACTCCGGCTGCGCTGGAAGCCACCGTGGAGTTTTTCCGTCAGCACCTTTAAACGCGCAGCACCGTGACACCCTGATCCTCGAGCTTGCTGAGGATCTCGGGGTTGGCGTTTTTGCCGGTGATCACCATGCTGATTTGCTCGGCGCGGCTGAAAAGCATGCCGGCGCGTTCACCGACCTTGCTGCTGTCGACCAGCACCACCAGTTTACCCACCACGTTGAGCATGTTCTGCTCTGCCATTGCGGTGAGCATATCGGTTTTATACAGGCCATCCGCCGTCAGGCCTTTGCCGCTGGTAAACATCCAGTGCCCGGCGTAGAGGCTGTTTTCACTGTCCTGCGGGCTCAGGGTTATGGACTGGCTCTTGTTATACTGGCCCCCCATGATCACCACGCTTTCATGTTCCTGGTCAATGAGATAGTTGGCCAGCGGCAGATAGTTGGTAATGATTTGCACCGGCTTGCCGCACATCTCTCGGCCCAGTAAAAACGCTGTCGAGCCGCAGTTAATCACCACGCTTTCCCCGGGATTCACCAGCTGTGATGCCGCTCTGGCAATCCGCACCTTTTCATCGTGATTCTGCGCCTGGTGAATATTCATCGGCGTCCAGCGTGGACGCTGCTGGCTGATGGCCTCTGCGCCGTTGCGGACTTTTTTCAGCTTGCCGCTTTCATCCAGCTTGTTAATGTCCCGCCGCGCGGTAGCAGGGGAGATCCCTAAACGTTCGATCACTTTCTCGACGGTGATAAACCCTGTTTGCGCCAGGAGTTCCAGTAAAATTTGATGCCGTTGCGCTTCCGTCATGAGCTATTCCGAAAAGAATTGATTTGAAAAGATGATATTTGAAATAGCATGAAATTACTAAATTAAATATGACATCGCCAGACACTGTGTCTGGCGATTGGGCTGCACAATCAGAGGAAGGACTTGAACGGCAGGTCTGGCTCAATGGTGAAGCAATCATCAAAACCACGCGGGTAGTGGTACTCGAGATTGTCTTTATCCAGCGGCCAGGTGAACTTGCCCCCAACCTGCCAGATGAACGGCTTGAAACCATACTTGAGTCGGTCTTTTTTCATCTCCCACAGGACGCGGATCTCTTGCGGATCGGCCTGGAAGTTTGACCAGATATCGTGGTGGAAGGGGATCACCACTTTGGTGTTCAGCGCTTCGGCCATGCGCAGCATGTCCGCGCTGGTCATTTTGTCGGTAATCCCGCGCGGGTTTTCACCGTAAGAGCCAAGCGCCACGTCAATCTGGTGCTCGTTACCGTGCTTCGCGTAGTAGTTGGAGTAGTGAGAGTCACCGCTGTGATACAGGGAACCGCCAGGCGTTTTGAACAGGTAGTTCACCGCGCGCTCATCCATCCCGTCTGGCAGTACGCCTGCGGCTTTCTGGTCGGCAGGCAGGGTGATCAGCGCGGTACGGTCAAAGGCATCCAGCGCGTGAATTTCAACGTCTTTGATTTTCACCACGTCGCCCGGCTTCATCACAATGCAGCGCTCTTTTGGCACGCCCCAGCCAATCCACAAATCCACGCAGGTCTGCGGCCCGATAAAGGGTACGTCGTCCGCGCAGTTTTGCATTACCGCTGCCGCCACGTTCACGTCGATATGATCGTTGTGATCGTGGGTAGAGAGAACGGCGTCGATCTGGCGAATGGCGAAAGGATCAAGCACAAAAGGCGTGGTGCGCAGGTTCGGCTGGAGCTTTTCAACGCCGGCCATACGCTGCATCTGGTGGCCTTTTTTCATCAGTGGATTGCCGTGGCTCTGTTTGCCGGTGCCGCACCAGAAATCGACACAAATGTTGGCGCCGCCTTCTGATTTCAGCCAGATCCCGGTGCATCCAAGCCACCACATCGCAAATGTGCCACGAGCAACCTGTTCCTGCTCGATCTCTTCGTTCAGCCAGCTACCCCACTCCGGAAAGGTACTCAAAATCCATGATTCACGGGTGATGGTTTTCACTTTACTCATCGTTTGACTCCTGGTTTTAATCAAAAGTAATCATACTGTGACTTGTTGTGATTAATGCTGGCACTGTTTGAATTGATTTGCAATGGCTGATTTGCGGAAAATTCCCCTCGCCACATCACAGAAAATACACCTCGTCGTTGTTAAGATAACCGCTATATATAATTAATATATTGAAAATTAAGAATTTATTTATCTTTCTGGATCGGTAGTGAAAATCATTACTAACTCCATGGAAATAAATTGCGTGATCCGTCACAAATAATCAAATGCAATCTTGTGGTGATTATTTGTGATTAATAGAGTGATGACACCAACCACACAGGGATTGCCCCTCGTGTTCTCATTTTCTGGAGAGAGTTATGGAGATCCTCTACAACGTCTTTACCGTTTTCTTTAATCAGGTAATGACCAACGCCCCGCTGTTGCTGGGTATCGTGACGTGCCTGGGGTACATCCTGCTGCGCAAAAGCGTCAGCGTGATTATCAAAGGCACCATCAAAACCATCATTGGTTTTATGCTGTTGCAGGCGGGGTCTGGCATTCTGACCAGCACGTTTAAGCCGGTCGTTGCCAAAATGTCTGAGGTATATGGCATTAACGGCGCCATCTCTGACACTTACGCGTCCATGATGGCCACCATCGATCGCATGGGGGATGCGTACAGCTGGGTTGGGTATGCGGTACTGCTCGCGCTGGCGCTGAACATCATTTACGTGCTCCTGCGCCGCATCACCGGTATTCGCACCATCATGCTCACCGGGCACATCATGTTCCAGCAGGCGGGGCTGATTGCTGTTTCTCTCTATATCTTCGGCTACCCAATGTGGACCACGGTCATCTGCACGGCAGTGCTGGTCTCGCTTTACTGGGGCATCACCTCCAACATGATGTATAAGCCAACGCAGGACGTTACTGACGGCTGCGGCTTCTCCATCGGTCACCAGCAGCAGTTCGCCTCCTGGATTGCGTACAAAGTTGCACCGTACCTGGGTAAAAAAGAGGAGAGTGTTGAAGACCTCAAATTGCCTGGCTGGTTGAATATCTTCCACGACAACATCGTCTCCACGGCGATTGTGATGACCCTTTTCTTCGGTGCCATCCTGCTCTCCTTTGGCATTGACGTGGTGCAGGCGATGGCGGGTAAAACCCACTGGACGGTCTATATCCTGCAAACCGGTTTCTCCTTTGCCGTGGCCATTTTCATCATCACTCAGGGCGTGCGTATGTTCGTCGCCGAGCTGTCGGAAGCGTTCAACGGTATCTCTCAGCGCCTGATCCCTGGCGCGGTGCTGGCGATTGACTGTGCGGCTATCTATAGCTTTGCGCCAAACGCCGTCGTCTGGGGCTTTATGTGGGGCACCATCGGCCAGCTGATTGCGGTCGGCATCCTGGTGGGCTGTGGCTCCTCAATCCTGATTATTCCTGGCTTTATCCCGATGTTCTTCTCCAACGCCACTATCGGCGTGTTTGCTAACCACTTCGGCGGATGGCGCGCCGCGCTCAAGATCTGCCTGGTGATGGGCATGGTTGAAATCTTCGGGTGCGTGTGGGCGGTCAAGCTCACCGGCATGAGCGCCTGGATGGGCATGGCGGACTGGTCAATTCTGGCGCCGCCGATGATGCAGGGCTTTGCGTCCGTCGGGCTGGTCTTTATGGCCGTCATCATCCTGATTGCACTGACTTATATGTTCTTCGCTGGCCGTTCGCTGCGAGCTGAAGAAGATGCGGAAAAACAAACAGCAGAAGTTTCTGCTCACTAAGGAGTTTCGATTATGACCGTACGTATCCTGGCTGTGTGTGGCAATGGGCAAGGAAGCTCCATGATCATGAAAATGAAAGTGGACCAGTTTTTAACCCAGTCAAACATTGACCACACGGTGAACAGCTGCGCAGTGGGTGAATACAAAAGTGAACTGAACGGCGCGGACATCATCATCGCTTCAACGCACATTGCCGGCGAGATTAGCGTGTCGGGCAACAAATACGTGGTAGGTGTGCGCAACATGCTGTCGCCTGCGGATTTTGGGCCAAAACTGCTGGAAGTGATCAAAGAGCACTTCCCACAAGACGTGAAGTAAGGATGCCACATGAAACTACGTGATTCGCTGGCTGAGAATAACTCCATCCTTTTACAGGCCGAAGCCAGTACCTGGCAGGAAGCGGTGAAGCTGAGCGTGGACCTGCTGGTTAAGGCGGACGTTGTCGAGCCGCGTTATTACCAGGCCATCCTGGATGGCGTGGCGCAGCACGGCCCCTATTTTGTGATTGCCCCGGGGCTGGCAATGCCGCATGGCCGCCCGGAAGAGGGTGTCAAGAAAACCGGTTTTGCGCTGGTGACGCTGAAAACCCCGCTGGTGTTCAACCACGAAGATAACGACCCGGTCGACATTCTGATCACCATGGCAGCTGTCGATGCCAACACCCACCAGGAGGTGGGCATCATGCAGATCGTTAACCTGTTTGATGACGAAGCTAATTTTGACCGTTTACGTGCCTGCCGTACCGCGCAGGACGTGCTGGATTTAATTGATAACGCCACTGCGGCGGCCGTTTAAGAGGAATTGAAAATGTCATTACCAATGTTGCAGGTCGCGCTGGATAACCAGACGCTGTCTCACGCTTACGAAACCACCCGTCTGATTGCGGAAGAGGTGGACATCATCGAAGTCGGCACCATTCTGTGCGTGGGCGAAGGCGTTCGTGCGGTTCGTGACCTGAAGGCGCTCTATCCGCATAAAATCGTGCTGGCGGATGCCAAAATTGCCGATGCGGGCAAAATTCTCTCTCGCATGTGCTTTGAAGCCAACGCCGACTGGGTCACCGTGATCTGCTGTGCAGATATCAACACTGCGAAAGGCGCGCTGGACGTGGCGAAAGAGTTCAACGGCGACGTGCAGATTGAACTGACCGGCTTCTGGACCTGGGAGCAGGCACAGGAGTGGCGCGAAGCAGGTATCCAGCAGGTGGTTTATCACCGCAGCCGTGATGCGCAGGCCGCAGGCGTGGCGTGGGGTGAAGCCGATATCAGCGCGATCAAACGTCTGGCCGATATGGGCTTCAAAGTGACCGTAACCGGTGGCCTGGCGCTGGAAGATCTGCCGCTGTTCAAGGGTATTCCAATCCACGTCTTTATTGCCGGTCGTAGCATTCGCGATGCGGAATCTCCGGTGGAAGCTGCGCGTCAGTTTAAACGCTCAATCGCTCAGCTTTGGGGTTAAGGAGCGGGTATGTTGTCAAAACAGGTCCCGCTTGGCATCTATGAAAAGGCACTCCCTGCGGGGGAGTGCTGGCTGGAGCGGTTACAGCTGGCGAAGCAGCTGGGTTTCGATTTTGTCGAAATGTCGGTGGATGAGACGGACGAGCGTCTTTCTCGCCTGGACTGGCGCCGCGACCAGCGTCTGGCGCTGGTGAGCGCCATTGCCGAAACCGGCGTGCGCGTGCCGTCCATGTGCCTGAGCGCTCACCGTCGTTTTCCGCTTGGCAGCGAAGATGATGCCGTACGCGCCGAAGGGCTGGAGATCATGCGTAAAGCCATTCGCTTTGCACAGGATGTTGGCATCCGCGTGATCCAACTGGCGGGTTACGATGTTTACTATCAGGAAGCCAACGATGAGACGCGCCGTCGTTTCCGTGACGGCCTGAAAGAGAGCGTTGAGATGGCAAGCCGTGCGCAGGTGACGCTGGCGATGGAGATCATGGATTATCCATTGATGAACTCCATTAGCAAGGCGCTGGGCTACGCGCACTATCTGAACAATCCGTGGTTCCAGCTTTATCCGGATATCGGCAACCTGTCGGCATGGGATAACGACGTACAGATGGAGCTTCAGGCGGGCATCGGGCATATCGTGGCGGTGCACGTAAAAGATACCCGTCCCGGCGTGTTTAAAAACGTACCGTTCGGCACCGGGGTGGTGGATTTCGAACGGTGCTTCCAGACGCTCAAACAGACAGGTTATTGCGGACCTTACCTGATTGAGATGTGGAGCGAAACCGCGGACGACCCGGCGGCAGAAGTGGCGAAAGCCCGGGACTGGGTGCGCGAGCGCATGGCGCGGGCAGGCTTACTGGAGGCGGAACATGCTTAAGCTGAAACAGCGGGTCTTTGAGGCCAATATGGATCTCCCGCGCTATGGACTGGTGACGTTTACCTGGGGCAACGTAAGCGCCATCGATCGCGATCAGGGGCTGGTGGTGATTAAGCCGAGCGGCGTGGCCTATGACGCCATGAAAGTGGACGATATGGTGGTGGTTGACCTGGAAGGACACGTTGTTGAAGGCAAATGGCGTCCTTCTTCAGATACGGCAACCCATCTGGCGCTGTACCAGCGTTACCCGTCCCTGGGTGGTGTTGTGCATACCCATTCCACGCACGCCACCGCCTGGGCACAGGCCGGGCTGGCGATCCCTGCTTTGGGTACGACGCACGCGGACTACTTCTTCGGCGATATTCCCTGCACGCGGGCGTTAACGCAGGCTGAGGTCGAAGGCGAGTACGAACTTAACACCGGCAGGGTCATTATCGAAACGCTGGGTGAGACGGAACCACTGCATACGCCGGGTATTGTGGTGTACCAGCATGGTCCATTCTCCTGGGGTAAAGATGCGCATGACGCCGTGCATAACGCGGTGGTGATGGAAGAGGTGGCTCGAATGGCGTGGATTGCGCGCGGCATTAACCCACAGCTTCAGGGCATTGATGATTATCTGATGAACAAGCATTTCATGCGTAAGCACGGCCCGAATGCTTATTACGGGCAGAAGTGAATAAGTGCTCTGGAATACCGAAACAGTTGTAACCGGTGGTATTCCGGAGCCATTCATAAAAAAAGCCCCCGGCAGGGGGCAATCATATATAGCTATGATTTTCGTTGGCTTTCCTGGTGCAGGCGATAAAGCGTTACTGGTAAATATCTGCACTGGCGCGCATATTGCCGTTGCTGCCGGGCTCACGTGTCAGTATGACGTGATAGTATTTTGCGCCCTGCGCATCGGTTTCTTCATTAAGCGCCTGATCTGCTTCACTTTCAGTGGCGAAGTTATGATTGATGTAAATAACGCCTAAGCTCTGCACATCATCCATGTTTCTGGCCTGTCGGCTGTCTATCTTGATGGCTGCCATCGCGTTTGCACTGAGCAAAAGCGCAGCCAAAATGGCGAATGCGATTCTTTTCATGATATGCGCTCCACAACTGCGTGCTGTGATATGGGGTAATGCTCTCCTTCTCTGCTTAAGGCTTCTGATTAAAGTGTAATCGCTACTCGGGTTGCGATGGGTGACCATTTCTGATGGTGTTGTTCAAAAAAACAGCGTTTCTGATAAGTGAGATTTTAAATCACCCACTTAGAACAGCTTTACCCTTTGTGCGAATTATTTGTGCAATCACCTTGTGTTTAGCGGGGCGCGCAAGTATTATGACGCGTCAATTTTTCAGCCGACCTTTAACACGTTCCTTGCCTCCCCGGGCCTCGGCTGACCCAGACAGGAGGCTGAATAATCCGTAAGGAGCAATTCGATGCGTCATTACGAAATCGTTTTTATGGTCCATCCTGACCAGAGCGAACAGGTTCCGGGTATGATCGAGCGTTACTCTGCTGCCATCACTGGTGCAGAAGGCACGATCCACCGTCTGGAAGACTGGGGCCGCCGTCAGCTGGCTTACCCAATCAACAAACTGCACAAAGCTCACTACGTTCTGATGAACGTTGAAGCGCCGCAGGAAGTGATTGATGAGCTGGAAACTACCTTCCGCTTCAACGATGCCGTTATCCGCAGCATGGTTATGCGTACCAAACACGCAGTGACCGAAGCATCTCCGATGGTTAAAGCGAAAGACGAGCGCCGTGAGCGTCGCGATGATTTCGCAAACGAAACCGCAGATGATTCTGATGCTGGGGATTCTGAAGAGTAATTTCTGATGACCAACCGTCTGGTGTTGTCCGGCACCGTGTGCAGGACCCCCCTTCGAAAGGTCAGCCCATCAGGAATTCCGCATTGCCAGTTCGTGCTTGAGCATCGTTCTGTGCAAGAGGAAGCCGGGTTTCACCGGCAGGCGTGGTGCCAAATGCCCGTTATCATTAGCGGACACGAAAACCAGGCCATTACTCACAGTTTAACGGTCGGTAGTGCAGTAATCGTTCAGGGGTTCATCTCTTGCCACAAGGCAAAGAACGGCCTGAGCAAAATGGTTCTGCATGCCGAGCAGATTGATTTGATAGATACTGGAGACTAGCCAAATGGCACGTTATTTCCGTCGTCGCAAGTTCTGCCGTTTCACCGCGGAAGGCGTTCAAGAGATCGACTATAAAGATATCGCAACGCTGAAAAACTACATCACCGAAAGCGGTAAGATTGTCCCAAGCCGTATCACCGGTACTCGTGCAAAATATCAGCGTCAGCTGGCTCGCGCTATCAAACGCGCTCGCTACCTGTCTCTGCTGCCGTACACTGATCGTCATCAGTAATCGGGCACGGTCCATTAATACGACTTTAAGAGGATAAGGTAATGCAAGTTATTCTGCTTGATAAAGTAGCAAACCTGGGCAGCCTGGGTGATCAGGTAAACGTTAAAGCGGGTTACGCTCGTAACTTCCTGGTACCACAGGGTAAAGCTGTTCCAGCTACTAAGAAAAACGTAGAGTTTTTCGAAGCACGTCGTGCTGAACTGGAAGCCAAACTGGCTGACGTTCTGGCGGCTGCTAACGCTCGCGCTGAAGCAATCAACGCACTGGGCACCGTTACCATCGCGTCTAAAGCTGGCGATGAAGGTAAACTGTTCGGTTCCATCGGTACCCGCGATATCGCTGATGCAGTCACTGCAGCAGGCGTTAAAGTGGCTAAGAGCGAAGTTCGCATGCCGAACGGCGTTCTGCGTACCACTGGTGAGCACGAAGTTGACTTCCAGGTTCACAGCGAAGTGTTCGCTAAACTGGTTGTTAACGTAGTAGCTGAGTAATTTTTTACTCTGCTCACGTCGAAGCGCCGGCCTTGTGCCGGCGTTTTGCTTTTTAGCGTGACCCTACGTCATGTTTTGCGATTGTAAGGTCGCTATTCCTGATGCATTCTCTGATAATAAATTGAAACGCAATTTTATTTATGAGATTTGTCATGGATACCGCTCTGCCCACGCCCGTCTTTGCCCGTCGAAATGTGGCCTATGCCTGCGCCACGCTCTGCTGTCTGCTTTGGGGAAGCTCATACCCGGCCATTAAAAGCGGCTACGAACTCTTCCAGATCGCGACCGATGATATTCCGTCCAAAGTCGTCTTTGCCGGATACCGTTTTCTGTTTGCCGGTGCGTTGCTGCTGCTCTTTGCCCTGGCCCAGCGTAAACCGATTGCCAGGCTCACACCCACGCAGTTTGGTCAGCTCACGATCCTCGGGCTGACCCAGACCACCATCCAGTACACCTTCTTTTATATCGGCCTTGCTTACACCACCGGGGTGAACGGCTCGATCATGAATGCCACCGGGACCTTCTTCAGCGTGCTGCTGGCGCACTTTATCTACCACAACGACAAACTCAGCTATAACAAAACGCTGGGCTGTGTTCTGGGTTTTACCGGCGTGATGCTGGTGAACTTCCACGGCGGGTTAAGTGATTTCCAGTTTGTCTGGCAAGGTGACGGATTTGTGGTGCTGGCGGCCTTTATTCTCTCTGCGGCCACGCTTTACGGGAAACGCATTTCCCAGACCGTTGACCCGACGGTGATGACGGGATGGCAGCTGGCGATAGGCGGGGCGGCACTGGTTGTGGGAGGCTATGCCACGGGCGGGGCGCTGGAGGTGCACAGCATGAAGGCCGTCGCCGTGCTGGGGTATCTGACGCTGCTCTCATCCGTGGCGTTCGCCCTGTGGAGCGCGCTGCTGAAAGTGAACCGCGTGAGTATGATTGCCCCGTTCAACTTTGTCATACCTGTAGCAGGAACGGTGCTCTCCGCCATATTCCTCGGCGAAAACATTCTGGACATCAAATACGCGATTGCGCTGGTGCTGGTCTGCTCGGGGATCTGGTGGGTGAATAAACGGCGTGCCTGAGAACAAAAGTGCCGGGGGGCGGCTTCGCCTTACCCGGCCTGGGCTATTAACGTGCTCTGATAAAACTGCCGTCCGGCTGGCGGGTAAACAGTACCTGCTGCCCGTTTCCGGTATCGATCGTTAACCCGGTCACCACCCCACTGGCATTCTGGCGGATCTGCACCATCTGACCATTTTGCAGGTTGCTGAGCGGCTTGCCAGCCCCCTCGACTTGCGCCATGGCATACACATCCGTTGCCGGCAGATTGTGGTCGCGGAACAGCTGAGCAAGGGTTTTCCCTGGCTCTACGCGATACGAACGCCACTGCTGCTCAATGCCGGTGGGCTGTTGCGCCTGTGGCTCTGAAGGGGCGGCGGCCTGCTCCTGATCTTCCTGAACAGGTTCAGGTTCAACCGGCGCAACCTGGCCCGGATCGTTAGACGGTGTGACCAGTTGCGTCTGCATCGGCTGTGAATCAGGCTGCGGCTGGCTTTGCGACTGGATATCCAGCTCAGCATTGCGGCTTACCGGCCCGGTATCAACGTTGTCACTGCCGGAAGGAAGCAGGAAACCGATGACCATCAGCAACGCGCCGATGATAATGCCTCTGCGGTGCAAAGGCGGCAGCGGGTCCATGATGCGAAAGTTATCCGGCGCATGCCAGATTTTCGCCAGGGTAGGTTTCAGTTCAAATCGCCCGGGCATGGCTCTCCTCCTGCTCCGCGTCTTTTTATCCTGTCCTGAGAAGTGTAGTTTGCTAACTGCCTGATGGGCGTAACAAAGCCAGCTTTCGTGACATATATTAGGGAAAATCCTGACGGCTACTATTGTTTCCGTTTCGTCGCAGTTTGTCACCTTTACTTAAGACAAAGTTTTACCCATAAGGGCATGGCTGATATGCTGCCCGCTACTTTAAATGTGATGGAAGGAAAACCCATGACCACCCCGACTTTTGACACTATCGAAGCGCAGGCAAGCTACGGCATCGGCTTGCAGGTAGGACAGCAGCTGAGCGAATCCGGCCTGGAAGGTCTGTTACCGGAAGCGCTGGTGGCGGGTATCGCTGACGCGCTGGAAGGCAAGCAGCCCGCTGTGCCGGTTGACGTTGTGCACCGTGCGCTGCGTGAAATCCACGAACGTGCTGACACCGTACGTCGCGCGCGTTTCGAAGAGATGGCGGCAGAAGGCGTGAAATATCTGGAAGAGAACCGTGAGCGTGAAGGCGTGAACAGCACCGAGTCCGGCTTGCAGTTCCGCGTAATCAATCAGGGTGATGGCGCAATCCCGGCGCGTACCGACCACGTTCGCGTACACTACACCGGTAAGCTGATCGACGGCACCGTGTTCGACAGCTCCGTCGCGCGTGGCGAACCGGCTGAATTCCCGGTCAACGGCGTGATTGCAGGCTGGATCGAAGCCCTGACCCTGATGCCAGTAGGTTCAAAATGGGAACTGACTATCCCGCACAACCTGGCATACGGCGAGCGTGGCGCTGGCGCGTCCATTCCGCCATTCAGCACCCTGGTGTTTGAAGTCGAGCTGCTGGAAATCCTGTAATCGGTTTTTCTTATTTTCCTCTCTCCAGTCGGGGAGAGGAAAATAGCGATAAAACCTGGAGTTACGACGGAATCAACATTTTGTATTGCAAACGAAACTGTTACGTGTATTTTTGTGAGCTGTTTCGCGCTGTATGAGTGATATGACACTCATTTTCAACATATTATTAACATAATATTCAAATCATAGTATTCATCCCGCCGATTCTTACCTACTATCGATAAGCCCTTACAAAGGGACCGTCATTTATTTGGCGTATTTAAAGGCCAGAAGAGCCTTAACAACACAGACAGGCATAAACAGGAAAATATCACATGGTAGATCAGGTCAAAGTCGCCGCCGCAGAAGAGGCGACGTCTGAACAGTCGCTACGGCGAAATCTCACGAACCGTCACATTCAGCTCATTGCCATTGGCGGCGCCATCGGCACAGGGCTATTTATGGGCTCGGGCAAAACTATCAGTCTTGCAGGCCCGTCGATCATCTTCGTTTATATGATCATCGGTTTTATGCTCTTTTTCGTGATGCGTGCAATGGGTGAATTGCTGCTCTCGAACCTCGAATACAAATCCTTCAGCGACTTCGCGTCAGACCTGCTTGGCCCGTGGGCGGGCTATTTTACCGGCTGGACCTACTGGTTCTGCTGGGTGGTTACCGGCATGGCGGATGTTGTCGCTATTACGGCCTACGCCCAATTCTGGTTCCCCGGCCTGTCGGACTGGGTCGCCTCGCTGGCGGTGATTGTCCTGCTGCTGAGCCTCAACCTCGCGACCGTTAAAATGTTCGGTGAGATGGAGTTCTGGTTCGCGATGATCAAAATCGTCGCCATCATCGCGCTGATTGTCGTCGGGCTGGTAATGGTGCTGACGCACTTCCAGTCGCCAACTGGCGTTCAGGCCTCGTTTGCCCATCTGTGGAATGATGGCGGCTGGTTCCCGAAAGGCATCAGCGGCTTCTTCGCCGGTTTCCAGATTGCGGTGTTCGCGTTTGTCGGGATTGAGCTGGTGGGGACCACGGCGGCGGAAACTAAAGATCCGGAGAAATCCCTGCCGCGCGCGATCAACTCCATTCCGCTGCGTATCATCATGTTCTACGTGTTCGCGCTGATCATCATTATGTCCGTGACGCCATGGAGCTCAGTAGTGCCAACCAAGAGCCCGTTCGTCGAGCTGTTCGTGTTGGTGGGGCTGCCTGCTGCCGCGAGCCTGATTAACTTCGTGGTGCTGACCTCTGCAGCCTCTTCCGCGAACAGCGGCGTCTTCTCCACCAGCCGTATGCTGTTTGGTCTGGCGCAGGAGGGCGTTGCCCCGAGCGCGTTCGCCAAACTGTCTAAACGTGCGGTACCGGCGAAAGGGCTGACCTTCTCCTGCATCTGTCTGCTGGGCGGTGTGGTGATGCTCTACGTTAACCCGAGCGTAATCGGCGCGTTCACGATGATCACCACGGTGTCGGCGATCCTGTTTATGTTCGTCTGGACCATCATCCTCTGCTCATACCTGGTGTACCGCAAACAGCGTCCACATCTGCATGAGAAGTCGATCTACAAGATGCCACTGGGCAAGCTGATGTGCTGGGTGTGCATGGCGTTCTTCGTCTTCGTGCTGGTGCTACTGACGCTGGAAGAAGATACCCGTCAGGCGCTCATCGTCACGCCGCTGTGGTT
The DNA here is from genome assembly GCF_014982425.1 of Enterobacter cloacae complex sp. I1M. Taxonomy (NCBI): domain Bacteria; kingdom Pseudomonadati; phylum Pseudomonadota; class Gammaproteobacteria; order Enterobacterales; family Enterobacteriaceae; genus Enterobacter; species Enterobacter cloacae complex sp. I1M. The sequence goes on along the minus strand of NZ_JADCLG010000016.1, from coordinate 88,873 downwards.
TATTGCGCTGGGGCTGGGCTGGCTGTTTATCGGTAAGAAACGGATGGCTGGCATGCGTTAAGCATGTTGCCGGGTGGCGCTGACGCTTACCCGGCCTACGTTCGAGGACGTTGTAGGCCCGGTAAGCGCTAGCGCCACCGGGCTTTTTTATTTACCCGATAATGCACGCGGGAACAGAACATTATTCTCAAGACTGATGTGTTCCATCAGATCGTCGATCATCTCGTTGATGCCGTTGTACATCGCTTTCCAGGTGGTGCACGCCTCTGGCGGCGGTGTGACATTGTGGGTGGTGTGTTTGATCACTTCCAGCAGTTCGCCGGCGTCATCATGTTCGCTTTCCATCACGCTGATGGGCCCCATTGCCTGGCTGCCCATGCCCTGTTTGATCATCGGGAAGAGGATCTGCTCCTCTTTCATCATGTGGCTGGAAAGTTCTTCGTGCAGCATGGTCAGGTATTTCGCCAGGCCGCGCGGTACGGAAGGTTTATCGGCGTGAACGCGCTCAACTTTGGTGGCCTGTAAAATCAGCTCCGGCAGCTGTTCGCGGTGACGGTCGTGGTAACGCACAATGATATGGTCGATGATTTCAGCCAGCGGCGCGGTGCGCCAGTCTTTGTCGACAGGCTGTTCTGCCAGCTTAGCCAGCTCCGCTTCGATAGCTTCTACATCCAGCTCTTTACGCGACGCTGCGCGCGCCAGCGTTTGCTTACCGCCGCAGCAGTAATCCATATCGTATTTACGGAACAGCGCTGAAGCGCGAGGGATGGAGAGCGCCAGCTCGCCTAAGGGTTGGTCGCGGAAGGCCATAGCAGTTACCTCATCATCAGGAATATAAGATGCATTTTAAATGCATCTTTATGTGGATACTATAACCCTTTAGAGGCAAGGGTAAAAATGAGAAGGGGATCACAAAAAAAATCGTGCTTTTAACTTGCTGATTGAATGCAGAAAAGGGCTTTCGAAAGTTTTTAAAGGTGGAGAAACAGTAAACAACCTGCCGCGCGTGCCGATAGATACAGGTCAGACAATACCTGTATATAAAAAAGGCAACGCATGTTTAAACGTATAAAAGTCATTACTCTTTTGATTTCGGTGCTGCTTGTGCTCGGCATCATGCAACTGATCTCCGCTGGCATTTTCATTAATGCGCTCAATAACGACAAAGAGAACTTCACCGTTTCTCAGCTTTCCAGCCAGAACGTCGCGGAGTTTACCGACGCCTGGATCAGCCTGAATCAGGCGCGTGTCACCCTTAACCGCGGCATGCTGCGTCTGCAAAGCAGCATGGCGTCGCAGATTAACGGCGGGCAGCTGAACGAGCTGGTCAATACCGCGAAAAACCTGCTGGCTGATGCCCAGACACATTACGATAAATATTACGCGCTGCCGGAAACGCCGGGTATGGACGAGCACCTGGCCGACAGGCTGGAAGAGCACTACCGCATCTACTCCGCCACGCTGACGCAAATGAACGTTCTGCTGGGGCAGGGCAATCTGGAAGATATGTTCAAACAAAATGCCGAACAGAAGCAGACCGCGATGCAAAAGGTCTATCGCGAATGGCGCGAGGCGCAGGCCGCGCTCACCGACAAAGGCATCAAAGACAATGAAAGCGACTACAAACGCATTCTGTGGATCCTCTCTGCGGTGATGCTGCTGGTGATCGCGGTGATTATGTCCAGCTGGATTGCGATGCGCCGCGTGCTGCTGCTGCCGCTGGAAGAGGTGATCAGCCATATCCGCGCCATTGCGGCAGGGGATTTAACCCAGCCGATTCAGGCTGAGGGTAAAAATGAAATGGCGATCCTGGCGCGCAACGTTCAGGAGATGCAGACTGCGCTGGCCAACACGGTGGGCGTAGTGCGTGAAGGCGCAGATACCATCTACACCGGCGCGGGTGAAATCTCGGCGGGCAGCAACGATCTCTCGTCTCGCACCGAGCAGCAGGCCGCTTCTCTGGAAGAGACGGCAGCCAGCATGGAACAGTTAACCGCCACCGTGAAGCAAAACGCCGATAACGCGCGTCAGGCTTCTCGTCTGGCGCTGGACGCCTCCTCCACCGCGAAGAAGGGCGGAAATGTGGTAGAAGGCGTGGTGCGCACCATGGACGAAATCGCCACCAGTTCCAGCAAAATTGCGCAAATTACCAACGTAATCGATGGCATTGCCTTCCAGACCAATATTCTGGCGCTGAACGCGGCGGTAGAAGCGGCGCGTGCGGGCGAGCAGGGGCGTGGCTTCGCGGTTGTCGCGGGTGAGGTGCGTACCCTTGCCCAGCGCAGCGCTCAGGCGGCGAAAGAGATCAAAGCCCTGATCGATGATTCCGGCGAGCGCGTTAACGCGGGCTCTCAGCTGGTAAATGAAGCGGGCGCGACGATGGCAGAGATCGTCAATGCAGTTACGCGCGTGACTGACATCATGGGTGAGATTGCGTCGGCCTCCGACGAACAGAGCCGCGGTATCGACCAGGTGGGCCAGGCGGTGGCGGAGATGGATCGCGTTACCCAGCAGAACGCCTCGCTGGTGGAGGAGTCTGCGGCGGCGGCGGCGGCGCTGGAAGATCAGGCCGCGCGCCTGAACGACGCGGTGGCGGTGTTTAAGATCACCCGTAACCAGGCGGTGAAAGCCGCGCCGGTAAAGACCTATGTACCTAAAGCGCAGCCCGTAGCGGCGTCTGAAGCGAACTGGGAAACGTTCTGATACTGTGCCGGGTGGCGCTGACGCTTACCCGGCCTACGGTTTTGTAGGCCCTGCAAGCTAAGCGCCGCTGGTCGAAAAGCTCACCCCTCCGACGCCGGAACGACCATCGGTTTTTCCGGCTTCGCTCTCACCGCAATCACCACCCCAACGACCAGCAGCGCGATCCCGCAGGCCGTTAGCAGCGGCGGCACGCTCTGGCGCATCAGGAAGGTATAGAGCAGCCCGGCCAGCGTTTCAAAGACAATCAGCGGCCCCAGTATCACCGTCGGCAGCTTCTGGCTGGCAATGTTCCAGCACAGCGCGCCAACCCACGAACAGAGCACGGCAATGGCGACCATTAACCCGACGAATACCCACGGGCGCGGTCCGAAGGGCAGGGCGAAATCCGGATGCTGGCTACCCAGCCAGATACATGCACCCACATAGCCCAGCAACGAGACAGGAAGCGTGACCAGCGCCTGCGCCGTCGCCCACATCATCGGATGTTTATCCGGGTTTTCCCGCAGCCAGCGTGCGTTGCGCAGGGCATACCAGGCCCAGCAGACAACTGAAATAACCGCCAGAAAGATCCCAGAACCGTAACGCCACAAGCTGAAGTTTTCGAGGCCGTGGCGTAGCTCGGCAATATTCACGCACACCAGCCCCACGGCGATGCATACCAGCGCAGGCACCATTTTTGACCACGCCAGTTTCCCGTCTCGCTGGCTATAAAGCAGGTTTGCGAAAACCGGAATGACCACCGGCAGCGTGCCGATAATCATGGTCGACACCGGCGCACCGGTACGCTGAATGGCGCTGGCCAGGCAGACGTAGTAGATAAGATTACCCATCATGGTCAGCCACAGCGCGGTGAGCCAGTCCTGGCAACTCAGCTGGCGCAGACGCGCACGCCCCAGCCATGCCAGCGGCACGGCAATAAGCCCCAGCGCCAGATAGCGTCCGGTCGACTGCAATATTGCCGGGTACTCCGGCACAATCAGCGGGCCGACGAAAATCAGCCCCCACATCAACCCTGCAAGCAGGGCATACAACACGCCGCTAATCATCTTTTCGTCCACAGTAATACATGTTGTAGCCAGTGTAGGAGGCACAGATGCACGCGTATTGTATGAGGTTGCGCATTAGCGCTCAGGGAACGTAAAGACATGGGGCCAAAGCGTCAGCCGCCAGGATACTTTTTCCGTGGTTTCAGTTTAATCCTACAAGACATACCTATAAGACCTACAGGCTTCGAAGGACGGTGTCATTACTATAGTCGACGGATTTTTACGACCACGGCATAACGTCGGTTTTCATATCCTGCAATCAACGACGTGGGACGATGAGAACGATCGGCCTATTTTACAGGAAAGAAGATGCAGGAAGTCATATGGTCCGAACAGGTGATGCTGACAGGGCGTTCCCGTATTTCTATCAGCGGAGCCAATAATGTATTTTGTTCCGCGCTGGTGGTGCTTTTCAGGAATATTATTTCGCCAGACATTATTACCATGCCAGAGATCCAGGTGCAGGTCTTTGTCGGAATGACGCTGCCACAGGTGTTCGTATGGCGGATGAAGGAGGATGCGGCAATGGAAGGGAAGATCCCTCGTATTGTTTTCTGTACTGACTCTTGCTTCCGAATGCTGTCAGGGACCAGCGGATATGAACGAACACTGTTCATTACTCCAGATACCAGCATTTATGCGGTGGCTGAAATAATCAGACGCTGGATTGCCGGTTACGCCTCGCACGCTTCGGACAACGTTCTGCCTCTGCTCACTCGATGTGATAACCGAACCATGCAAATGCTGGAAAAAGATATCCCACTTCCTCTTGAGGCCAGACGGCTCTTTCGCTCGGTAAAAACGCTTTATTGTCAGCGCGCTTTACTGTCGGACCGGATCGGGACGCACAGCCGTCAGGAATTATATCTAAAAGCGCGTCTGATACTCAGTCAAAGCCAAACATTAGCGCTTGGTTAGGCTCAAGGTTCATGACGAGAGATCGCTTACCGCATCTTCAAGACGTAGCGCAAGCTGAAGGCAGAGGCTGATGGTTTTCCTGTCTGCGGCTTCTTCCAGTTCAGTACATAAGTCAGCCAGCGAATCGTTCTTCAGAAGATAAAAACCGCCTTTCATCAGGTGAGCAAGTTCGGCGATCTGCAAGAAATCTTCCGCGCTGATAGCGTCGTGCAAATCGCTGATGGTGACGTCGAGATGCGCTAAGCAGGAGTTAAATACATGCTGGTCGACCCGATCTTCCGCTTTTGCGCATGCGTTTGTGGCGGGCTGGATAGCGCTGGCAAATTTGCTTAATGCGAGGGATAGGGTTTTGAGCGAAACGGGTTTAAAGAGGCATTCCGTCATCCCGGCCTGAAGACAGGCTCCTCTTTGTTCATCGCGGGCATCAGCCGTCAGGCCGATAATTACAGTATCGCTGTTTTCCTTACGGATTAATTTTGTCAGCTCAATTCCTGAGATATACGGCATATTACAGTCAGTGATAATAATCTCGGCACCGGTGCTTCTCCACTGAGCATATGCGTCACGAGGATCGCTACATTCGATCACGACGTAGCCAAGGTATGACAGCTGCTTATTTAACAGCATGAGATTTGGGTAAAAATCATCAACGACAAGAACGGTGGCTGAGCTGTTTTGACGCTGGATATCTATAACCTCTGCCGCAGCACGCTTGCTCTTCTGTTGGCTTACGCCCACTTTTAACGTAATGTCGACTCTGGTTCCCACGCCCGGTTGACTATGAAGTTGGATGCCTCCACCCAAAGCTTCACAAAGCCGGCGAGAGATGAGGAGTCCAAGCCCGGAGCCTGACTGATGAGAATAGCCGTTAATATCAGCCTGGGAAAAAGGTCGGAATAATGTCTGTTGCCCTTCAGGCGATATACCGCAGCCCGTATCCGTTATGGCAATTTGCAGCAGGGCGACGTCTGTGACTTGAGAATTAACGCATTCTACTGCGACACGCACTTCGCCTTCATTCGTGAATTTGATGGCATTACTGATGATATTGCTGACAACCTGTCTGAACCGAAGCTCATCTGTTGTCACAATGATGTCGTCGAGCTTTGCTGGATATAGGAGTACAAGCTCGATACCGTTGTTGAACGCGCCAGGCCTGAATAAGGAGATAATCTGTTCAATGGTTTTTCTGAGCTCCATTTCTGTATAATGAATAACCAGTTTTTCAGATTCAATCATGGAAATATCAAGGATATTACCAATAAGTTCCTGTAGTACGTTTGACGAAGAATAGGCGACGTCGAATGCGGTACTGTCTATGATTCCATCGTGGAGTTTTTTTGTTCCAAGCTCCAGCATACCGATAATGGCATTCAGAGGCGTTCTAATTTCATGGCTCATGGTGGCAAGAAAAGTGGATTTTGCTACATTCGCCCTTTCAGATTCCTTCCTGGCTGCTCTTAGGCTCTCTTCCATTTCGATTCTCGACGTGATGTCAATCCAGCCGCCAATAACGCCATTTACGCGGCCTTCGGCATCCAGGAATGGCACCATCCAGTGATATATCACGGCATCAGGGCGCCCATCGCTGAATGTAATTGCCCGGTCTTTCGATATTGATACCTTATCCCGTAACACGCTGAAGAAATCCTGGCGGTATGTTTCAAGAGACGAAAGATGTGAGGCCGTTGTATTTTCAAACTCAGCCTGACTAAAAGCGTATTCCTCTTCGATATGGAAATCTTTTAAAGCTTCCGTATAGGCCTCATTAAACGATATGAGCTCTGCATCTTTATTACGAACATACAGGGGATTCGGCGTGCCGTTGATAAGCGCGTTTGTCAAAGCCAGCTGATCGTCCAGTTTTCTCTGGGTCCGCTGTGCATGTCGAACGTGCTTTCGAAGGACAAGCGCCCAGCCGGTAGAAATCATGCCCAGCAGGAGAAGGACTATTACCGTGTAGAGAATGGCGGTTTTGTTTGCTTCGATGAAACTTGTTTTTGAGGGCGCGGCGGTCCATTTCGTGGTGATATCGTCGAGTTCAGATCCGGCGAGGTTCTTTAATGATTTATTGATTATTTCATACAAAATTTCATTGTGCGCGGAAATGCCCAGGGAAAGTTTGGCAAAATTTCCATCAACTATATCGTCTATGGCCAGGGAATATTGATGCGTGTGTGTGTAATAATTAGCGGAGACAAAATTATCAAGTACGGCATCGACTTTGTTACTGCTTAATAAATTATAGGCAGCTGCCGTCGAAGATACAGGCACAACGGTATACGAAGTGAGATCATAACCCTCGAGATGATTAACATCCATAAAAGTCGCGATCCGGCGAGCGCGCGTAGGCAATTTTTTTAGGCTCTCACCGTGACGAGTAACGAAAACAAGAGGAAATTGAATGAAGCTTCGGGTAAACCGATATCGCGTATCGGTGTTGTATACGGAGCTGGCAAAGCCAACGATCTCATCAGGATTAATGTTCTTTGATGACGGGTTTTCTGGCAAAAATGCAAACGTAACGTTAAGCATTTTGCCAATCAGACTAAAGACATCAGGGATGATGCCAGTAAACGTCCCGTTAGCATATTCTGAAAAAGGTGGCGCGGTTGTTGGCAGCTGAACATAAAACTGCTTCTTACCTTGTAACCACCGGGCTTCCTTTTCGGTGAGATATTGTGGTGAGCCCGGCGTGATAAAATCACTGGATTTATCCCAGCCCCTTATGAATTCTGACAGATCTGACTGGGATATCTTTTGTAGCCCGGATTCTATGATTTGTCTGGTTTTTATATCAGAGTTACGTATTGCGAAGTATACTTTTCCTTCTGCCTGGTTAATGGTATTAAGCTGGCGACTGACGTGAAGAGTATTGAAAACGCTATTGTTATAAAAATAACCAGCACTTATTGCATCACCCACATAGATATCGTTTTTATGGAGGGCGACAGAGGCAAGCGCATTCAGTACGGAATCGTAGCGGTTTATTTTTGCTTCAGGATAGCGCTCTTTTATAAACTCATCAGAAATAAACCGATCAACGGTGGCAATCGTCTCGTAATCTTTTGTATCGGGTTTATTTTCCGCGGGTGCGATTTCAACTATTTTATTCGTTGAAATAACCGGGAGATAAGAATACCTGGATTTTTTCGTTTCAGTTACCGGGCCAGTGGTCGTGATCGCATCAATAGACCCTTCTGCCAGCGCGTCAAAAGCAGCGACAGCGTTATCGAAAAGGGTGACAGAGAAATGGATATCCGAATTATTACGGATTGTCCGCAGTATGTCGGCATTGATCCCATCAAGGTATTCGCCATTAATAACGATATCGAAAGGCGGATAATCGGGTCTGTAAACACCCACCTTCAGAGATTGCTTATAAAAACGCTGGATGATTGTATCGGGGTAAAGTTCCAGAGACAGAGATTTGTCGCTCAGTGGTTCCGCACAGGCGTACAATGGCAATAAAATAAGCAGCAGCTTAAAGTGAACCCATCGCTTCATTCAATCTTTTCTCTTTTAGCAATCTCGATCAAATCAACCAGTGTCGTAACGCCCATTTTTGTCATTATCCGGGTTTTATAGGTACTGATTGTTTTGCTGCTCAGGCACATGCTGTCTGCTATTTCAATATTTTTCATTCCAGCAATGATTTTACGCAGTACCTCTAGTTCGCGGTTTGTCAGTGAGGATGATTTTCTTGATGTAAAATTGTTGGCATAGCTTATATTTGGAAAAAATGTAAAACCAGAATTGATGGCTTTGATCGCCGCTGAAACATCTTCCATACCCTCATTCTTTGTCAAAAATCCAGACACGCCGGACATCATGCATCTGCTGGCATAGAGTTCCGCTGACTGTGAGGTGAACACCAGGATTTTTGTATTAATCTCTGCTTTTCGCACCGCCGCGATAACCGACATCCCATCCATGTTAGGAATACCAATATCCAGTATGACGATATTGTATTTCCCTTTTTTTATCTGGTTTATAGCCTGCGCACCGTTATCACATTCATCCACATGAGTGAAGCCTATCTTTTCTAATGTCATTTTCAATGCCATGCGGACTGAAGGATGATCGTCTACAACAAGTGCGGTTTTCATACTAACCCTTAATATAATCAGCAAGCGATGCATTATTCTGATGTTAACGCATTAGCCTGGTTCATTCCACTGGTGCGGCGGCAAACTGGCTGTAGGTTGAACCCGTGCAGTCAGTTCATTTCAAATCAGGCTTCACCAAAACAACCTGAATGCGTAAAATGTATATAACGTGTTGAATAATAGGTTGTTAAATCGTCTGTTTACTTGCTACTTAACGCTCAGTATAGCCATTTTTACTACAGAACGAGGTGTCCCTTTTCGCTTTCACGTGTAAGGTTTTTCCTCTTTTTATCGTCACTGACTGATTTCCGTAACACGCAACTCTCCACGCAGGATTGTGGGACTTTTCCTACGTACATTGTCGCCAACGCTGATGTTATCCATTCGGCTGGTAAAATAAAATACAGTCAGTTCGATGTTGACAGGAAAACAAATGAAATTACATTTTTTAAAAAATGCGCTACTGCTGCTTTCAATAACGCTTTTTACCGGCTGTACGGCTAATTCATGGATTGATGCGGTTGGAAGTGTGTTAGAGGAGAAAGATAAATATGAGAAAGACTCGCGATCCAAAAGAATTAAGGCTGCCAATAAGGCAGCAGGCTACTAGATTATTTCAGGCGTGGTAAGCGTTTTTGATGGTTTTTCATTTTTTATCTGCACCATATTAATAGCCACAGCGAGCTGGCGATTATGTTTGTCTTACGATCGAACGTTAATGTAATAATTGTGATAAAACTATTTTTAGTCTGCTTAATGGCGGTGTTTGCACTAATGGTTGTAAACCCAAGCGCGATCTTTGGAAACAGGAGTAATGAAGAAATCAATGAAAGCGAAGACCATTATCGTGCTCAGGATTTAGCCCGGCAAAAACCGGTTTTATTTGTGACCGGCTTTAGATGAGGAATTATAATTCTTGAGTTGAATGTAACATTACTCTATTATTGATACGCTATTTGAGTGATCGCGCGTGTATAACAAAAATGCCTGATAACTCATTTTATTTCAAAGGGATAAAATAAAGACATGAAAAAAAGAGCGATAGTATTATTCAGTATGGCGTTAACCGCATGCTCAGCAAATAACTTGAACCAGGGCGCTGAACGGGTACGTATTACTAATACTGAACCAACCGGCAATTGTACATTCCTGGGGGAAGTGACGGGCAGCCAGGGAAACTTCTTCACGGGTGGATGGACGTCAAACTCTAATCTTGAGACTGGCGCACGTAATGATTTAAAAAACCAGGCTTACAGTATGGGGGGTAACGTTGTCGTTATTCTTACGCAGCGAGCAGGGCAGACCGGGAGCGCCTACTTCGGCTCAGGTTCCAGCCAACAAACTAACGTCACGCTAAGCGGTACAGTGTATCGCTGCAATAACTGATAAATAATCTAAGCACAGTATTTAACGTGCAATAAAGCCCTGAGCCGTTAAGCGCGGCGAAACCTGCTTCTGGTAGCGCACGGGCGTAATGCCGTAGCGGCGGGTAAAGGCGCGGGTCAGGTGAGACTGATCGGTCAGCCCCGTTGCGGCGGCCACCTCGGCGGCAGGCATGCCGTGGGTGAGGAATGCTTTGGCGCGCCACAGCCGGATGGCCATCAGCATCTGGTGTGGGGTGACATGAAAATGGGCCTTAAACTGGCGCTGGAAATGGTACGGGCTGAGCGACACGACGCTCGCCAGTTCGTCCAGGGTGAGCGCGCGCATATAGTTGTCGTGCAGATAGTCGCGAACGCGCTCGAAGCGGTGCGCGCCCTCCCGGGCTACCGGCGCGTGACGGGCCAGCGGCTGGAACGTCTCAATCAGATCCAGCAGCAACCCTTTTTGTTCCAGCGCATCGTTCGTATGCCAAAGGCCGTAAATCAGCTGGCCAATTTGCTGCGAGCGCAGCGGGTCGTGGCGGGTCACGTCGCTAAACCACCAGTGGCGAAGGCCGGTGACTTCTTCCAGCAGGTCGGGTTCGATATAGACCATCCGGTAGCGCCAGCCGCCTTCGGTGGCGGATTCGCCCGTGTGGATCTCGTCCGGGTTCATGGTCACGACCGATTTTTCAGCGGCTAAGTGTTGGGTTCCGCGGTAACGGAAGCGTTCGGCGCCGGTTTCAATGGTGCCGATACCGAAGGCTTCATGCGTGTGAGGCTCAAAGGCGTAGTCAGCAATATGCGCGTGATATAGCTCCAGACCCGGCAACTGCGCCAGATGGCGAAAGCGCGCGCTGTCTCTCTCATCAGTAAACTGTTCCGGTACGCCTTGCACGGTGAGCCTCCTTGTGGGTCATCGCTTCATTATCCGAGATGACCCGAAGGGATGCCACAAAAAATAACCAATTCTTAACAATTACAGAATGGCTTTGATGCTCTCCGCCAGCGGCGTGGTCGGACGGCCAATCAGTTTGCTCAGGGTACGGCTGTCGTCAAACAGGCCGCCTTTGGACGCGCCGGTATCGGAATCCGCCAGCATCTCCGCCAGCCCGGCAGGCAGACCAACGCCTTTCAGTGCGGCGGCATAATCGGCTTCGCTGAGGTTCTGATACGTTACCGGCTTACCGCTCTGCTTGCTAAGCTCCGCAGCCAGTTCGCTCAGCGTCCAGGCATTGTCACCTGCCAGTTCATACACCTTGCCGGCGTGACCCTCTTCAGAAATCACTTTTGCCGCAGCCGCCGCGTAATCCGCACGGGTCGCAGAGGCAATTTTGCCTTCGCCTGCGGCACCTATGAATACGCCGTGTTCCAGCGCTGGCGGCGCGCTTGCCAGGTAGTTTTCGGTGTACCAGCCGTTGCGCAGCAGGGCGTAAGGCACGCCTGAAGCCGCCAGTGCATTTTCGGTTTCGACGTGCTCAACGTGCAGACCCAGCGGGGAGGTATCCGCATGCAGCAGGCTGGTGTAGGCGATAAGTTTCACCCCGGCGGCTTTGGCGGCGTTAATCACGTTCTGATGCTGTGCGGCGCGCTGGCCCACTTCGCTGGAGGAGATAAGCAGCAGCTTATCCACGCCGTTCAGGGCGGTGGTGAACGCGGCCTGGTCGGTATAGTCCGCCTGACGTACCACAATTCCCCGCTGGCTTAAGGCGTCGGCTTTTGCCGGGTTACGCACAATAGCCACGATCTGGCTGGCCGGAACGGTTTTCAGCAGTTCTTCAATAACGTGTTGGCCAAGCTGGCCGGTTGCGCCGGTAATCGCGATCATGATGAATCTCCTTCGTGTTTGTCTGGTGTTGTGGCACACTATCACCATAACTAACTTTTAGTAAGTACGCACAAAAAGGTAAGTATGAAAACACCGATACCGACGCTCAGCGAGCAAATGCGCGATGGCAATCTCTTCGCAGAACAGTGCCCGTCACGGGAAGTGCTCAAACATGTTACCAGCCGCTGGGGCGTGCTGATCCTGGTGGCGTTACGTCAGGGGACGCATCGTTTTAGCGATCTGCGCCGCAAGCTGGGCGGTGTGAGCGAGAAGATGCTGGCCCAATCGCTTCAGGCGCTGGAGCAGGACGGGTTTGTCGATCGCGTTTCTTATCCGGTTGTGCCGCCGCACGTGGAATATAGCCTGACGCCGATGGGGCTGGAGGTGAGCGAGAAGGTGGCCGCGCTGGCTGACTGGATTGAGGTGAATACGCCGAAGGTGATGGCGAATCGGGACGATCGTGCGGCATGAAATGCCGGGTGGCGGCTTCGCCTTACCCGGCCTACCCGCAATCCTCGATCCCGTAGGCCGGGTAAGCGCAAGCGCCACCCGGCACAATCATCGCTACCTGCTCAAATCCACCTGATAAATCGCGAACCCAATATCATCCGTCGCGACCTGTTTCATCGGATACTGTGCCTTATCCTTGATAAACGCGGCTGCTTTATCGGACGGTGATGTCTCAAAGCGAATATCCAGCGTCGTGTCGCTGTGGATCGGTGCCAGACGCCAGTTGTTATCCACCGCCGGATGAATTTCACCCGCTTTTTTCGACTCCGCGCTAATCCACGCCGCCAGCACCGAACGGTTCTCATCCGGTGAGGCAAAGGCGATGTGGCTGTCACCCGTACCGGCAAACTTACCGCCATAGGCGCGGTAGTTGTTGGTCACCACCAGGAAAGTGGCATTCGGATCAATCGCTTTGCCGTTGAAGGTCAGGTGTTTAATGCGTTCTGCCTGCGGATTAATGGCCTGACATTCGCCGTCATATTTCGCGGGCTGGGTTACATCAATCTGATATTCCACGCCGTCGATCACGTCGAAGTTGTAGGTGCGGAAACCGTCCCAGTTTATCAGCGACTGCGGTTTGCTGCTGTGCGGATCGATCTGGTTGAACTGTCCGGCAGAGCACTCCAGCCACTCCTTCACCTCTTTCCCGGTGGCTTTCACCACCACGAGGGTGTTGGGATAGAGGTAGAGATCGGCGGCATTACGGAAGGTCAACTGGCCTTTTTCCACCTCAACGTAGCTGGCCGGATCGTTCTTACGCCCGCCCACTTTGAATGGCGCCGCGGCAGACAGAACCGGCAGATTGGCCAGATCCGGATCGCCCTGAATATAGTGCTCGGCATAGGCTTTCTGCGCCATGTTGACTACCTGCACGGTCGGGTCATCCTGTACCAGCGCGAGGAAGCTGTACATGTTATCAGCCGATTTACCGATCGGCTTGCTGACAAATTCACGCGTTGCGTCGTGGTCATGCTTCAGGACGTCGACCAGCTTTTTATCTTCTTCGGCCAGGGATTTTTTTGCAGCGGCATCATAAATCGGACGCGCTTCCGCTTTCGACTGCGTGACTTTCCAGCTCCCGCTGTCGTTATTCAGCACCAGATCTACCACGCCAAGGTGGTCGCCCCACATGCCCGGCATCACCGATGGCACACCGTTGAGCGTCCCTTTTTCGATGTCCGCGCCTTTGATACTGGCGAAATCTTTGCCCGGGAAGACGGCGTGGGCGTGACCAAACAGGATCGCATCCACGCCCGGTACCTGGCTGAGGTAATACACGGAGTTCTCAGCCATCGCCTGATACGGGTCGGCCGAGAGGCCAGAGTGGGCCACAACGACCACCACATCTGCACCTTTCGCCCGCATCTCCGGCACGTATTTGCGCGCCGTTTCGGTAATGTCGTTGACGGTTACTTTCCCGTCGAGGTTGGCTTTATCCCACGTCATGATCTGCGGCGGCACAAAGCCGATATAGCCGATTTTCAGCGTCTGTTTTTTACCGTCCTGGTCGACAACCTCGGTCTCTTTAATCAGGTAAGGGGTAAAGAGCGGCTTTTTCGTCTTAACGTCGATGATATTGGCATTAACGTACGGGAATTTTGCCCCTGCCAGCGCATCGTGCAGGTATTTCAGGCCGTAGTTAAATTCGTGGTTGCCCAGGTTGCCGACGGCATAGTCCAGCGTATTCATTGCCTTATAAACAGGATGGATCTCGCCTTTCTTCAGCCCCTTCGCCGCCATGTAGTCGCTGAGCGGGCTGCCCTGAATTAAGTCCCCGTTATCGACCAGCACGCTGTTTTTCACTTCACCGCGGGCGGCGTTGATCAAACTTGCCGTACGTACCAGTCCGAATTTTTCGACAGGCGTATCTTTGTAGTAATCGAAGTCCATCATGTTGCCGTGCAGATCGGTGGTTTCCAGAATGCGGAGATCCACCGTCGCTGCCTGAACGCTTGCCGCAATCAGCGTTGCCAGGAGCGTTGCGCTAAACTTAATCATCTGAGGAGTCCTTTTTTCGATCCAAGCCACAAAAGAGTATGTATGTAGTATTTGTTGCTTACAGAAGTGTGAATGCTGCCAGAAAAAAGAACGCTGAAACCAGAATTGCTTCACAGATAGCGGAATTGTTCACATTACGATATAACTAAAACAATAAGTTATGCCCACTGCGTTAACGAAGAGGTGGAGAATGTTAGATCAAATTTGTCAGCTCGCACGGGATGCGGGTGATGCCATTATGCAGGTGTACGACGGTGCGAAACCGATGGATGTTGTCAGCAAAGCGGACGACTCCCCGGTGACGGCGGCGGATATCGCGGCGCATACGGTGATCCTGAAAGGTTTGCAGACCCTGACGCCGGATATTCCGGTCCTTTCTGAAGAAGCGCCCCAGGGCTGGGACGAACGTCAGCACTGGCAGCGTTACTGGCTGGTGGACCCGCTGGACGGCACGAAAGAGTTCATCAAGCGTAACGGTGAATTTACCGTGAATATCGCCCTGATTGAAAAAGGAAAGGCGGTGCTTGGCGTGGTTTATGCCCCGGTGATGAAGGTGATGTACAGCGCGGCGGAAGGTAAAGCCTGGAAGGAAGAGTGCGGCGTGCGTAAGCAGATCCAGGTGCGAGATGCCCGTCCTCCGCTGGTGGTGATCAGCCGCTCGCACAGCGACAGCGAGCTGGAGGAGTACCTGCAACAGCTGGGCGAACACCAGACGACGTCGATCGGCTCGTCGCTGAAGTTCTGTCTGGTGGCGGAAGGGCAGGCGCAGTTGTACCCCCGTTTCGGGCCGACGAACGTCTGGGATACGGCGGCAGGGCATGCGGTGGCTGCGGCCGCAGGCGCGCATGTGCATGACTGGCAGGGTAAGCCACTGGACTACACCCCGCGCGAGTCGTTCCTCAACCCTGGCTTCAGGGTGTCACTTTACTGAGCTAGTAGCTTATGCAGCAGGGCTACTACCTGCTGCACCTCATCCTGCGTCAGCGCGCCGTCCTTAACCCACTGTACGCGACCGTTTTTGTCCAGCACAACAATCGCTGAACTCTCTTCTTCCAGCTGCCACGCCTTACGCGTCACGCCGTTGCTGTCGACAATAAACTGCGACCAGGGATAGAGCTTCTTATTGCTCTCAAGGCTTGAGCGCACAAACATCCCGGAGCCGGGAATCGCGTCGTCGGTATTCACGATGGTGGTGGTCTGGTAGCGATCGTGCGGGAGTTTTGCGGCCTTGATCGCTTCCACGAGGGTGGCGTTTTTCTCTTTAGCGGATGTACGTCCGGCAATATGCTGTACAACTCTCACTTTGCCCGCAAGCTGCGCGCTATTCCAGGCTTTATAGCTAAACTTATCATTGTCGAGAATCAATTCTCCCCGGTCAGCAATGCCGACCGGCGGGACACGTTGTCCTTTTTCAATGTTGTGTGCGGAAGCCATCAGCGGCAGCAACAGGCAAGCTGCTGCCAGGAGGTTACGTAGGGTCATGGTGTTTCCTTATTGTGAGCAGGTGATCCGACCACTTGGTCATGCGCTTTTAATCATAAGTGCGATCAATGGGCTTTTCCCGCAATCCCGATGCCAGTTTGCGGGCGAACGCACATATCCACGCAAAAACGACGGCATATACTGCTCTGTATCACGCTTTGCAAAGATTATTCTGAATAATTGTAATCAAACGGTAAATAAACTTATGCACACTGGGTAAGTACGAGGTTCTGGTCTATAGTCATTGGGCATCAAAATTTGCGCTCAGGACAGTCGGGCCGATTGTGGCACCGCAAGGGCGTATGATTCGCAGGAGATACAAGAATGAAAATTTTCCAACGCTACAACCCGCTTCAGGTGGCGAAGTACGTGAAGATCCTGTTCCGTGGACGGTTGTATATCAAGGATGTTGGCGCTTTTGAGTTCGATAGGGGCAAAATCCTTATCCCGAAAGTGAAGGACAAACAGCACTTGTCTGTGATGTCCGAAGTCAACCGTCAGGTTATGCGTCTGCAAACTGAGATGGCTTAACCAACGTGCTATGCAGTAGTAGTTAAAAAGACGGCTCCCGATGGGAGCCGTTGATGTTTGTGGGACATACAAAGGGTTACGCTGACACCTTATCTTCCGCATCTGGCAGCTTCGGTACCAGCACGGTCGGTTTACTATCAATGCGCGTTACCAGCAGTTGGTCGATGCGGTAGTTATCAATATCCACCACTTCAAACTTGAAGCCAGAGAATTTCACCGAGTCGGTACGTTTCGGGATCTTACGCAGCATAAACATCATAAAGCCGCCGATGGTCTCGTAGTTTCCGGACTGCGGGAACTCGTCGATGTCGAGCACGCGCATGACGTCTTCAATCGGCGTACCACCATCGATCAGCCATGAGTTCTCATCACGCTGCACAATTTGCTCTTCCAGCCCCTGGCCGACCAGGTCGCCCATCAGCGTCGTCATGACGTCGTTGAGGGTGATAATGCCCACCACCAGCGCATATTCGTTCATGATCACCGCGAAGTCTTCACCGGCGGTTTTGAAACTTTCCAGCGCTTCGGAGAGCGTCAGGGTGTCCGGCACAATCAGGGTGTTGCGGATCTGCACGCCGCTGTTCAGCGCCAGGCTCTGGTTTGCCAGTACGCGGTTCAGCAGGTCTTTGGAGTCCACATAGCCGATGATATGGTCGATATCTTCGTTACAGACCAGGAACTTGGAGTGCGGATGCTGCGCCACTTTAGTCTTCAGGCTCTGCTCGTCTTCATGCAGATCGAACCAGATGATGTTCTCACGGCCGGTCATGGAGGACGGCACGGTACGGGATTCCAGTTCGAAAACGTTCTCGATCAGCTCGTGCTCCTGCTTGCGCAGCACGCCTGCCAGCGCCCCGGCTTCCACCACCGCATAAATATCGTCGGAGGTGATGTCGTCTTTACGCACCATCGGCAGCTTGAAGATGCGGAAAATGACGTTCGCCAGGCCGTTGAAGAACCACACCAGCGGACGGAAGACATACAGGCAGAAGCGCATCGGGTTGATGATACGCAAAGCCACAGCTTCTGGCGCAATCATACCGATGCGTTTCGGGGTCAGGTCCGCGAATAGAATGAACAAACCGGTGACCAGCGAGAAGGAGAGGATGAAGCTCAACTGCTCGGCCAGCTCTGCGGACATGTACTTTACAAACAGGCTATAAAACGCCGGAGAAAATGCTGCATCGCCCACGATACCGCCAAGAATGGCGACCGCGTTCAGGCCAATCTGCACCACGGTAAAGAACATGCCTGGGTTTTCCTGCATTTTCAGAATGCGTGATGCGTTGATGTTGCCCTCGTCGGCAAGCAGCTTCAGTTTGATTTTACGGGAGGCAGCCAGCGAGATCTCCGATATCGAGAAAAATGCACTGACGGCAATAAGACAAAGTATTACTAAAATACTGTTTAACATAGTTTATCCGGCTTCTCGCCAGATCCTCAGAAGGGGAGTTGATACCATTCGTGTGAAGACACATTGAACTCAGCTCGTAGCGTTGAGCCGATTATTTCAGCGGTAGTATAGCGTAAAGGCGTGTAAATCTGCCAGAGGTCACGTTTTCGGCAAAAAGTGGCCGGATGAAAAGGCAGTGAGTGGTTAAGTAATGAACTGACACTTTTGCTTACAGGCGCGCCACGCGGCTCGCGTGGCGCTGATGCAGTAATCAGTCCTGCTGTGGAGGCAGACAGACGCCGATGCCGCCAATGCCGCAGTAGCCGTACGGATTTTTATGCAGGTACTGCTGGTGGTCGTCTTCGGCATAGTAGAACGGTTTCGCAGTAGCGATTTCCGTCGTGACCTGACGTTTATCACCGGCTGCCTGCATCGCTTCCTGGAAACGCGTCAGGCTGGCGTGGGCCGCAGCCTCCTGCTCAGGGGTGAGCGGATAGATGGCCGAGCGGTATTGGGTGCCGTGATCGTTACCCTGACGCATGCCCTGCGCCGGGTCATGATTTTCCCAGAACACCTGGAGCAGCTGTTCATAGCTGATGACGCTCGGGTCATACACCACACGCACCGCTTCAGCATGACCGGTCTCACCGGAACAGACTTCGCGGTAGGTTGGGTTAGGCGTATATCCTCCGGTGTAGCCCGCAGCGGTGCTGTACACGCCCGGCAGTTGCCAGAACAGGCGTTCTACGCCCCAGAAGCAGCCCATGGCAAACAGGGCGATCTCCATTCCATCAGGAACGTTTGTCATTGAATGGTTGTTTACGGCGTGTAATGTCGCCACTGGCATAGGGGTGTTGCGTCCCGGTAACGCATCGGCTTGTGATACCAGATGCTTTTTATCAAATAAACTCACGGTGGGGCCTCCGGGGTAGCGTTGTTTCGGTTAAGGTTGTCACGAAGCGTTTAATTGAACACAATAAATGCGATGAATGAGTCTAGATTTAATCATAAGAAATATTTGGGTGTTAGGCCCTTTTTCAACCCGTAATTTGGGTTTTTGGCTTTCAGGCCGTATTTTGCCGCGGAGCGGCACTGCATTTGCTTCCAGGGTGGAAACAGGGATATTCAGGAGAAAACGTGACAAAGATCCGCCAGTTATGTTTAGTCAGTTTAATGCTGACAAGCGGGATTGCCAGCGCGGCGAATGTCCGTTTGCAGGTTGAGGGGTTATCCGGGGCGCTGGAAAAAAACGTGCGTGCGCAGCTTTCCACCATCCAGAGCGATGAAGTCACGCCGGATCGGCGTTTTCGCGCGCGCGTGGATGACGCCATTCGCGAAGGCTTAAAGGCGTTGGGGTACTACGAACCCACCATTGATTTCGATTTACGGCCGCCGCCGGCTAAAGGACGTCAGGTATTGATTGCCCGCGTCTCGCCGGGAGAACCCGTCCTGATTGGCGGCACGAACGTGGTGCTGCGCGGCGGTGCACGCACGGATCGTGACTACCTGGATCTGCTCAGCAACCGCCCGAAAGTGGGCACCGTGCTTAATCACGGGGATTACGATCGCTTTAAAAAATCCTTAACCAGCGTTTCGCTGCGCAAAGGCTACTTTGACAGCCAGTTCAACAAAAGCCAGCTGGGCGTTGCGCTTGAACGACGTCAGGCATTCTGGGATATCGATTACGACAGCGGCGAGCGCTATCGGTTTGGCGATGTAACCTTTGAAGGATCGCAAATCCGTGATGAGTATCTGCAAAACCTGGTGCCGTTTAAAAAGGGTGACTACTACCAGTCCAGCGACCTGGGCGAGCTGAACCGTCGTTTATCTGCCACCGGCTGGTTTAACTCCGTGGTGGTGGCACCGCAATTTGATAAATCCCGTAAAACGAAAGTGTTACCGCTGCATGGCGTGGTCTCACCGCGCACCGAGAACACCATTGAGACCGGTGTCGGCTACTCCACGGACGTCGGCCCGCGCGTGAAAGCCTCGTGGAAAAAACCGTGGATGAACTCCTACGGTCACAGCCTGACCACCAGCCTCAGCCTGTCTGCGCCTGAACAGCAGCTGGACTTCAGCTATAAAATGCCGCTGCTGAAAAATCCGCTTGAGCAATACTACCTCGTGCAGGGCGGCTTTAAGCGTACCGATTTGAACGATACCGAACAGGATTCGACGACGCTTGCGGTATCACGCTTCTGGGATCTCTCCAGCGGCTGGCAGCGCGCCATTAACCTGCGCTGGAGCCTTGACCACTTTACTCAGGCAAACGTCACCAACACCACCATGCTGCTTTATCCGGGCGTGATGATCAGCCGTACCCGCTCGCGCGGTGGCCTGATGCCGACCTGGGGCGATTCTCAGCGCTACTCCATCGATTATTCCAACTCCGCCTGGGGCTCAGACGTGGATTTCTCCGTCGTGCAGGCGCAAAACGTCTGGATCCGTACCCTCTACGACAAGCACCGCTTTGTGGTTCGCGGCAACCTGGGCTGGATCGAAACCGGTGACTTCGAACGCGTTCCGCCAGATCTGCGTTTCTTCGCCGGGGGCGACCGCAGCATTCGCGGATATAAGTACAAATCGATCTCACCTGAAAACGAGAAAGGCCAATTGACCGGGGCCTCTAAACTGGCGACCGGCTCGCTGGAGTATCAGTACAACGTCAGCGGCAAATGGTGGGGCGCCATGTTTGTCGACAGCGGCGAGGCGGTGAACGACATCCGCCGCAGCGATTTCAAAACCGGCGCGGGTGTGGGCGTGCGCTGGCAGTCACCGGTCGGGCCGATCAAGCTCGATTTCGCCGTTCCGGTGGGCGACAAAGAAGAACACGGTTTACAGTTTTACATCGGTCTGGGGCCTGAATTATGAGTTTATGGAAGAAGATAAGCCTCGGGGTGCTGATTTTTATCGTATTACTGCTCGGCACGGTGGCATTTCTGGTGGGTACCACCACGGGCCTGCATCTGCTGTTTAACGCCGCGAACCGCTGGGTGCCAGGGCTGGAAATTGGCCAGGTGACGGGCGGCTGGCGCGATCTGCGCCTGAAGAATATTCGTTATGAACAGCCCGGCGTGGCGGTGAACGCGGGCGAGTTTCATCTGGCGGTCAAGCTCGGCTGCCTGCGGGATAGCCAGCTGTGCGTAAACGATCTGTCGCTAAAAGATGTGAATGTGGCGATAGACTCCAAAAAAATGCCGAAGTCTGAGCCTGTCGAGGAAGAGGACAGCGGCCCGCTGAATCTCTCCACGCCGTACCCGATTGCGCTCTACCGGGTCGCGCTGGATAACGTCAATATCAAAATCGACGACACGACGGTATCCGTGATGGATTTCACCTCCGGTCTGCGCTGGCAGGAGAAAAACCTCACCCTGACCCCAACCTCCCTGCAAGGGCTGCTGATTGCGCTGCCGAAGGTGGCCGACGTGGCGCAGGAAGAGATCGTCGAGCCGAAGATCCAGAACCCGCAGCCGGAAGAAAAACCGCTGGGTGAAACGCTGAAAGATCTCTTCTCGAAACCGGTTCTGCCGGAGATGACCGACGTGCATCTGCCGCTGAACCTCAATATCGAAGAGTTTAAGGGCGAGCAGCTGCGTCTGACCGGCGATACCGATCTGACGGTCTTCAACATGCTGCTTAAAGTCAGCAGTATCGACGGCAACATGAAGCTCGACGCGCTGGATATCGATACCAACCAGGGGTCGGTAAACGCCTCAGGCAATGCGCTGCTGCGCGATAACTGGCCGGTAGATATTACCCTTAAAAGCGCCCTGAACATCGATCCGCTGAAAGGCGAGAAGGTGAAGGTGAAAGTCGGCGGCGCGCTGCGCGAGAAGCTGGAGTTCGGCGTGAACCTCTCCGGCCCTGTGGATATGGTACTGCGCGGGCAAACCCAGCTGGCAGAGGCCGGTCTACCGCTCAACCTTGAGATTGTCAGCAAGCAGCTTTACTGGCCGTTCACCGGTGAAAAGCAGTTCCAGGCCGACGATCTAAAGCTGAAGCTGAGTGGCAAAATGACCGACTACACGCTGTCGTTCCGTACGGCAGTGAAGGGGCAGGGAGTACCGCCCGCCGATATTACTCTGGATGCGAAGGGTAACGAGTTGCAGGTTAACCTCGACAAGCTGACCGTGGCGGCGCTGGAAGGGAAAACCGAGCTGACCGCGCTGCTCGACTGGCAGCAGGCGATCAGCTGGCGCGGCGAGCTGAAGCTGACCGGGATCAACACCGCTAAAGAAGTCCCGGACTGGCCGTCAAAACTGAATGGTCTGATCAAAACCCGCGGTAGCCTGTACGGCGGCACCTGGCAGATGGACGTGCCGGAACTCAAGCTCACCGGTAATGTGAAGCAGAACAAAGTCAACGTAGAGGGCTCGCTTAAGGGCAACAGCTATCTCCAGTGGGTGATCCCGGGCCTGCACGTGGCGCTGGGCCGCAACACGGCAGATATCAAAGGCGAGCTGGGGGTGAAAGATCTCGATCTGGATGCCACCATCGACGCGCCAAATCTCGATAACGCCCTGCCGGGTCTTGGCGGGACGGCGAAGGGGTTAGTGAAGGTTCGCGGTACAGTGGAGGCGCCGCAGCTGCTGGCGGACATCACCGCCAATAACCTGCGCTGGCAGGAACTTTCCATTGCCCGCGTGCGCGTCGAAGGGGACGTGAAATCCACCGATCAGATCGGCGGAAACCTGGACCTGCGCGTGGAGCGTATCTCCCAGCCGGACGTGAACATCAGTCTGGTCACGCTGGCGGCAAAAGGTAACGAAAAGCAGCACGATCTCCAGCTGCGCGTGCAGGGCGAGCCGGTCTCCGGGCAGCTGCACCTGACGGGCAGTTTTGACCGCCAGGCAACGCGCTGGAAGGGCGTGCTGGATAACACCCGCTTCAGCACGCCGGTCGGCCCGCTGGTGCTGTCCCGATCCATCGCGCTGGACTACCGCAATGCGGAGCAAAAGATCAGCATTGGGCCACACTGCTGGACCAACCCGAATGCTGAGCTGTGCGTGCCGCAGACCATTGATGCGGGCGCGGAAGGACGCGCGCAGATCAACCTCAACCGTTTTGACCTGGCGATGCTGAAACCGTTTATGCCGGAAACCACCCAGGCCAGCGGGGTCTTCAGCGGTAAAGCGGACGTCGCGTGGGACACCACCAAAGAGGGACTGCCGCAGGGCAGCGTTACCCTCTCCGGGCGTAACGTGAAGGTGACGCAGGAGGTCAATGACGCGCCGCTGCCGGTGGCGTTCGACACCCTGAATGTGAACGCTGACCTGCGTAACAATCGTGCGGAACTGGGATGGCTTATTCGTCTGACCAACAACGGTCAGCTTGACGGACAGGTGCAAATTACCGATCCGCAAGGGCGGCGCAATCTCGGCGGCAACGTCAATATTCGCAACTTCAACCTGGCGATGGTGAATCCGATTTTCTCGCGGGGAGAAAAGGCGGCGGGGATGCTCAGCGCCAACCTGCGTCTGGCGGGGGATGCGCAAAGCCCGCAGCTGTTTGGCCAGATGCGGTTAAACGGCGTGGACATTGACGGTAACTTTATGCCGTTCGATATGCAGCCAAGCCAGCTGACGATGAACTTTAACGGCCAAAGCTCAACCCTCAGTGGCTCAGTGCTGACACAGCAGGGACAAATCAACCTGACTGGTGACGCAGACTGGAGCCAGCTCGACAACTGGCGCGCCCGTATTGCGGCCAAGGGCAGCAGGGTGCGTATCACGGTACCGCCGATGGTGCGCCTGGACGTGTCGCCAGACGTGGTCTTTGAGGCAACGCCGAGTCTCTTCACCCTGGACGGCCGCGTCGACGTGCCCTGGGCGCGCATCGTGGTTCACGAAGTGCCGGAAAGCGCGGTTGGCGTCTCCAGTGATGAAGTTATGCTCAATGAAAATCTGAAACCTGTTGAACAGAAGAGCGCTGGCATACCGATCAATAGTAATCTTATTGTGCACGTGGGGAATAACGTGCGTTTGGACGCGTTTGGGCTGAAGGCGAGACTCACGGGTGACCTGAAGGTGGCGCAGGATCAACAGGGGCTTGGCCTCAATGGACAAATCAATATTCCTGAAGGGCGCTTCCATGCCTACGGTCAGGATTTGATTGTGCGTAAAGGTGAGCTGCTGTTCTCCGGCCCACCGGATCAGCCGGTACTCAATATCGAAGCGATCCGTAACCCAGAAGCCACCGAAGATGATGTGATTGCGGGCGTGCGCGTGACGGGCTCCGCCGATGAACCTAAGGCAGAGATCTTCTCTGACCCGGCCATGTCGCAGCAGGAAGCGCTCTCCTACCTGCTGCGCGGCCAGGGTCTGGATAGCCAACAGGGCGATGGTGCGGCAATGACATCGATGTTAGTCGGTCTGGGGGTTGCACAAAGTGGTCAGGTTGTGGGTAAAATCGGCGAGACGTTTGGCGTAAGCAATCTGGCGCTGGACACTCAGGGCGTGGGTGACTCTTCGCAGGTAGTGGTCAGCGGCTATGTACTGCCGGGTCTACAGGTAAAATATGGCGTGGGGATCTTTGACTCACTGGCTACACTCACGTTACGTTATCGCCTGATGCCTAAGCTATATCTGGAAGCAGTGTCCGGCGTAGACCAGGCACTTGATCTGCTCTATCAGTTTGAGTTTTAGCAATGCGAATATTTGTTTACGGCAGTTTACGAACCAAGCAAGGCAACAGCCACTGGATGACCAACGCCCAGTTGCTGGGAAATTACACAATCGAAAACTACCAGTTGTACAGTCTGGGCCACTATCCAGGCGCGGTTCCGGGGAACGGAACGGTACAGGGTGAGGTTTATCGTATTGATAATGCTACGCTGGCCGAACTTGATGCCTTGCGCACCAGGGGCGGTGAATACGCTCGCCAGTTGATCCAGACGCCTTACGGCAGTGCATGGATGTATGTGTACCAACGTTCGGTCGACGGGTTAACGCTGATTGAAAGCGGTAACTGGTTAGACAGAGACCAGTTCTGAAAAACGACAGCGCCACCGTAAGGTGGCGTTATCGTTTTGCGCCTCTTGCTGATTGTAGGCCCGTGCAAGCGTAGCGCCGCCGGGCGCATCGAAAGGCACAAAAAAGCCCCGACGCGCGGGGCTTAGTATCAGCAGTAAGAATTACTTCTTAGCAGCACGCTCGAAAGACGCGATGATTTCTGCTTTCGCCGCTTCTGCGTTATCCCAGCCTTCAACTTTAACCCATTTGCCTTTTTCGAGATCTTTGTAGTGCTCGAAGAAGTGGGCGATCTGCGCTTTCAGCAGCTCTGGCAGGTCGTTCACATCTTTAATGTGATCGTACTCTTTGCTCAGCTTGGTGTGCGGTACGGCAACCAGTTTCGCATCTTCACCCGCTTCGTCAGTCATTTTCAGCACGCCAACAGGGCGGCAGCGAATGACGGAGCCTGGCTGCAATGGGTATGGCGTTGGGACCAGTACGTCAACCGGATCACCGTCCAGAGACAGAGTGTGGTTGATGTAGCCGTAGTTGCACGGATAGAACATGGCGGTAGACATGAAACGGTCAACGAACAGCGCACCGGTGTCTTTGTCGATTTCGTATTTGATTGGATCTGCGTTGGCCGGGATTTCGATCACAACGTAGATGTCTTCTGGCAGTTCTTTACCCGCAGGGACGTTGAGTAAGCTCATGTCGGTGTCCTTTAAAATGGATGGTAAACAAGTGGCAGGTATTATAGCCAACTGGCGCTGAAAGTCTTCGCCTGTTTTCGTCTTATCTCCCTCGCGCTTTCACTTTTCAGACCGTTTCCATGACAGGATAATCCATAAACTCAGCCGCATTTTAAATGTGGAAATGAAAGCGATTACAAACTTGTGATTAACGTTTTATTCACTTTTCTGAAGTGTGATGTAACGCAATCCGTAACATATTCCATTGGCTATAGTTCATCCGCAGAACATCTTTTAACCAACAATAACCTACCCTACGAGGACGTTCATATGTGGAAGCGCTTACTTCTTGTTACAGCAGTTTCGGCAGCCATGTCGTCTATGGCGATGGCCGCACCGTTAACCGTTGGATTTTCGCAGGTCGGATCTGAATCCGGCTGGCGCGCCGCTGAAACGAACGTGGCGAAAAGTGAGGCCGAAAAGCGCGGTATTACCCTGAAAATCGCCGATGGTCAGCAAAAGCAAGAGAATCAGATTAAAGCGGTGCGCTCTTTTATCGCTCAGGGCGTGGATGCCATCTTTATTGCCCCGGTTGTTGCCACGGGCTGGGAGCCGGTGCTGAAGGAAGCTAAAGAGGCTGAAATTCCTGTGTTCTTGCTCGACCGTTCCATCGACGTTAAAGACAAATCTCTCTATATGACCACCGTCACCGCCGATAACGTGCTGGAAGGCAAACTGATTGGTGACTGGCTGGTAAAGCAGGTGGATGGCAAGCCGTGTAACGTGGTTGAGTTGCAGGGCACCGTCGGGGCGAGCGTGGCTATCGACCGTAAGAAAGGTTTCGCGGAGGCCATCGCCAAAGCACCAAACATCAAGATCATCCGTTCTCAGTCCGGCGACTTCACCCGCAGCAAGGGTAAAGAGGTCATGGAAAGCTTCATCAAGGCAGAAAATAACGGCAAAAATATCTGCATGGTTTACGCCCACAACGACGACATGGTGATCGGCGCCATCCAGGCCATCAAAGAAGCGGGCCTGAAGCCGGGCAAAGATATTCTCACCGGCTCGATCGACGGCGTACCGGACATCTACAAAGCGATGATTGACGGCGAAGCGAACGCCAGCGTGGAGCTGACGCCGAACATGGCGGGCCCGGCATTCGATGCGCTGGAGAAATTCAAGAAAGACGGCACCCAGCCTGAGAAGTTGACCATCACCAAATCCACGCTCTACCTGCCGGACACGGCGAAAGAAGAGTTAGAGAAGAAGAAAAATATGGGCTACTAAGCTCAGCCCACCCTCACCCTAGCCCTCTCCCCGGAGGGGAGAGGGAAAAGGGCAGTTTGGGCAGAAAATTAAAGACTGGCACGAATAATCCCCTCTCCCCTCCGGGGAGAGGGTCAGGGTGAGGGGAAACCATGACCACCGAACAACACCAGGAAATCCTCCGCACTGAGGGCCTGAGTAAATTTTTCCCTGGCGTTAAGGCGCTGGATAACGTTGATTTCAGCCTGCGGCGGGGGGAGATCATGGCGTTGCTCGGCGAAAACGGGGCGGGGAAGTCGACGCTGATTAAAACCCTGACCGGGGTCTATCACGCCGATCGCGGCGCTATCTGGCTGGAAGGTAATGCTATTTCGCCCAAAAATACCGCGCATGCGCAGCAACTGGGGATCGGCACGGTCTACCAGGAAGTGAACCTGCTGCCAAACATGTCGGTAGCGGATAACCTGTTTATTGGCCGCGAGCCCAGACGTTTTGGCCTGCTGCGCCGTAAAGAAATGGAAGCGCGCGCCGCGAAGCTGATGGAATCGTATGGCTTCTCTCTCGACGTGCGCGAACCGCTGAACCGTTTTTCCGTGGCGATGCAGCAGATCGTGGCGATCTGTCGCGCTATCGATCTCTCGGCGAAAGTGCTGATCCTCGATGAACCCACCGCCAGCCTCGATACCCAGGAAGTGGAGATGCTTTTTACCCTGATGCGCCAGCTGCGCGATCAGGGCGTGAGCCTGATCTTTGTTACGCACTTCCTCGATCAGGTTTACGAGGTAAGCGACCGTATTACGGTGCTGCGCAACGGCGGCTTTGTCGGCTGCCGGGAAACCCGCGAGCTGCCGCAGATTGAGCTGGTCAAAATGATGCTGGGTCGCGAGCTGGAGACCAACGCACTCCAGCGTGCGGGCCGCACGCTGCTGAGCGAAAAACCGATCGCCGCGTTTCACGATTACGGCAAAAAAGGGACCATCGCGCCGTTTAACCTCGAGGTACGCCCCGGTGAAATTGTGGGTCTGGCAGGGCTGTTAGGCTCCGGGCGCACCGAAACCGCCGAAGTGATCTTCGGGATCAAACCTGCCGACAGCGGAACGGCGCTGATCAAAGGCAAACCGCAAACGCTACGTTCACCGCATCAGGCGTCGTGCCTCGGCGTGGGCTTCTGCCCGGAGGACAGAAAAACGGACGGGATTATTGCCGCCGCCTCGGTGCGGGAAAACATCATTCTGGCGCTACAGGCCCAGCGCGGCTGGCTGCGTCCGATCCCTAAGCGCGAGCAGAACGCGATTGCCGAGCGCTTCATCCGCCAGCTCGGTATCCGTACCCCGAGCGCGGAACAGCCCATCGAGTTCCTTTCGGGCGGTAATCAGCAGAAGGTGTTGCTCTCGCGCTGGCTGCTGACCAAACCGCAGTTCCTGATCCTCGACGAGCCCACGCGCGGTATCGACGTGGGCGCGCATGCCGAAATCATCCGGCTTATCGAAACGCTGTGCGCCGACGGTCTGGCGCTGCTGGTGATCTCGTCTGAGCTGGAGGAGCTGGTTGGCTATGCCGATCGCGTCATCATCATGCGCGATCGCAGGCAGGTGGCAGAGATCCCGCTGGATAAACTGTCGGTTCCGGCGATCATGAATGCCATCGCGGCGTAAGGAGTCATATGTGATGTCCCGTTCTCTTTCGCAAACTGGCGAAGCGAAGCGCCGCTTCAGCTGGCCGACCGGCACGCCGCAAATCGTGGCGCTGCTGCTGGTGCTGCTGGTGGATAGCCTGGTGGCTCCGCATTTCTTTCAGATCGTCGTGCAGGATGGCCGCCTGTTTGGTAGCCCGATCGACATCTTAAACCGTGCCGCGCCCGTGGCACTGCTGGCGATGGGTATGACGCTGGTCATTGCCACCGGCGGGATCGACCTTTCCGTCGGTGCGGTAATGGCAATTGCGGGCGCCACCGCCGCCTCGATGACCGTCGCCGGGCACAGCCTGCCGGTGGTTCTGCTGGCCGCGCTGGGCTCCGGTGTATTAGCCGGGCTGTGGAACGGCATTCTGGTCGCGGTGCTCAAGATCCAGCCGTTTGTCGCGACGTTGATTTTGATGGTGGCCGGGCGCGGTGTGGCGCAGCTTATCACCTCCGGTCAAATCGTCACCTTTACCTCCCCGAATCTTGCGTGGATTGGCAGCGGTAATTTTCTGTTCTTCCCGACCCCGGTGATCGTCGCGCTGGTGACGCTGGTGGTGTTCTGGCTTTTCACCCGCAAAACGGCGCTCGGGATGTTCATCGAAGCGGTGGGAATTAACATTCGGGCCGCGAAAAACGCCGGGGTAAATACACGGCTGATGGTGATGCTGACCTACGTGCTGAGCGGCGTCTGTGCTGCGATTGCCGGGGTGATTGTGGCGGCCGACATTCGCGGGGCGGATGCCAACAACGCCGGACTCTGGCTGGAGCTTGATGCGATCCTCGCGGTGGTTATCGGCGGTGGGTCGCTGATGGGCGGACGTTTTAATCTGCTGCTCTCGGTGGTGGGGGCGTTAATTATTCAGGGTATGAATACCGGTATTTTGCTCTCCGGGTTCCAGCCGGAGCTTAATCAGGTCGTCAAAGCGGTCGTGGTGCTTATCGTACTTATCGTGCAGTCGCCGCGCTTTATCACTCTCATTAAGGGGTTCCGCGGTCATGATAAAACGTAATTTGCCGTTAATGATCACGCTGGGTGTGTTCGTGCTGGGATACCTTTACTGCCTGACCCAGTTCCCGGGCTTCGCCTCCACGCGGGTGATTTGCAACATCCTGACCGACAACGCCTTTTTAGGCATTATCGCCGTCGGCATGACGTTTGTGATCCTCTCCGGCGGGATCGATCTCTCCGTTGGGTCGGTGATCGCCTTTACCGGCGTTTTCCTTGCCAAGGCGATTGGCTTTTGGGGTATTTCGCCGCTGCTGGCGTTTCCGCTGGTGCTGGTCATGGGCTGCGCGTTCGGCGCCTTTATGGGGCTTTTGATCGACGCGCTGAAAATACCGGCGTTTATCATCACCCTCGCCGGGATGTTCTTCCTGCGCGGCGTGAGCTATCTGGTGTCGGAGGAGTCAATTCCGATTAACCATCCGATCTACGACACGCTCTCCAGCCTGGCGTGGAAAATTCCCGGCGGAGGGCGCCTGAGCGCAATGGGGCTGCTGATGCTGGGCGTGGTGGTTATCGGGATCTTCCTCGCTCACCGTACCCGGTTTGGTAACCAGGTTTATGCCATTGGCGGCAGCGCCACGTCCGCGAACCTGATGGGGATTTCCACGCGCAGCACCACCATCCGCATCTATATGCTTTCGACCGGCCTTGCCACCCTCGCGGGGATTGTGTTTTCGGTATACACCCAGGCAGGCTATGCCCTGGCGGGGGTGGGCGTTGAGCTTGACGCCATTGCCTCGGTGGTGATTGGCGGTACGCTGCTCAGCGGCGGGGTAGGGACGGTGCTCGGTACGCTGTTTGGCGTGGCGATCCAGGGGCTGATTCAGACCTACATCAACTTCGACGGCACGCTCAGCTCCTGGTGGACCAAAATCGCCATCGGTATTCTGCTGTTTATTTTTATCGCGCTCCAGCGCGGCCTGACGGTGCTGTGGGAGAACCGCCAGAGCTCGCCTGTTACCCGTGTGAATACATCTTTAACAGGGCGATAACATGCTGAAATTGCTTAAACTCTAAACATTTTCCGGTAGCGGTCGATACTCTTTTTTTATGCCCAGAAATATCTCGCTACCGGAAATAACATCATGCTTAAAACGCTATCGATTCGTACCGGCTTGCTCTCTTTACTGGCCGTTATGACCCTTCTGCTGCTGATTGTCAGCGGCATTGGCATTTATGCCCTTACGCAAAGTTCCGCTTCTCTCCAGCGCATCAATCATCTTCAGGGTGAACAGATGGTGCAGCTAAATGCCGGCTATACGCTGATCCTGCGCGCGCGTAACGAAGCGGGTCAGGCCGTCCGAATGATGGAGGTCGGCCTGCTGGACGATGCGGCCAGGGCGGTCAAAACCATTAACCAGGAAGTGGCGCTGGCACAGAAAACGCTGAAGGGCGTGATCGGCGGCGGCGTGGCGGATGAGCAGGGGCAAAAGCTGCTGGATAACGTCGCCTCGAGCCTGGCGGTGTACAACCAGCAGGGTATCAGCCCGATGCTGAAAGCCCTGAACGAGCAAAGCGCGGACGGCTATTACGATCTGCTGGAAAGCAAGCTGGTCCCGGTGGCGAAGCAGTTTGATAACGATATGCAGGCGTTCCAGACGTGGAGCGAGGCGCGCGGCAAAGCGGAGGTGAGCGCCGTGCAGGCGAGTAAAACCCGTGTGCTGATCCTGATTATCGTCGCGGCGCTGCTGACGGCAGGCATTATCGTGCTGGCCTGGCTGGTGCTGCGCCATATGCTGCTCAAGCCGCTTTCAGCCTCAATTGCCCAGCTGGAGCACGTAGCGGCCGGGGATTTAACCCACACCCTGAACGCGCCGGCGAGCCAGGAATTTAATCGCCTCAACGCGGTCATCGAAGAGATGCGCCAGTCGCTGATGAATTCCGTTCTGCGGGTGCGTGACGCCAGCTCGCAGATTGATACCGGCAGCCGCGAGCTGACGGCAGGGAACCTGAACCTGGCCCAGCGCACGGAATCCACCGCCACCTCGCTGGAGCAGACGGCCGCCAGCATGGAAGAGATCACCGCCACGGTGAAACTTAACGCCGATAACGCCGGGCAGGCGCACCAGCTGGCGCAGTCGGTCTCCGATACCGCCGATCATGGCAGCGAAATGGTCTGCTACGTCATTGAGAAGATGCGCGACATCGCCGGCAGCTCGGCGCGCATCGCCGATATCCTGAGCGTCATCGACGGCATTGCCTTCCAGACCAATATTCTGGCGCTGAACGCCTCCGTGGAAGCGGCGCGCGCGGGCGAGCAGGGACGGGGTTTTGCGGTCGTGGCGGGTGAGGTGCGCAATCTCGCCAGCCGCAGTGCCGATGCGGCGAAAGAGATCCGCTCGCTGATCAGCGATTCGCAAACCCACGTGAACGAGGGCAGCGAGCTGGCGCAACAGGCCGGTGAGACGATGGACGAGATCGCCACTGAAGTGCTGCGTATGACCAAACTGATGCGAGAAATTGCGACGGCGTCTCAGGAGCAGAGCCGCGGTATTGAGCAGGTTAACATTGCCGTCAATCAGATGGATGAAACGGCGCAACAAAACGCGGCGCTGGTTCAGCAATCCTCTGCGGCAACGCGTTCCCTGGAGGAACAATCGCGCGAGCTGATGGAGGCGATGGCATCCTTCAAACTGACGGCGCAAACGGCATGATAAAAATAGGGGAGCCTGTCGGGCTCCCCTATTTACGCGTTACGCGTCCGGGAATTCGCGGATCATGCGTTCAACGTCTTCAACCATGTGGTCGTTGCCGACAAAGAACGAACGGCGCTGGTGCAGGCTTTCCGGCACGATATCCAGAATACGCTCTTTACCGTCACTCGCTTTGCCGCCTGCCTGTTCGGCCAGGAATGCCATCGGGTTGCACTCGTACAGCAGACGCAGTTTTCCGTCTGGGTGGCTGGCGGTGCTTGGGTAGAGGTAAATACCACCCTTCAGCAGGTTACGGTGGAAATCCGCCACCAGCGAGCCGATATAGCGCGAGGTGTACGGGCGCTGGGTGGCTTTATCCTCTTCCTGGCAGAATTTGATGTACTTCTTCACGCCATTCGGGAATCGGATGTAGTTGCCTTCGTTGATGGAGTAGGTATTGCCCTTCTCCGGGAAGCGCATGCGCTCCTGGCTCAGACAGAAAACGCCCAGCGACGGATCGTAGGTAAAGGCGTGCACGCCGCAGCCGGTGGTGTATACCAGCATGGTGGATGAGCCATACACCACGTAACCGGCAGCAACCTGCTTGCTGCCCGGCTGCAGGAAGTCTTCTTCCGTCACCGGTGTGCCAACCGGGGTGACGCGACGGTAGATGGAGAAAATGGTACCGACAGAAACGTTAACGTCGATGTTGGAGGAGCCGTCCAGCGGATCCATCAGAACAACGTATTTTGCGTGTTCACACCCTTCGAATACGACGATCTCATCTTCTTCTTCAGAGGCGATACCCGCAACGATGTCGCGCGCGCGCAGTGCTGCTTTCAGTTTTTCATTGGCGAACAGGTCGAGTTTCTGCTGAACCTCACCCTGAACGTTCTCGGCACCGCTGGCACCCAGGATATCGACCAGACCGGCCTTGTTGATATCGCGGTGGATGATCTTAGCGCCCAGCTTTATTGCCGACAGCAAAGCAGTGAGCTCACCCGTAGCATGAGAGAACTCGTGCTGCTTTTCGACAATAAATTCACCTAACGTTTTCATAACACTTTCCCTGCATCTTATGTTGAGTAAAGCGGTTGATGTCCAACAATCTTAACAAACATTCAAATATTAGCGCAGAGGTGAATCGCGCCAGCAAAATACGGATTTACCTGAAATGCGTTTCACAGCCGCTGACATGTGAGTAAAATGTGCGCCACATTGAAGAAGGATAGTGACGTATGCGCATTCATATATTGGGGATTTGTGGCACTTTCATGGGCGGACTGGCAATGCTGGCGCGCTCGCTGGGCCATGAAGTGACAGGTTCGGACGCCAATGTGTATCCGCCGATGAGCACGCTGCTGGAGAAGCAGGGGATTTCTCTGATTCAGGGATATGACGCCAGCCAGCTCGAGCCGCAGCCGGATCTGGTGATCGTTGGTAACGCCATGACCCGTGGGAATCCATGCGTTGAAGCGGTGCTGGAACGCAATATCCCGTACATGTCTGGCCCGCAGTGGCTGCATGACTTTGTCCTGCGCGACCGCTGGGTTGTCGCCGTTGCCGGGACGCACGGCAAAACCACCACCGCCGGTATGGCGACCTGGATCCTCGAAGCCTGCGGCTACAAGCCGGGGTTCGTGATCGGCGGCGTGCCGGGGAATTTCGACGTCTCCGCGCGTCTGGGCGACAGCCCGTTCTTTGTGATTGAAGCGGATGAATACGACTGCGCGTTCTTCGACAAGCGCTCCAAGTTCGTGCATTACTGCCCACGCACGCTGATCCTCAACAACCTTGAGTTCGATCACGCGGATATCTTTGACGACCTGAAAGCGATTCAGAAACAGTTCCACCATCTGGTGCGCATTGTTCCGGGTCAGGGCCGCATTATCCTGCCGGAGAACGACATCAACCTGAAGCAGACTATGGCGATGGGGTGCTGGAGCGAGCAGGAGCTGGTTGGCGAGCAGGGGCACTGGCAGGCGAAAAAGCTCAACGCGGATGCTTCCGAATGGGAAGTGCTGCTCGACGGCGAAAAAGTGGGCGAAGTGAAGTGGGGCCTGGTGGGTGAGCACAATATGCACAACGGCCTGATGGCGATCGCCGCGGCGCGTCACGTGGGCGTACTGCCTGCGGATGCCGCCAATGCGCTGGGTTCGTTCATTAACGCCCGCCGCCGTCTGGAGCTGCGTGGTGAAGCGAATGGCGTGACGGTGTACGACGATTTCGCGCACCACCCAACCGCCATTCTGGCGACGCTTGCCGCATTGCGTGGCAAAGTTGGCGGCACCGCGCGCATTCTGGCCGTGCTGGAACCGCGTTCGAACACCATGAAAATGGGGATATGCAAAGACGATCTCGCGCCGTCCTTAGGGCGTGCCGACGAGGTCTTCCTCCTGCAACCGCAGCATATTCCGTGGCAGGTGGCCGAAGTGGCCGACGCCTGCATTCAGCCAGCGCACTGGAGTGCGGACGTGGATGTCTTAGCGGATATGGTGGTGAAAGCCGCACAGCCTGGCGATCACATTCTGGTGATGAGCAACGGCGGGTTTGGTGGGATCCATCAGAAGCTGCTGGACGGTCTGGCGAAGAAAGCCGCGGCCGCAGAGTAAAAAAGGCCCGGTGGCGTTAGCGCTTACCGGGCCTACATTATCTCTTCTCCCTCTCCCCTTTGGGGAGAGGGCTGGGGTGAGGGGGTTACTCTTCGTTCTCAGACAGCTCGCGCAGATACTGGAAAATCAGACGCGCAGACTTCGGCGGCTTATTCCCTTCTTTCTCTTTCTTCGCGTTACGGATCAAAGAACGCAGCTGCTGGCGGTCGGCATTCGGCCACAGGTTCAGCACTTCAGGTACCGCGTCATCACCTTGCTCGATCAGACGGTCGCGGATCTGCTCCAGCTTATGGAACAGCGCAACCTGCTGGTTGTGGCGGTTCTTAAGTTTATCCAGCGCCTGACGGATCGGCTCAACATCGCGCTGACGCAGCAGTTTCCC
Organism: Enterobacter cloacae complex sp. I1M; assembly: GCF_014982425.1. Taxonomy (NCBI): domain Bacteria; kingdom Pseudomonadati; phylum Pseudomonadota; class Gammaproteobacteria; order Enterobacterales; family Enterobacteriaceae; genus Enterobacter; species Enterobacter cloacae complex sp. I1M. The sequence goes on along the minus strand of NZ_JADCLG010000016.1, from coordinate 53,772 downwards.
GATAAGCTGAAGCTGGCGGCGACGCCCTTCTTTCTTGATTTTCTGTGCCAGTTCAATGGCATCACGCAGATCCTGGTCGAGCGGGATCTTATCCAGCGCGTTCTTACCCAGTTCTACCATTTCTGCGCCAAGCTGTTTTAACTCTTCGGCGTCACGTTTAATTTCACTTTTACTGACCCAGATGATCTCATCATCTTCGTCTTCGATGTCATCACCGGGAACGTCGTCGAGCCAGTCTTCGGGCTGCTTAGTCATGTCAGGCTCCTTAAAAAAAGAGGCTAATGTTACCAGTTAAGACGCGCACTGAAAAACGGTTCTCTGTTAGACTTCACTTAACTCTCTCTTACAGTATGGCATTTGCGATGAAAGTAACCTCACAAGTTGAAGCGCAGCGTAAGATCCTGGAAGAAGCCGTCTCCACCGCGCTGATGCTCGCTTCAGGTAAATCAGATGGCGCCGAAGTGGCGGTCAGCAAAACCACCGGTATTAGCGTGAGCACCCGCTATGGCGAAGTGGAGAATGTAGAATTTAACAGCGATGGCGCGCTGGGGATCACGGTGTATCACCAGAATCGCAAAGGCAGCGCGTCGTCTACCGATCTCAGCCCGGATGCTATCGCCCGTACAGTACAGGCGGCGCTGGATATCGCGCGGTACACCTCCCCGGATCCTTACGCTGGCGTGGCTGATAAAGAGCTGCTGGCGTTTGACGCGCCGGATCTCGATCTGTTCCATCCGGCGGAAGTGACCCCGGATGAAGCCATTGAGCTGGCCTCGCGCGCCGAGCAGGCGTCTTTGCAGGCTGACAAACGCATCACCAATACCGAAGGCGGCAGCTTTAACAGCCACTACGGCATCAAAGTGTTTGGTAACTCCCATGGCATGTTGCAGGGGTACTGCTCAACCCGCCACTCGCTTTCCAGCTGCGTGATCGCCGAAGAGAACGGCGATATGGAGCGTGATTACGCGTATACCATTGGCCGCGCGCTGGGGGATTTGCAGTCTCCGGAGTGGGTGGGAAAAGAGTGCGCCGAACGCACGCTGTCACGCCTCTCGCCGCGTAAACTCTCCACCATGAAAGCCCCGGTCATTTTTGCCAACGAAGTGGCAACCGGTCTGTTTGGTCATCTGGTGGGGGCGATTGCGGGTGGTTCGGTGTACCGTAAATCGACCTTCCTGCTCGACTCGCTGGGCAAGCAGATCCTGCCGGAATGGCTGACCATCGAAGAGCACCCACACCTGCTGAAAGGGCTGGCCTCCACGCCGTTCGACAGCGAAGGCGTGCGCACGGAGCGCCGGGATATCGTTAAAGACGGCATTCTGACCCAGTGGCTGCTGACCAACTACTCCGCGCGTAAGCTGGGGCTGAAAAGCACCGGGCACGCGGGCGGCATTCATAACTGGCGCATTGCCGGACAGGGCCTGAATTTTGAACAGATGCTGAAAGAGATGGGCACCGGTCTGGTGGTCACCGAGCTGATGGGGCAGGGCGTGAGCGGTATCACCGGCGACTACTCTCGCGGCGCAGCGGGCTTCTGGGTGGAAAACGGTGAAATTCAGTATCCGGTGAGCGAAATCACCATCGCCGGCAACCTCAAGGACATGTGGCGCAGTATTGTTACGGTCGGTAACGATATTGAAACACGCAGCAATATTCAGTGTGGTTCTGTATTACTGCCGGAGATGAAAATCGCCGGGCAATAATCCCCGTAAAAGCGTGATTTATAATAAAAAAGGAAGTGAGCAATGCGTAAACACCTGTTAGCGATCGTCGCGGCTTCAACGCTGGTTCTTGGCTCATCTGCGTTTGCTGCCGATCTTGAAGACAACATGGACATCCTCAGTCAAAACCTGAAGGTGGTGCAGAAAACCGACGATGCGGCGGAGATGAAAGACGCACTGACCAAAATGCGTGAAGCGGCGCTGGATGCGCAAAAAGCGACGCCGCCGAAGCTGGAAAGCAAAGCGGCGGACAGCGCCGAGATGAAAGACTACCGCCACGGTTTTGACGTGCTGGTCGGCCAGATCGACGGCGCGCTGAAGCTGGCGAACGAAGGCAAAGTGAAGGAAGCCCAGGCGGCAGCCGACCAGTTTGCGGCGACCCGCAACGCGTATCACAAAAAGTATCGTTGATAGTCTGGATGAGCGGGGCGCGTTAAGCATCCCCGCTCACACTCTTCTCCCTCCCCATAAGAAAACCTTATCCACGTCACATTTCTACGAGCCTGCTCGTAATCTTTTCCACTCCGCTTACCTGTTTAGTGCCGCGTAATAGCGTGATATTCATCACGTAAATCCAGCGATTATTCCAGATTCACCGCATTTATGTGGCACAGATCACTGCCGCGGCTCGCCTTTCCACTTCGAAGTGGAAAACAACTCGCTACAAACAACGCCCCCTCGACGTTAGTTTTATTCCAGAGCCATTAACGGGGTAAGACGAGTGATTAACGGAGCGGTAATGAACGACGTTGGGGAACAGGCGGTGCAAACAGAACAGCTCGCGAACACCATGCTTCAGCAGGTCTACGCCCTGCTGGCCCGGCACAACATCATCCCCAACGCGGTACAGGAGCAGATGCTGACCTCCCACGTTCGCGCAATGGCGCACCGGTCCGTGACCGGCGAGCCGCTGCCGGAGGTTGAAGCAGAGCTGTTCGACGAAATTTCACCAGATTCAATGCAACTTGCCCGTGAAGTGGTAGCGCAGTTTGGCAATCTTCCTGATGAAGAAGCCTGGCTGCTCTCCGTTCACTTCGAAGTCGCGAAAGACAACCTTTAAGGAGCAACACATGGAACAGATTACAGTCGTGATTGGCGATCGCCTGGGTAAAGGTCAGAAAGTGGCTGCGGGTGTGGAAAAAGCCGGCGGACGCGCGGTTGTCGTACCGGGCATGGCAGCGGATATGAAGCTCGGTGACGTGATGAAAGCAGAAAACGCCACCTTCGGGATCTCGTTCTGCGGCAGCGGCGGCGCGGGTGCCATCACCGCCCAGACCAAATACGGCTACAAGGCCAAATACGGCATGCGCTCCGTGGATGAGGGGGTGACCGCTATCAACGAAGGCTGCAACGTGCTGGGCTTTGGCTTTATGGATAAAGAAGAGCTGGGCGAGCGTCTGGTACAGGCGTGGCAGAAGAAATACGGCGCATAAGCATGAAAGAACAGTTCACAACCACGGTGAGAGTGAAGGGGAAGGGCGATGCCAAAGCGCGCGCCTTTGCCGACGCGCTCAACCACGTTCAGGCCGCGGTGATGAAAGCCTCACCGCATATCTTACTGCGTATTGAGCCACAGGATGTGCAGGTCGTTCAGGCGCAAGAAGCGGTGCGTAAAGAAGCGTTTCTGTTCTTCTTTCTGCGCCGGGAAAGACGCACCTACAGCGTGGAGCTGGATGTGACCGTCAACGTGACAGCCATCAATCTAGACCAGGTGGATTTCGTCACGCAACGCTGATTATTCATAAAAGGGCAGACTGATGTTCTTAATTATATTAATAAAATCGCTCATCATTGGCGGCCTGGTTGGCGTCGGTGTTGGAGCCGGGGCTGCACGCATGTTTCATGCGCCTACCACTCAGGGTATGGGCGCGTTTCGTACATTGGGGGAACTGAACTCCTGTGAAGGGGATCCGGCGTCCCACTTCTCCTTTGGGTTAGGTTTCTTCTTTAACGCCTGGGCCTCTTCCGTGGCCGCAGGTGCCTTCACACAGGACGTTGACCACCGCATCATCCCGAACTGGGGTGCTGCTGCACTGATGATCAAAAACCGTAACGTCGGTGAAACGCTGCATGACCCGCGCAAAATGGCGATTGCCTGCGGCATTATCGGCATGATTGTCGTGACCTTCCTTAACCTGACCGCCTCCTCCGTTCCGGCTGCGCTTCAGGTCACCGCCGTGAAGGTGCTGGTGCCTGCCGCGAACCTGCTGGTCAACACCGTGATGCCGGTGATCTTCTGGCTGGCAGCCATCGACGCGGGTAAAAAATCGGGCTTCTGGGCCACCATCTTTGGCGGCGCAGCGCAGCTGATCATGGGTAACGCCGTGCCGGGTCTGGTGCTGGGGATCCTGATCGGTAAAGGCGTGGAAGAGAGCGGCTGGAACCACGTCACCAAAGTGATGATGGCGGCGATCGTCCTGCTGTTTGTGCTGAGCGGCTTCTTCCGCGGCTTCGACATGAAGATGATCGAATCCTTCCATCTGACCGTGCCGAACTGGCTCGACATGATCCACAACTCGCTCAGCGGTAAATAACAGGAGCCTCTAAATGGAACAGAATAAAGGTTTTTGGTATGCCGACTGGTCGTTCCCGATCTTCGTTGGCCTGCTCTCCTCCGGCGTCTTCGCCGGGACGCACATGTACTACCTCTACGGTATCGGCGCGTTTAACGAAGTGGCCTTCGTGGCAATGCTGAAAGCGGGAATCGATACCGGCGTTTACGGCGCGGTGGCGGCGTTCGGCGCAAGCTTCCTGTTCGCCCGTATCATCGAAGGGTCGCTGGTCGGGATTCTCGACATCGGCGGGGCGATCCAGACCGGCGTGGGCCTCGGCGTACCGGCGCTGCTGCTGGGCGCGGGGATCATGTTCCCGGTGACCAACTTTATTGCCTCGCTGATTACCGGCCTGGTGATTGGTCTGGCGATTGGCTACGTCATCATCCTGGCGCGTAAGTTCACCATCAACCAGAGTAACTCCACCTACGGTGCAGACGTGATGATGGGCGCGGGTAACGCCTCCGGCCGCTTCCTCGGGCCGTTGATTATCCTCAGCGCCATGACCGCCTCCATTCCAATCGGCGTCGGTTCCCTGGTGGGCGCGCTGCTGTTCTACATCTGGCAGAAGCCGATTACCGGTGGCGCCATCCTCGGCGCAATGATTTTGGGCTGGCTGTTCCCGGTCGCCCTTTAATACCTGCGGGCGCTTCGGTGCCCGCCTTATCAGGAGAACCCCATGTTTGATCTACTCCTGCGCCGTGCGCGCCTCGCCGACGATACCCTGACCGATATCGCCATTCAGGACGGGAAGATCGCCGCGACAGGCCAAATTGACGCTCCCGCTCGTAAAACGGTTGAGCTTAACGGTGACGTGTTCGTCAGCGCGGGCTGGATTGACTCCCACGTCCACTGCTACCCGAACTCCCCAATTTACCACGACGAGCCGGACAGCGTGGGCATTGCCACCGGCGTCACCACCGTGGTGGACGCGGGCAGTACCGGGTCCGACGACGTGGATGATTTTTACGCCATCACCCGCAAAGCATCCACCGAGGTGTTTGCCCTGCTGAACATCTCCCGCGTGGGGCTGATTGCCCAGAACGAGCTGGCCAATATGGCCAATATTGATGCTGATGCGGTGAAGCTGGCGGTGACGCGCTACCCGGATTTTATCGTCGGCCTGAAGGCGCGCATGAGCAGCAGCGTGGTCGGTGAAAACGGCATTACCCCGCTGGAGCGCGCGAAAGCGATTCAGAAAGAGAACGGCGACCTGCCGCTGATGGTGCACATCGGCAACAACCCGCCGAACCTCGATGAGATTGCCGAGCTGTTAAGCTCCGGCGACATCATTACCCACTGCTACAACGGCAAGCCCAACCGCATTCTGACGCCCTCCGGCGAGCTGCGCGCCTCCATTACGTCTGCGCTGAAGCGCGGCGTGCGTCTGGACGTCGGCCACGGCACGGCGAGCTTCAGCTTTGAGGTGGCGAAACGCGCCATCGCGATGGGCATTCTGCCGCACACCATCAGCTCGGATATCTACTGCCGCAACCGCATCAACGGCCCGGTCGGCTCGCTGGCCAGCGTGATGTCGAAATTCCTCGCCATCGGCATGTCATTGCCGCAGGTGATTGACTGCGTCACCGCCAACGCCGCAGACGGCCTGCGCCTGACGCGCAAAGGCCGCATTCAGCCTGGTCTCGACGCTGACCTGACGCTGTTCACCCTTAAACGCCAGCCGACGGTGCTGACGGATGCTGAAAACGACAGCCTGCAGGCTGAACACATTCTGGTGCCGCTTGCCGCGATCCGCGCGGGCAAGGGCTACATGACCGAACAAGGGAGCACGGAACATGCCTTCGATTTATGAGAAGTACAACTTAAAGCAGGTTATCAACACCTCTGGCCGCATGACGGCGCTGGGTGTCTCCACGCCGCGCCCGGAAGTGGTGCAGGCGGCGATGGACGGCATGAATCACTACTTCGAGATAAAGGATCTGGTCAATAAAACCGGCGAATACATCGCGAAGCTGCTGGAGGTGGAAGGCGCAACGGTGGTCTCCTGCGCGTCGGCGGGCATTGCCCAGTCCGTGGCGGCGGTACTGGTGAAAGACAGCGACTGGCTGCTGGAAAACCTGCACGTCACACCGATTGAGAACAACGAGATCGTCCTGCCGAAAGGCCACAACGTGAACTTTGGCGCGCCGGTAGGCACCATGGTAGCGCTGGGCGGCGGCAGGCTGGTGGAAGCGGGCTACGCCAACGAATGCTCTGCCGATCAGCTGGCGGCAGCGATCACCCCGCGTACAGCGGCTATCCTCTACATTAAATCGCACCACTGCGTACAGAAAAGCATGCTCAGCGTCGAGCAGGCGGCGGTGGTGGCGCGTAAACACGACCTGCCGCTGATCGTTGATGCCGCGGCGGAAGAAGATCTGCATACCTATTACCGCTCCGGCGCGGACCTGGTGATCTACAGCGGCGCGAAGGCGATTGAAGGCCCAACCAGCGGCCTGGTGATCGGCAAAACCCAGTACGTTGAGTGGGTGAAGCGCCAGACGGCGGGCATTGGCCGCGCGATGAAGGTGGGCAAAGAGGGGATCCTCGGCCTGACCTGCGCCATCGAACACTACCTGACGGCCACCAGGGAGAGCGGGGCCGAGATGGTGGCGAAAATGACGCCGTTTATTGACGCGCTCAACACCCTGAACGGCGTCACCGCCCGCGTGGTCTGGGACAGCGCGGGTCGCGATATCGCGCGCACCGAGATTAAGTTTGACGAAGCGACCACCGGCGTCGGCACCGGTGAACTGGTGAACGCGCTCAAGCAGGGCGAATACGCCATTTACTTCCGTGGCTATAAAGCTAACGAAGGGATTATCGAAGCGGATGTGCGCAGCGTGAATGCTGATCAGCTGAACATCGTGTACCGCCGTATTAGCGAAGTATTAGGACAGGAGAAAAACGCATGAAACTGACCCCCAACTTTTACCGTGACCGCGTCTGCCTTAACGTGCTGGCAGGATCGAAAGCCAACGCCAGCGCCATTTACGAGGCGGCGGAAGGTCATGTGCTGGTGGGCGTGCTCTCCAAAAATTACCCCGACGTGGCGAGCGCCGTCGCGGATATGCGCGAGTACGCGGCACTGATTGATAACGCGCTATCTGTGGGGCTGGGCGCAGGCGATCCGAACCAGTCGGCGATGGTGAGTGAAATCTCCCGCCAGGTACAGCCGCAGCACGTCAATCAGGTCTTTACCGGCGTGGCCGCCAGCCGCGCGCTGCTGGGGCAGAATGAGTCGGTGGTCAATGGCCTGGTCTCCCCGACCGGTACCGTCGGCATGGTTAAAATTTCCACCGGCCCGCTGAGCAGCAACGCGCCGGACGGCATTGTGCCGGTTGAAACCGCTATCGCCCTGCTGAAAGATTTTGGCGGAAGCTCAATCAAGTACTTCCCGATGGGCGGCCTCAAGTGCCGTGACGAGTATAAAGCGGTGGCGGAAGCTTGCGCCCGTCACGACTTCTGGCTGGAGCCGACCGGGGGAATCGATCTGGAGAACTTTGAGGAGATCCTACAGATCGCCCTGGACGCGGGCGTGAGCAAAATCATCCCGCATATCTACAGCTCGATTATCGACAAAGCCAGCGGCGACACGCGTCCGGAAGATGTGCGTACGCTGCTGGCGATGACGAAGAAGCTGGTGAAGTAGAACCTGCCCTTCACCCAGCCCTCTCCCCAAAGGGGAGAGGGTGTAATCGTCCCCTCTCCCCTTTGGGGAGAGGGTTAGGGTGAGGGGAAACACACCGCACACACCCGAAGGAGCCACCATGCACACCCGTACCCTGCTTGTCGCTTCACTCTCAATGCTCGCCACCGCCGCTGTCGCCCAGACGCAATACGCCTGGGTGGGTACCTATAATCCCAACGGCGAAGGACTGTACCGTTTTACCGTCGACCCGCAAACCGGCGCGCTAGATAACAAAACGCTGGTGAGCCAACTCCCGAACGCTGCGCAGCTTACCGTCTCGCACGACGGCAAAACGCTCTACCTGGCAAGCGAGGTGGAGCAGGGCGTGGTGCAGGCGTTGCGAATAGGCGATAACGGCGCGCTGAGCGAGCTGAATCAGGTGGCCTCCGGCGGCGCGGGGCCGGTGTATCTTTCCCTGACGCCGAACGGCAAACATTTGCTGGTGGCGAACTACGTCAGCGGATCGATCGCGGTGCTGCCCGTTAACGCAGACGGCAGCCTGGGCGATGCTACGGACACCCATCAGGACAAAGGCGAACCGGGCGCGGCGAAGCCGGAAGCTGCCGTCGAGGGCAGTTTCGCCATCAGCGATCATAACGGCCCTCACGCGCACATGATCGCCGCCGATCCGAGCGGGAAATACGTTTTTTCCACCGATCTGGGGCTGGATCGCATCTATCAGTACCGTTTTGACGATCGAACCGGAAAGCTGACCCCGAACGATCCGCCGTTTATAAGCGCCTCCTCAAAAGGGGCCGGGCCGCGCCATTTCGTCTTTACGCCGAAGGGGGATGCCCTGTGGCTGATTAACGAAGAAGCCTCTACGCTCACCCATTATGCGCTGGACAGCAACGGCAGGCTGAAAGAGGGTAAAACGGTTTCAGCCTTGCCGGACGGTTATAAAGGCACCAGTTTTGCTGCCGGGCTGGCGCTAAGCGCCGACGGGAAACAGCTGTATGTCGCTAACCGTTTGCATAACAGCATCGGGCACTTTACCGTAACGGCGGAGGGCACGCTGACGCATCAGGACGATGTCTGGACGCGAGGCGACTATCCGCGCACCCTGACGCTTGATAAGCAGGGGCGCTGGCTGTACGTCATGAACCAGCGCAGCGACAACATTACCCGTTTCCGCGTGGCGCCGGACGGCAAGCTGAGCGCCGAGTCAGACTATACCCCGGTCGGCAGCCCATCCCAGATGGTCATTTCACCCTGAGCAGTAAGAGGACAACGACGTGCGATTTCCGAACCAACGTTTAGCACAACTTTTCGATCTGTTGCAAAACGAGACGCTGCCGCAGGACGAGCTGGCGCAGCGGCTGTCGGTCTCCACGCGAACCGTCCGGGCGGATATCACCGCCCTGAACGCGCTGCTGGCCAGCCACGGCGCGCAGTTCATTTTGAGCCGGGGCAACGGCTATCAGCTCAAAATCAATGATGTGGTGCGCTATCAACAATTGCAGTCGTCCCACCCGCGCGCGCTGCGTATTCCGCGAACCGGACCGGAGCGTGTGCACTATCTGGTGGTGCGTTTTCTGACGTCAGCCTTTTCCCTTAAGCTGGAGGATCTGGCAGATGAGTGGTTCGTCAGCCGGGCCACGCTGCAAAGCGACATGGTGGAAGTACGCGAGTGGTTTCACCGTTACAACCTGACGCTGGAAACCCGCCCGCGCCACGGCATGAAGCTGTTTGGCAGCGAGATGGCGATCCGCGCCTGCCTGACCGACCTCCTGTGGGAGCTGGCGCAGCAGGATAGCCTTAACCCGCTGGTGACCGACGTGGCGCTCAACGCGGGCGTGGCGGAAAAGATGGTCCCTGTCCTGCACGACGCGCTGACGCGCCATCACATTCGCCTGACCGATGAAGGCGAGCTGTTCCTGCGCCTGTACTGCGCGGTGTCGGTACGGCGCATCAGCGAGGGGTATCCGCTGCCGGAATTCCACGCTGAAGACGTGGAAGAGAACGTACGCGAGGCGGCGAAAGATATCGCCGTGGCTATCCAGGAGCTGGCGGGCAAGGCGCTTTCACCATCGGAAGAGAGCTGGCTGTGCGTGCACATTGCGGCGCGGCAGATCCAGGAGATCGCCCCCAGCGCCATTAATGCTGACGACGACGAAGCCCTGGTCAACTATATCCTGCGCTACATCAACACCCACTATAACTACAACCTGTTGAGCGACGAGCAACTGCATGCAGATCTGCTCACGCACATCAAAACCATGATTACCCGCGTGCGGTATCAAATCATGATCCCCAATCCGCTGCTGGATAACATCAAGCAGCACTACCCGATGGCGTGGGATATGACCCTCGCGGCGGTGTCGAGCTGGGGCAAATACACGCCGTATGTGATCAGCGAAAACGAAATTGGTTTTCTGGTGCTGCATATCGGTGTCGGTCTGGAGCGCCACTACAACATCGGCTACCAGCGTCAGCCGCGCGTGCTGCTGGTATGTGACGCTGGTAACGCGATGGTGCGCATGATCGAGGCGGTGCTTCAGCGCAAATACCCGCAGATTGAGGTGACGCGCACGCTCACCCTGCGCGAGTACGAACTTGCCGATGCCATCGGCGAAGACTTCGTGATCTCCACCGCTCGCGTGAGCGAAAAATCCAAACCGGTGGTGATAATCGCCCCGTTCCCGACCGATTATCAGTTAGAGCAGATCGGCAAGCTGGTGCTGGTGGACCGTACCCGCCCGTGGATGCTGGAGAAATACTTCGACGCGGCCCATTTCCGCATTCTCGACAAGCCTGTCGACCAGCAAACGCTGTTCCGCGAACTGTGTGGGCAGCTTGAAAGCGAAGGCTTTGTCGGCGCGGAATTTCTGGAATCGGTTATCGAGCGTGAAGCTATCGTCAGCACTATGCTCGGCGACGGCATCGCGCTGCCGCACTCCCTCGGCCTGCTGGCGCAAAAAACGGTGGTCTACACCGTGCTGGCGCCGCAGGGCATTCAGTGGGGAGATGAAACTGCCCATGTCATTTTTCTGCTCGCCATCAGCAAAAGCGAGTACGAAGAGGCAATGGCGATTTACGATATTTTTGTCACTTTCCTGCGTGAACGCGCGATGGCGCGCCTGTGCCAGTGCGAGGATTTTGCGGCGTTTAAGGCTGAGGCAATGGAGAGTGTGAGTCGGTTTTGACGTTCAGGCGGACAGCGGATATCCGCCTTCATTCAACGCAGATGATGCACAACCTGGTTGCTGCTGCCGCGCCAGATAAGCATAGGATCTTTTAGATCCTGCACGAACTTGCCGTCGACCAGGACGTTAATCAGATCCACCACTTCCTTCTGCTGCGCATTCAGTTCATCCAGCTTGTAACCCGTCCAGACCCAGATGTCTTTTCCCGCGCACTCGCGGCGGATGCGTTTTACCAGCTTCAGGATCGCCGGCACGTTTTGCGGATGGAGCGGGTCGCCGCCGGAGAGCGAGATCCCCTGGCGTTTAATGCGCGTGTCGTTCAGGTCGTTGATGATGCGGTCTTCCATCTCAGCGGTAAACGGCATACCCGAGTTCAGGCGCCAGGTGCTTTTGTTATAGCAGCCGGGGCACTCGTGAACGCAGCCTGATACAAAGAGGGTGCAGCGGGTGCCGGGGCCGTTGACGATGTCGACGGGGTAGTACTGGTGATAGTTCATCGCGAATAACCACGCCGGGTGGCGCTGCGCTTACCCGGCCTACAAAAGAGAGCGGTCCGTAGGCCCGGTAAGCGCAGCGCCACCGGGCATTAACGTGGCAGTGGATTACCCGATCTGCCCATTTCCCAGATGTTTCACCCTGCGCTTCACCTCTTCCTGCTTACCGGCGTTAAACGGACGGGCGTCCGGGCTGCCGAGGTAGCCGCACACGCGGCGGGTCACGGAGACGCGGGCTGCATCGTGGTTACCGCATTTCGGGCAGGTAAAGCCTTTGCTGGTACACTCGAACTCACCGGTAAAGCCGCACTCGTAGCACTCGTCGATTGGCGTGTTGGTTCCGTAGTACGGAACGTGCTGATAGCTGTAATCCCACACGTCTTCCAGCGCCTTCAGGTTGTGCTGAATGTTCGGGTACTCGCCGTAGCAGATAAAACCGCCGTTCGCGATGGGCGGATAGGCCGCTTCGAAGTCGATCTTGTCGTACGGGTTCACCTTCTTCTCCACATCGAGGTGGAAGCTGTTGGTGTAGTAACCTTTGTCGGTCACCCCTTCCACGATGCCGAACTCGGCGGTATCCAGACGGCAGAAGCGATCGCAGAGGTTTTCGCTCGGCGTGCTGTACAGGCTGAAACCGTAGCCGGTTTCCTCTTTCCACTGGTCTACCGCATCGCGCAGGCGCTGCACAATCGCGATACCTTTCTCACGCAGGGCGTCGTTGTCATAGATGTGCTTGTCGCCAAACAGCGCGTTAATGGTTTCGTGAATGCCGATATAGCCGAGAGAGATCGACGCGCGACCGTTTTTGAAGATCTCCGACACATCATCATCCGCCTTCAGGCGCACGCCGCAGGCCCCTTCCATATAGAGAATTGGCGCGACGCGGGCTTTCACCCCTTCAAGGCGGGCGATGCGGGTCATCAGCGCCTTACGTGCCAGCTGTAAACGTTCATCCAGCAGCGCCCAGAAGGCCGCTTCATTACCTTTGGCTTCCAGCGCGATGCGCGGCAGGTTCAGGCTGATGACGCCCAGGTTGTTGCGCCCGTCGTGGATCTGCTCGCCGTTCTCATCTTCGTACACGCCGAGGAAGCTGCGACAGCCCATTGGCGTTTTAAACGAACCGGTGACTTTTACCACCTGGTCGTAGTTCAGAATGTCCGGGTACATACGCTTGCTCGCGCACTCCAGCGCCAGCTGTTTGATGTCGTAGTTCGGATCGCCAAACTTGTGGTTCAGGCCGTCGCGAATGGCGAACACCAGTTTCGGGAACACCGCCGTTTTACGGTTTTTACCGAGGCCGGAGATACGGTTACGCAGAATAGACTGCTGGATCAGGCGTGATTCCCAGCTGGTTCCGAGGCCAAACCCGAAGGTCACAAACGGCGTCTGGCCGTTGGCGGTGTGCAGCGTGTTTACTTCATATTCCAGCGACTGGAACGCGTCGTAGCACTCTTTCTCGGTGCGGGAACGGGCATAACCGTCGGCGTCCGGGATCTGCCACTCTTCCGCCGTTTTACGGTGTTTGTTGAAGCTTTCGGTCACGAACGGGGCCAGCACTTCATCGATGCGGTTAATGGTGGTGCCGCCATAGATGTGGCTCGCCACCTGGGCGATGATCTGCGCCGTGACCGCCGTCGCGGTGGAGATGGATTTCGGCGGCTCAATCTCGGCGTTACCCATTTTAAAACCCTGGGTCAGCATGCCTTTCAGGTCGATCAGCATGCAGTTAAACATCGGGAAGAACGGCGAGTAGTCGAGATCGTGATAGTGGATCTCACCGCGCTCGTGCGCCGAGACTACATCGCGCGGCAGCAGATGCTGACGGGCATAGTGCTTGGCGACGATACCGGCCAGCAGGTCGCGCTGGGTCGGGATCACTTTGCTGTCTTTATTGGCATTTTCATTGAGCAGCGACGAGTTGGTTTGCTCTACCAGGCCGCGGATCTCCTGGTTAAGGCGACCCCGTTTCTCACGCTGGACGTCACGGTCGTGACGATACTCAATGTAGGCGCGCGCCAGCTGCTTGTACGGACCAGACATCAGCTGGTTTTCAACCGCGGTCTGGATCTCGTTGATATCCACCTGGCTGCGTTCATGCATCTGGCTGCTAACGACTTCTGCGACGGTGGCGCAGTAATCTGCGTCATCGACTCCCGCTGCTTTAGCTGCACGCAGAATGGCTTCTTTGATGCGCTCTGATTTAAACGGCACTTTACAGCCATCACGTTTCATCACATGCGGTGTCATGATCACTCCATTTTAAAAACAGGTTATCCACAGAGGTGGAGAAGTATTCACCGGGCGTATTCCTCGCCGCGGCAAAGACTTCCCGCGTGCCCAGCCCGTGTTATCCACAATTCCGGCCAGCGTAAGCGCCGTCTTGTTGTTGGAATAGTAGACGATAAATACAAGATGTTGGGTCGGCGTGCATTTTAAGTGCTACATATAGTGATTTGCATCAAACATGTTTGCGATTTTTTTGATGCAGGACAAAGTAAAAAGACGAGAGTACAAACGGCGGGCGCTGGGGCAATTGTAAAGACGCGAAGGAAAAATCTGATTAATTATTCAACAAAAACAAGCGCTCAGCAGAGCCTGTGCTGAGCGCTGCTCGATTAACTCACCCCGCAGACCCAGCTCAACCCTGCCTGTAAAAAGGCTGCGGTAGCAATACAGCCCAGCACCACGGGGATGAGAAAGGAGCGATCGGGGCCATCGTCCTGTACTGGCGGTTCTTCAGCATTCAGGACGGACAATGCCTCTTCCCGGGTGCGCGCCGCCAGAAGCTGCTCACGCACCCGCTCATCCGTTAGTCTGCTGGTCAGCGTCGTCAGCAGTTGCATATGCGTACTGCCTGCTTCCGCTGGCGGAATGGCGAGCAGGAAAACCATTCTCACCTCTTCATCACCTTCCAGCCCCGGCCAGCATATCGGATCGTCAAAGAGCGCCAGACAAAATGCTGCCTGTAGAACCGCCTCGGTTTTACCGTGCGGGACGGCGAGTGCTTCACCCAGCGCGGTAGGACCTTCACTTTCGCGTTGTAAAACGCTTTCGATAAATGCCTCTCGATCGTTGATGACATTCTGCCTGGCGAGCGGCTCGGTGAGCCAGCGGATCAATGCTTCAGGCGTACGTTGGGGCGGGTTGATAAACACCCGATCGGGATGCGTCAATGCCAGCAAGTTCATATTAAGCCTCAATCAAAAAATCGCAGGTTGCGGAAGGTGAGATCGCTGTTACCGGTTGCACGGGCTCTTCCAGATAGTTGATCTGACGAAGCCCCGCCAGACTTGTCGGAACGGGAACCGGCTGTGTCCCGGCGTTAAATACGCGTAAGACGGTGCCATGCAACTGCTGCGCATGGGGCAGTGCGGAAAGGATGAGCGGCTCTGGCAAGGTCAGTAGCGAGAATTCTGCCGGAAGCCTGCGTTCGGGCAGACGCAACGCAAAGCGCTCAAGACGGCTATCGAGCGTGTGTAACGCTTGCGGTTGATAGGAAAAAGGCTGTCCAGCCGCCTGATTTTCCAGCTGGCGCAGCGTGAGGTGGTCGGCGTTGTCGGCCAGCGCGACGGTGAATGAAAAGTGCAACGGTTTCAGCAACTGGGCATCAGGAGTCTCAACCACCGTATTATTGATGCCGGAGGCCCGACCCGGTCGCCACTCGAGATCGCTGCGTCCGAGCACGCCCGTCGATTTAAACATCGTCAGGGCAATAGCTGCTGGTTCGCTGCCGATAATCTGAAATTCTTTCATGCCACGGCTAGTCACAACCAGCGCTTTACCCGGTTCCGTAACAGCGATAATGCCCTCGCTGGTTTCGATATCCACGGGCTTCTCACGATAGCGTTCTTGCCATTTTTCACCGTCATATCCCGTTTCGCGCTGGATGATTGCGAAGGGCAGTGAGGCGATAGCGTGACGGGTGTGAATATCGCTGCCGATCAGTAAACGTAGCCGGTGATCGCAGTGGCTGTTTTCCAGCGAAGCCTCGACATACAGGTTCGGATCGTCATGGCGTAATTCACAGACCAGACGAATGGATAACGGCGTTCGTGCCGTTTCCTGACGGCTGGCGAGATCCTGCGGAAGAAGCATTGTGGCCTCGACGGTTAGCTTTTCGACAAGCTTCGTTTTCACGCTGTCGACGAGCGTAAAATGCGAACAGCGCGTCGGTGTGTCGCCCGCAAGCGGCGAAAAATCGTAGCTGTCGCCCGCATCAGCACAGTCTTCGAGAGTAAAGAAAGAGGGGATGCGTCTGCCGCTGCGTTTGTCTTCCAGGGTAAGCGTTCCGGCGTCCAGCGACAGTCGATAATGCGCGTTCTCAATCTCGCTGCCCTTTATCTTTTCAGGCTCCTGAAAAGGCGCACGGCCATCTACAACGTTAACGGTGAGATAGCCGATCGGCGGCAGAACCGGTGTCTTTACCGCTACGTGCCAGCGGTAATAAGGGGAAATGGGCGTTTCGCACTCGCCCTCGGCGGTAAGGGAGATCGCCGTTCCGCCGGGCAGAATATCCCTTTTCAGGACGTCGAACGGGATGGGCAGCCCCTGATACGTCAGGGCGATATTATCAGCCCGGCTATACAGGGTGGTTATCACCACCCGCTGCGTTGGGGTAGCCAGCGGGTTAAAAATCAGCAGGTCGCCTTCCTGAGCGCAGGCGGCGGCCAGGGTTTTCACCACCAGGTTCCACAGGCTGTGGCACAGCTGTTCGGTTTGCTCCAGCCGATGCAGAATATCGCGGTTGGTGGTATCGCTATTACAGCCGCCAATTGAATCGTGGGCATGGTTTCGCAACAACTTTTTCCAGAGGGTATCGACCACCGAGAGGTTCACCGGCAGCCCCTGATGACGCGCCATGGCGATTGTCGGCTCCAGCCGCCGCAGGATGAACTGCTCAACATCATCATTTTTCTTTTTGATGTCGTAGCGCACGGAGCCGATCGTTTTATGGATGCGGGTATAGCGCGGCGATTTCAGCTCTCCTTCCCAGCGTTCAAACTGTTCACGCTGCGCGCGCAGAATGTCGACGTAGCGCTCCAGCGAACTGATAACGTACCGGTCTTCATTGGGGGAGCGTGCGCTGGCGATCTGTAGAATTTTCGGCAGCGCCGGGTCGATACTGACCTGATCGCCGCCGCAGGGCAGCAGCAGGTCATTTATTTCGGCCCGCGAGCGCAGGAGATTGACCATCGGGAAGATTTTTCCCTGCAAATGGCTCGCGTCAGAGGAGATGTTTTTAGCCGCGCCGTAACCGAATGCCATCGCGCAGGCGATAACGGTCGCACCTGACGGCGCCCGCCACAGGAACTGGCTGCTTTTCGCCTGTCTGTCGTGATCGATGCCGCGCCAGAAGACGATGTTGTCGATATTGCAGCCCTGCAAAATCGTGGGCATTTGCGCATTGTGGCCGAAGGTGTCCGGAAGATACCCGACCTGCATGGCGTGCCCCAGCTTACGGGCGGCGAAGATGCCGTACTTGAGATTGCGAATAATGGATTCGCCATGCACGTTGTAGGTGTCCGTCTGGGTATACCACGGCCCTACAAAGATCCTTTTTCCTCTGACCAGTTTTTCCAGCCTGGCGCGATAATCGGGATTGATGACGAGAAAATCCTCCACTACCGCCATCTGTCCGTCAAGGTGATAGCAGGTGTAAGCGGGGTCCTGCTCCAGCGTGTCGATGACGTCCGCAAAGTTAGATGACGCCAGCACCATGCTGTCCTGGCGGGTGAAATACCACTCCTGATCCCAGTGCGTATGGGCAATGATGTGGATCTGATTCATGACGTTCCCCTTATCTAGCGTTCTTTGGGCTGACATAGAGCACGCCCAGAGCGCAAATCAATGCGCCAATAACGACGCTCGCCAGGTAGCCCGCTACATTAGTCGCCAGCGGCCAGCCCCAGACGGCTGGCAGAGGCAGCGTCTGCTTCACGCCAAGGGTAATAGCGACCAGCGCGCCGGCGACGGCACCGGTCATGAACACCGGGATAAGACGTGGGTTTTTCAGGATGAACGGGATCGCGCCTTCGGAGATCCCAATCACGCCCAGCAACAACGAGGTGCTACCGACGGTTTTCTCCTCCTGGCTAAAGACATCCGGTAATCCAAAGCGACCGTTGAGGAACGCAGCAAAGCCGACGCCGATGGAGGGGATCACGATGGAGAGTTCACGGGCGGTTAAATCAAACGTCTCGCTCATGCCATTCAGGCCGAGCGCGACCGAGCCTGCCGCCTTGTTGACCGGACCGCCGAGGTCGAATGCGGTACCTGCGGCGATCATCGCGGAATAGAACCCGCGTCCTGTGTCACCTGCCGAGGTAAAAAAGACCACCATCAGCTGGTTAAGCGAGCCAAAAATCGGGTTGATCAAATATTCCATGACCATCACCAGCGTAATGCCGGTGATGAGTGGGACGACAAGCATGGTTTTAATGGTGGTGAGCTGCTGACGGACGTGAATCGAATC
Organism: Enterobacter cloacae complex sp. I1M; assembly: GCF_014982425.1. Classification (NCBI taxonomy): domain Bacteria; kingdom Pseudomonadati; phylum Pseudomonadota; class Gammaproteobacteria; order Enterobacterales; family Enterobacteriaceae; genus Enterobacter; species Enterobacter cloacae complex sp. I1M. Next base: position 35,696 of record NZ_JADCLG010000016.1, on the reverse strand, counting down.
ATTGAGCCAGCGCACCAGATAGCCCACAAAAAAGCCGATACCAATGGCACCAAAAAAGCCGGATGGCATAAAGCCTTCGATATCAAAGAAGCGCTTATAGACTTCGTCTGACATGATGCCGCCGATAAGCCCGGGGATAAGCGCGGGTTTACCAGCAATGGAAAACGCCAGATACATGGCAAAAACGGGATACATGAACTTAATGGTCATAAAGCCCACTTTATCCAGCACGCTGAACGGCGAATGTTCGATGTTAATAAACTGCCCGGTAATTTTGGCCGTCGCCATCATCAGCCCGCCCATCACCACGACCGGCAGCATATAGCTGATGGCCGCCATAATATGGCCAATAAAAATCTGGTAAGCCGAACGCTGGAGATCGTCTTCTTGTGCGACAGTGGTGACGTTTTTTTCCATGGCCAGCGCCCGACGCAGATAGCGATCGGTATGTTTGATCAGCTCTTGTGTGCGGGTTTGAAGGTGAGGAAGGTTTTCAAAACGCTCGGCATCCTGAATGGGAACGTCGGTTGCCAGAATAATGGCCGTGGCGGAGGCGATATCCTGTTTTGTTAAGCGGTTTTGAACGCCATCGCTGCCCTGCGTTTCGACCTTTACCTCAATATTGTGCTCGTTAGCCCATGCAATAATTTTATTTGCCGCCATAAAGGTGTGTGCGATGCCTGTTGGACAGGCTGTTACCGCGACAACTTTTTGTTTCGTCATTGTCATAATTCCCTGAATGTGAAAACAGGGGAAGTATAAAGAGAACCTAAAACAGTTTTTAATGTTTGCTAATACTAATTACGTATCGTGATACGCGTAAATGCAATGTGTGAAGCGCCTTCCAGAGACTATTTCTCTGTTGTGTTAATATCATCGCGGGATTAAACGGGGCGTAATAGATGAATTCATTCCAGGGAAGTGAGCGTTTGATATTTGAATACATTCAGCATCATGCGTGTAATATTTCTAATATATCGGCAAAAGAGATTGCCCGTGATACCTTTACCACGACAACATCCGTTAATCGTGTATGTAAAAAAATGGGCTATAAAAGCTATACCGAGCTTCGGTACCGTTTTTTACGCGACCATTTTACGCCTGCACCTGCCGCCCCCGACACGGGGTCACAGGCGGATGATATTGTGACAGAAATGGCCAGGTTGCTTACGCATTCCAGCCATATCTATCTGTACGCACGGGGAGCCTCGCTCACCAGCCTCAACTACCTGTCGCGCTTTTTGTCGCTGGCGAGCCTGCCGCACCTTATTTTGAATGACATGCACCAGCTGACGCGGGTATCGAAGGGGACGCTGGTGTTGATCAGTAAATCCGGGGAGACGCAGTCGCTGATTGAAATGGCGCGTAACGCGCTGCGCAAAGGGTTGAAGATTATTGCGATTACCCGTCAGGGGTCGACATTGGTGTCGATCTCAACGCTATGCTGGCCGTTACCAATCGACATTAACGCAGTGTCTTTGTATCAGCGGGAAGGTCAGCTTGAACTGTTGAGCGCCGTGGACCGTATCGGCTGCAGGCTGCTACAGCACGATACGGTGTAGTCAGGCCGTCAGAGCTGCTTAACTATTCCCAGACGTACGGCATAATCATTTTCATGGTTGCCGTCATCGTTGATATAGGTTTTATCCAGCGATACAAGCTCGACGTAAGGCGTCCAGCCGTCGTCGAGCTTGTAGTTGAATGCGACGGTATGCTCCCAGTAGGTGTCATCCCCGGTTCCCTGATCGACGTTATCCTGCCAGCGGAAGCGCGGGTTGTAGGACATACCGAATTTGCCGATGTTATACGCGAACCAAATGTCGAACTGGTGTGACTGGCGGCGGGTATAACCGCTGCCGTCGAGTTCTTTATCGCTGTGCGCGTCATTGACGGTGTTATAGCGGTAGCGGGCGGAGAGATTCAGACCGTTATCGAATGCTTTCCAGCCCTGAATAAAAGGGCGGTAATGCGTATTGCTGGTGGTGAAGACGGTTACCATCCCTGGCGCAACGGCGAAACCATTTCCCAGATCAAAACGCCAGCGCGTTTCGATTTCCTGTGCCGCTTCCGTTAGCCCTTTGTCGTCGGGATTATATCTGTCGGTATCACCAAAAAACGTATCGTTATGGTTTTGTGCGGCTTCAACGGAAAAGTAAAAACCGTTATTCGCCTGATGCATGACCTTAATACGTGAATCATTTACATCTGAGCGTGTATTATGACCAAAGCGAAGATCGACGGACGTATTTCCGCACCATCCCTGCGTGCTCAATAATAATACGCTAATACACGTTGCTTTAATAATTGTCTTTTTCATAATATCCTGCCGAGGTTATTTAATTGGCAGGCTATTTTTATTTTGAGTGCGCCATATTGTAAAAGTTATCGTCGTACATTTAGCGTATCGCTAAACATAAAAAAAGAGATACAGCATGCTGTATCTCCTGAGGTTTATTCCTGTACCCACCAGATAGCTTCAAACGGGCGCAATAGCAACGTATCGGGTCGGAAGGGAACCTCTTCATAGTTGCTGAGTGCCACCTGCCATGCTCGCTCTGCGGGGGCGGGCTGCCACTGCTGGCGCTCGTGGCTCAGGTTCGCCACCACTATCAGCGTTTGCCCCTGCCACTGGCGGCGATAGCACCACAGGGAAGGGTGGTCAGGCAGGAGATCCTCATAATCCCCCCACGTCAGCACCGGCAGGGTTTTGCGCAGGCGAATCAGCGACTGATAGGTGTAGAACACCGAGTCGGGGTCGTCCAGCGCCGCGCGGGCGTTCACGATTTCGTAGTTGTCGCAGACACCAATCCACGGTTCGCCCCCGGTAAAGCCCGCATTGTGCGAGGCGTCCCACTGCATCGGCGTGCGCCCATTATCACGTGACTTACTCGCCAGAATCGCCAGCAGTTCATCCGTATCGCGGCCGTTAGCCCGCTGTTCGGCGAACATATTCAGGCTTTCTACGTCGCGGTAGTCGGTGATACGGCTGAAATGCGGGTTGGTCATGCCCAGCTCTTCACCCTGATAGATATACGGCGTGCCCTGCATCCCGTGCAGCACCATGCCGAGCATTTTCGCCGCCGCCACGCGGTGTTCCCCTTCGTCACCAAAGCGTGACACGATGCGCGGCTGGTCATGGTTACACCAGAACAGCGCGTTCCAGGCTTTGTTGTGCATCCCCTGCTGCCAGTGGCGGAAAAGGGTTTTCAGCGCCACGAAGTCCGGCTTCGCCAGCGTCCACTTTTCGCCGCCGGGGTAGTCCACCTTCAGATGATGGAAGTTAAAGGTCATCGACAGCTCGCGCCCGTCGAGCGACGCATACTGCTGACAGTTCTCCAGCGAGGTGGAGGACATCTCGCCCACCGTCATCAGGTTGCGCGGCGTAAAGACATCCCGGCTCATCTCCTGAAGATATTCGTGGATGCGCGGCCCGTCAGTGTAGAAACGTCGGCCATCCCCGATGGTGTCGTCCGGGAAATCCTGATCTTTTGAAATCAGGTTAATGACGTCCAGACGCAAGCCGTCCACGCCGCGATCGGCCCAGAACTCGCACACTTTTTTCAGCTCGGCGCGCACCGCCGGGTTTTCCCAGTTGAGATCCGCCTGCTCCGGCGCGAACAGATGCAGATAATACTGCTCGCTTTCGGCATGCCAGCGCCAGGCGTTGCCGCCAAACTTGGAGCGCCAGTTGTTGGGAAGCGCGTCCGGCGTACCGTCGCGCCAGATATAGAACTCACGGTACGGACTCGCTTTATCCAGCGACTCACGGAACCAGGCGTGCTGCGTGGACGTGTGGTTAAAGACCATATCCAGCACAATGCGGATGCCACGTTCATGCGCCCGGGCAACCAGCTCGTCAAAGTCGTCCAGCGTGCCGTAGGTCGGGTCGATGGCAGTGTAGTTCGCCACGTCGTAACCGTTATCCACCTGCGGCGAGATATAAAACGGCGTCAGCCAGATGGCGTCAATGCCAAGGGTTTTCAGGTAGTCAAGGCGCTGCGTTACGCCGCGCAGATCGCCGGTGCCGCTGCCGGTGGTATCCTGAAAACTCTTTGGGTAAATCTGATAGATAACGCCGTTCTGCCACCAGTGAGGAAGGGTATTCATAGTACGTTCCTGCAAATGCGAAGGGGCGCAACTGCGCCCCGAAAAAGGGAATTAAACAATCTGCAACGTGCCCTGACGGAACTTACGCTGGTAAACCACGGTAGTCAGCGCCATTGGGATGATAATCGCCACCGCCATCGCCAGCGCAAATACCTGCCAGAATGAAGGCTGAATGGAGAGGATACCCGGCAGGCCGCCGACGCCAATCCCGTTTGCCATTACGCCGTTCAGGCCGCACAGCAAGCCCGCCAGACCGGAGCCGATCATCGCGCAGAGCATCGGGAAGCGATATTTCAGGTTGATACCGTACATCGCCGGTTCAGTGACGCCGAGGTAGGCGGAGATAGCAGCCGGAACGGAGATCTCACGCTCGTTGTGCTTACGGCTGACGATAATAATGCCGGTTACAGCGGAGGCCTGCGCAATGTTAGACAGGGCGATGATCGGCCAGACCGGCGTGCCGCCGAGGCTCTGGATCATCTGCATATCGATCGCCAGCGTGGTCTGGTGCACGCCGGTGATCACCAGCGGAGCGTACAGGAAGCCGAACAGTGCGGCGCCAATCGGTGCGAAGCTGCCGGTCATCAGGTGACGGACCGCGAAGGCCACGCCGTCGCCAATCATGCGGCCAAACGGACCGATAAAGGCATGCGCCAGGAACACCGCCAGGATCAGCGAGCAGACCGGGACCACCACCAGATAGAGATAGTCCGGCACGATGCGCTTCAGACGCGTCTCAATAAAGCCCAGCGCCAGACCCGCCAGCAATGCCGGGATAACCTGCGCCTGGTAGCCCACTTTGGCGATGGTAAACAGGCCGAAGTTCCACACCTCTGGCGTTTGCTGACCAAGTAAGTAAGCGTTCATTAACTGCGGAGAGACCAGCGTCACGCCGAGTACGATTCCGAGAATGGGCGTTCCGCCCATCTTGCGCACCGCTGACCAGCAGATCCCGACCGGCAGATAGAAGAAGATGGCTTCGCCAATCAGCCACAGGAAGTCATAGATGCTTTGCAGCGCCGGGTACATCTGCGCCAGGGTTTTGCCGTCGCTCATTGGCACATCGCCGATGACGTTACGGAAGCCCAGAATTAAGCCCCCGCTGATCAGCGCAGGCAGCAGTGGGAAGAAGATCTCCGCAAAATGGGAAATCAGCTGCTCATGCCATTTCATATTCTGGCGCGCTGCCTTCTTCGCCTGCTCTTTATCGGCGGAAGAGTGCCCGGTAGTCGCCAGCAGAGCCTGATAGTAATCGCCCACTTCGGTACCAATCACCACCTGGAACTGCCCGGCGTTGGTGAAGCAGCCTTTAACCATTTTCAACTCTTCAATGGCTTTCGGATTGGCTTTGGCCGGATCGTTCAGCACGAAGCGCAGGCGGGTAATGCAATGGCTGACGGTGGCGATGTTCTCGCGTCCGCCGACCAGGACGATCAGCTGATCGATATCGGCTTGTTTGACTTTACTCATCATGAAACCTCATGACAGATGGTGAAAGGGGTTATGACCTGTGCGCAAGCCTACTCCTTCAACGTGACGGCGAAAATGGGAACGTTCCCGAAATCGGGCGAAGATCACAATAATCCGTTAGCGGGGGCTATCTGGATGCGTTTCTTGATATGTGTTCAAGCGCGTGTATGCCCTTTGAGATTTATGTCTGAAGCTTACGGGCTGTGAGGGGAGTGATATAAAAATATTCTAAATTCATGAGGTTAATAGTTAATATTTTTGAAGAAATACCGGGTCAATATCTTAAAAATACGTTTACCAGACCTAAACGTGATCTGGTTGGAACATTCATATCGCGTTCAGGCATAGGCTGCTTTCAAATTGTTAAAAAAGTCTGGGGCGCGTATGTACGGAAACAACGAGATCATCAGTTATCTACAGGCCAATAAAATACTTGCGTTAAAGCTCGACCATGCTATTACAGGTGTAAGTGAGCAAGTTAAAAATCATGTGGATACGATAAGTAAAGGCGCGACTCGTCTGTTGTATTACACCTCATGTTTCACCGATGAATACAATGACGTTTGCCAGAGACAAAAGACCGAAGATATACGTTTCAGGGATGCCGTTTATAAGGTGCTCAGTGGCGTTGATGTCGCCTATAACATGCTACAAATCTACTTTGAAGAAATTTTCAAAAACAAAACCTCAGACCAGTTAGAATACATCAAGCAGCGCCTGATGGCCGTAAATGTTCATGTTGCAGCAGTTACTCTCACAGGTGCTGGATTTACATTAGCTGTCGCCTCTTACGTTCGACTTGGTTTAAACCTCAGTCTCGAACTCAGCGCCATTGCAGGAACATGGGCATCCCGGGGTATTGCCCTTATAGGTTTTTATGGTGTCGTGCAGAAAGCTGCAGACAGTGCTTATCGACTGCATATTCAATTCCCTGCCTATTATTCTGCACTTTATGCGCAAGGACTGGAAATGCTCTATTTTCTCATTGAGCCGATATTTCATCGGGCGTGCGCGATGAAAGCGCAATGGGCGTCGAATGACCAAATTGCAGACATCATTAGCAGGATGATCCAATAGTCATGCTGAACTATATAAAACGTTTTTTACGTTGGCAAGGGAGAACTTTCTTTTCAGTTTACGGCCCAACCGCGCTAACAATTATATTCGCCATTATTCAGGCTCATTTCTTTCCAGGAAGCCCAGTCTGGCCAGTCGGTGTTTTCTTCATTGCCGTAATGATTATTTTTGGCCGTTATATAAAAGGCTGAACACTCCAATATTGATATCAACTAATAAGGAAATTATATGTCTACTCCCGCACACTTATGGCTTGAAGATGAGAACGGTTCGCCGGTTGTCGGTAGCTGCATGATACCGCTGCGCCTGGGCTCTATTGAATTAAAATCATTCTCTCACGGTGTGACCATCCCGGTTGACTCCCATTGGGGAAAACTCACTGGTACTCGTGTTCACCGCCCAATCACAATAATTAAAGAATTCGATCAGACAACTCCCCTTCTGTACCGTGCGGTGTGCGAAGGTCGAACAATGAAGAAAGCGACAATCAAAATGTACCGTATTTTGGACTCAGGGATCGAAGCCGAGTATTTTAACATCATTCTTGAAAACGTGAAGTTCACAACGGTAGCGCCATATCTGTCACCCAACGGCACGAGCAGTACTCACCTCGAAACGCTCGAATTGCGCTATGAGGCGATCACATGGAAGTATATGGAAGGCAATATCCTATATCGTGATTCATGGAACGATCGCTGTTGTGCATAATATCGAAAGAAATGGCGCAGGAGACATTGATACGCTAATTGATTTTCTGCTCCCTGCGCTTACTTTTCTTCCTGACACGTTCTACGACAGGCGGGCTGGAATAACGATCTGACGGGGCTCGGTACGCCCGGTAATTTGCTCGATCAGCTGCGCGGCAGCCTGCCGGCCAGACTCGGCATAACCCGGGTCAACGCTGATAATCTCCGGGTGTAAGAACTTCATCAGCGGCGTGCTTCCCACGCTCGCTAACTGCAACTCCCCGATGCGTTGTTCCTGCAAATATTTGCTCGCACCCAATGCAAGGGTATCCGTGGCGCACACCAGGGCGGTGGTTTGTGCAGTCAGCACGCTGGCGACCTGCTCATATCCCTGTTTCATACCCAGTCCAGGCAGCGCGGCCACGGCGGGGAGATTGTTTTTTTTACAAAACGCCAGGTACGCTTCATGGCGACGCTTGCCGGTGGTGATGTCGGCATGCGGCACGCCGAGATAGCTGATATGCCGATGGCCCTGTTCATACAGGCGCTGCATCAGGATCACGATTGCCCCTTCGTCATCGTAACAGACAGAGGCAAACCCGCTGGCGTCGCGCGCCAGCAGCACCAGAGACGGCTGCCAGGGTTTAAGCATGTCCTCTTTAAGGCCGGTAAACCCGAACAGCACTACGCCATCAATGTTGCGGCGCTGAAGCATACCGAGATGCTCCTCCACCATTTGCGCGGAAAACTTACTCTCCATCATGATCGGATCGTAGCCCTGCTCGTAGAACGCGGGCAGCATCGTCTGTACGGCGAGGTTTTCGGAGAGGGAATCCAGACGCGAGACAATAATGGCGACCACTTTATCGCTCTGCCCGCGCATGGCGCGCGCGGAGCGGGAAGGGGAAAAACCGTGCTGATTCATCACCGCCTCGACGCGCTCGCGTGTGCGCTCGCTGACACCGCTTTCGTTGTTAAGCACGCGTGAGACGGTCGATTTCCCCACGCCGCTTAAACGCGCGATGTCTTTAATCGTAAGGCGGTTCTGCATGCTGTATTCCCTGTAACAACGATAAAATAATCAGTTGAGCCTAATGCTATCCTGCGAATTCGCTATGGGCAAAGTCTGGTTTACGTGCGGTTTATTTACGAGGGGGTATCATACCGCCCGAATAGTCACAAAAGGTATGGTTAAATCCTTATACTGCGCGACGACATCCCATTTTTAACTTACCGGAGGCCACATGGATCCCGATCCCACACCTCTCCTGACCAGGAGAAAACCTTCTTTCCGGTAAGCCAGCCTTTTGCTGTCTCACCGGCGTGAGGCAGCAACGTTCATACGTTCCTGCTTGATAAATTAAGTGCCTGACAGGTACGGCTCTGCCACGCCTGCGGGAAAACTGCGTCCGCCTTTGCGGATGCGGGGGAATGACTATGCTGAAAAATATCACCCGGCAGCTGTTCGCGCAGCTGAGCCGCCACCTGCCACATCGCCTGATTGCGCGCGATCCGCTGCCAAATGCCAACACCCTGGCGGGCGCGGAAATCCCCGCTTCCCTGACCGAGCGCTGCCTGAACGTGGCGGCGATGGATGAAAACGAAGTCTGGCGCGCCTTTGGCGGCCACCCGGAAGGGCTGAACGCGCAAGAAGTGTCAAAAATCCGCGAGGAACATGGCGATAACCAGATCCCGGCGCAAAAACCCTCTCCCTGGTGGGTCCACCTGTGGCTCTGCTACCGCAATCCGTTCAACCTGCTGCTGACGGTGCTCGGGATTATCTCTTACGCCACTGAAGATCTGTTTGCCGCAGGCGTAATTGCCCTGATGGTGGGGATCTCCACGCTGCTTAACTTTATTCAGGAAGCGCGTTCCACCAAAGCGGCGGATGCGCTGAAAGCGATGGTCAGCAATACTGCCACCGTGTCGCGTGTGATTAACGACCTCGGCGAAAACGCCTGGATTGAACTGCCCATTGACCAGCTGGTGCCGGGCGATCTGGTGAAGCTGGCGGCGGGGGACATGATCCCGGCGGATTTACGCATCATCCAGGCGCGGGATCTGTTCGTCGCGCAGGCGTCACTCACCGGTGAATCCCTGCCCGTGGAGAAGGTGGCGAGGACCCGCGATCCGCAGCAGATGAACCCGCTGGAATGCGACACCCTGTGCTTTATGGGCACCACGGTGGTCAGCGGCACGGCGCAGGCCATTGTCACCGCTACCGGCGGCAACACCTGGTTTGGGCAGCTTGCCGGACGCGTCAGCGAGCAGGAGAGCGAGCCGAACGCATTCCAGAAAGGCATTGGCCGCGTCAGCATGCTGCTGATCCGCTTTATGATGGTCATGACGCCGATTGTCCTGCTGATCAACGGCTACACCAAAGGTGACTGGTGGGAAGCGGCGCTGTTCGCCCTCTCCGTGGCTGTCGGCTTAACGCCGGAAATGCTGCCGATGATTGTCACCTCCACGCTGGCGCGCGGGGCGGTCAAACTCTCTAAACAAAAGGTGATCGTCAAACACCTCGACGCCATCCAGAACTTTGGCGCGATGGATATTCTTTGCACCGATAAAACCGGCACCCTGACCCAGGACAAAATCGTGCTGGAGAACCACACCGATATCGCCGGAAAGACCAGCGAACGGGTGCTGTACAGCGCGTGGCTGAACAGTCACTACCAGACAGGGCTGAAAAACCTGCTCGACGTGGCGGTGCTGGAAGGTGTGGATGAAGAGTCTGCCCGCATGCTCTCCGGCCGCTGGCAGAAGGTGGACGAAATTCCGTTCGACTTTGAACGGCGCCGCATGTCGGTGGTGGTCAGCGAGCAGCCGGACGTACATCAGCTGATCTGCAAAGGGGCATTGCAGGAGATCCTGAATGTTTCCACGCAGGTGCGTCATAACGGCGAGATCGTGCCGCTGGATGAGACCATGCTGCGCCGCATCAAACGCGTCACCGATAACCTGAACCGTCAGGGGCTGCGCGTGGTGGCGGTAGCAAGCAAGTTCCTGCCCGCGCGGGAAGGGGACTACCAGCGTATCGATGAATCCGATTTGATCCTCGAGGGTTACATCGCATTCCTCGATCCGCCGAAAGAGACCACCGCGCCGGCGCTGAAAGCACTGAAAGCGAGCGGGATCACCGTCAAAATCCTGACCGGCGACAGCGAGCTGGTGGCGGCCAAAGTGTGCCACGAAGTGGGCCTGGACGCGGGCGACGTCGTGGTGGGGAGCGACATTGAGCACCTGTCCGACGATGAGCTGGCCGAGCTTGCCCTGCGCACCACGCTGTTTGCCCGCCTGACGCCGATGCACAAAGAACGCATCGTCACTCTGCTGCGTCGTGAAGGGCACGTGGTGGGCTTTATGGGCGACGGCATCAACGATGCGCCAGCCCTGCGTGCGGCGGATATCGGTATCTCCGTGGACGGCGCGGTGGATATCGCCCGCGAGGCGGCAGATATCATTCTGCTGGAAAAGAGCCTGATGGTGCTGGAGGAGGGCGTCATCGAAGGGCGTCGCACCTTCGCCAATATGCTCAAATACATCAAAATGACCGCCAGCTCCAACTTCGGTAACGTCTTCAGCGTGCTGGTGGCGAGCGCCTTCCTGCCGTTCCTGCCGATGCTGCCGCTGCACCTGCTGATTCAGAACCTGATGTACGATGTCTCTCAGGTCGCCATCCCGTTTGATAACGTGGACGACGAGCAGATCCAGAAGCCGCAGCGCTGGAACCCCGCCGATCTGGGGCGCTTTATGCTGTTCTTTGGGCCAATCAGCTCCATCTTTGACATTCTGACCTTCTGCCTGATGTGGTTTGTGTTCCACGCCAACACCCCGGAACACCAGACGCTGTTCCAGTCCGGCTGGTTCGTGGTGGGGCTGCTGTCCCAGACCCTGATTGTGCATATGATCCGCACCCGCCGCATTCCGTTTATCCAGAGCCGTGCCGCATGGCCGCTGATCGTGATGACGGGCATTGTGATGGCGCTCGGGATCGCGCTGCCGTTCTCGCCGCTTGCAAGTTACCTGCAACTTCAGGCGCTGCCGCTGAGCTACTTCCCGTGGCTGGTGGCGATCCTCGCGGGTTACATGGTGCTGACGCAGATGGTCAAAGGGTTCTATAGCCGTCGGTATGGATGGCAGTAAAAACATACCCTCACCCTGACCCTCTCCCTAGAAGGGAGAGGGGATGATTACACCCTCTCCCCTTTGGGGAGAGGGTCGGGGTGAGGAGACTGGCTTTCCTCCCAAATTCAACAACCTGTGATCTCCGTCGGCGCATTCGCTTGACGACAATTTGAGCGCATGTTAACAGAATGTTTTGCCTTTATTTGGCCCGTCAGATAAGGAACATTCATGTTACGGTACAGCCTCTTAACCGCCGGGCTCATGCTCGGCGCCTCCGCCTTTGCCGCCCCGGCAGGCGACCTTCCCTTAATGCCCTGGCCTGCGAAGGTTGAACGCCCGACCACGCAGGGTGCGCTGGTGCTTACCAATCAACTCACCGTGAGCGTCAGTGGCGACGATCTGGGGGATGCGGTCAACCGCCTGCGCCAGCGCATCGCCCTGCAAACTGGCTGGACGCTACAGCCGCAGGCCGAAAAACCTGACAAGCCAACCATCCGTATTTCCATCGCTAAAAAAGTGAAGCCGCAGCCGCTGCCGGACAGCGATGAGAGCTATAAACTCACGGTGGACGCCAACGGCGTAAATATCTCCGCCAACACCCGCTTCGGCGCGCTGCGCGCCATGGAAACCTTGCTCCAGCTGATGCAGAACGGCGCCGAAAACACCTCGATTCCGTGGGTTACCATTGAAGATTCGCCGCGCTTCCCGTGGCGCGGGCTGCTGCTCGATTCAGCGCGCCATTTCATCCCGTTACCCGATATCAAACGCCAGATCGACGGCATGGCCGCGGCTAAGCTCAACGTCCTGCACTGGCATTTGACGGACGATCAGGGCTGGCGCTTTACCTCGAAGCGTTATCCAAAATTAACCCAGCTTGCCAGCGATGGGCTGTTCTACACCCCGGAGCAGATGCGCGAGATTGTGCGTTACGCTGCCGAGCGCGGCATACGCGTGGTGCCGGAAATTGATATGCCGGGCCACGCCTCGGCGATTGCCGTCGCCTACCCGGAGCTGATGAGCGCGCCGGGGCCGTACGCCATGGAGCGCCACTGGGGCGTGCTTAAGCCAGTGCTGGATCCCACCAAAGAGGCGACCTATACCTTTGCCGACGCGATGGTCAGCGAACTGGCGGCGATCTTCCCGGATCCGTATCTGCATATTGGCGGCGATGAGGTTGACGACAGCCAGTGGAAAGCGAACGCTGCGATCCAGAGATTCATGCGCGACAACAAACTGGCGGACAGCCATGCGTTGCAGGCGTATTTCAACCGCAAGCTGGAGACGATCCTTGAGAAGCACCACCGGCAGATGGTTGGCTGGGATGAGGTCTACCATCCCGATCTGCCGAAAAGCATTCTGATCCAGTCCTGGCAGGGACAGGACGCGCTGGGGCAGGTGGCGCAGAACGGCTATAAGGGCATTCTCTCTACCGGTTTCTACCTTGATCAGCCGCAATCCACCGCCTACCACTACCGCAATGAAATTGTGCCGCAGGGGTTGAACGGCGTGGATGTGATAGCAGACACCGACAGCATCCAGAGCTGGGCTTTCTCCATGCCGCGTCTGAAAGGCAAGCCGGTGGAAGGCAGCTTTACGCTGGTGAAAGGCGATGCTGGCTGGCGCGGATTCATTGATTTTGCCGGGAAATCGCGTCGGGCGGTGGATAACATTCAGTGGCGGGACGACAATCAGGTAACGTTTACCGTTGATACCTGGATGGGTGAAACGCGTCCGGTCGTTTCTGTTGAGAACGATAAGCTCAGCGGCTATTTCCTGGTGGGTAACGCCCGCTACCCGATTAGCGGCACGCGTCTGGACGAGGTGCCGAAAGGCGTTCCGCCGGTGGTGCCGGACCCGGCGAACGAGGCCAATCTGCTCGGCGGTGAAGCCGCGCTGTGGGCGGAAAACGTGGTCGCGCCAGTGCTGGATATCCGTCTGTGGCCGCGCGCCTTTGCGGTGGCGGAGCGGCTTTGGTCGGCGAAGGACGTCAACGACATCGACAACATGTATACCCGGCTACAGGCGATGGACAGCTGGTCCACGGTATCGGTTGGGCTACAGCAGCATACCCAGCAGCAGATACAGTTCACGCGCCTCGCTAACAATGCGGATACCTTGCCGCTGCAAATCCTCGCCCAGGCGCTTGAACCGGCGCAGTATTACACCCGTCAGCATCTTAAGTTCCAGGCCGGAAACTATCATCAGTTTGAGCCGCTCAACCGGCTCGCTGACGCGCTAAACGCGGAAAGTGCGACCGTGCGTCAGATGAATAAATGGGTTGATCGTCTGGTGAGCGACGCGGAAGACACGGAGAGCGCCGACGCGCTGCGCCACGTCTTTAACCGCTGGCAGAACAACACCAGCGACGTGCTGGCCTTGAGCGAAAACAGCTATCAGTTGAAGGCCATCAAACCGGTGATTCAGGAGGTGGACAAGCTGGCCTCGATTGGCCTGCGGCTGACGGATCTGGTGGCACGTCAGGGAACGCTGGATGATAAAGAGATCGCGTCGATCCAGAGCGAACTGGATAACGCGGCGAAAATCCAGGACGAGGTGGTGATTGCGGCGGTGTACCCGCTGGAAACGCTGCTGCGTGCGACGCAGAATCAGTAGAAAAAAATACCCCTCACCCCAACCCCTCTCCCCATAGGGGCGAGGGGCACTATCGGTACCCTCTCCCCTTTGGGGAGAGGGTTAGGGTGAGGGGTAAGGTTTTTCCACTCAGTTCTTCAACACCCACGCCTCTTTCCAGTGCGCGCCAACGCCAGGCTCAAACTGGTTTGCGGTTGGGCTGTACTGCACGCAGTAGCCGCTGTACGGGAAAGGCTTACATTCGTAGGTCTTACCGTCTTTTGGCTGTAGTACCACGGTGCCTGCTTTGTACGAGGCGATATTCTCCGGGAAGGTAAAGTCGTGGTGGCCGGTGCTGTCCGCAGCCGCATCGCTTTCCAGCATCAGGTTCAGCACGTCCTGGGCGAACATCGTGCCGTCTTTATTGGTCGCGTAGTATTTCAGCATATGGTGTCCCGCCGTCACGTCAGTCAGCGTCATGGTCACGTCCTGATTGACGTTGTTCATGTCCTGCTTCAGGTAACCTTTTTCCGCACCGTGGTGGTTCATCACGTGCGCTTCAAAATTAACGTCACCCTGCGTGTTGACGTGGAAGGTGACGGTCGCGTTGCCATGTTCGATTTTGCTGTATTGCAGATCGGAAACGGCGATGGTCTCGCTCACCTGCGCTTTTTGCTCTTCATAGGAGATGGCAACGGATTTCAGCGTGCTGCCGTCTTTCACGAATACGCTGTTGGCGCCGTGAACCGGGCTGATGTCACCGGCTTCATCTTTAACACCGACGCGGACATCGCTCTGAGCGGTGTTGATCTTCTGCGCCAGATCGTAAGACCACTGGTTAGCGTCGCCTTGTTCAGCAGAGCCGATGGTCATTTCGGTACGCATGGCGGTCACTTCACCGTTGGCGTCGAAGAAGCGTGCGATAACCTTATCGCCCACGTTCAGGTTATTACCGGCAATCTGGCCGCTCAGGGTTTTGCTCCATTCGGAAACAATCGCAGGCGTTTCATCCGGGGTAACGTTGCCACCATTCCCGAAATCAACGTCAATGGCCTGATAAAAGCTATTTGAGGTGTCCGCAATTTCCCACACGCCGTAAATAACCTGGTACCCCGTACGCGCAGGAACATTGCAAGTCATAGATTTTGTTACGGCTGGTGCCTGACTATTTCCGTTGATCGTACAGAATGGAGTTAATTCAAATTGATCGCGAGTCAGCGGCTTATTTGGATCCCAATTTTGTTTGGTGATGTAATAGCGCCAGTTAGTGGTTTTATGCGGTGCAGTATGATGCCAGACGAACTCATGCGGGCCTGCTGTTATCGGGTTTTTGGTCCAGGCATTCAGGCTTTGCTTATCCAGCTGAGAATACTGGGAAATACCTGCACTGGCGAGCTGGCCGTCCGGCGGCATAGCGCCGGTCGGGAAACCGGAAGTTTTTTCCACGCTCTGCGGTTCATACTGTACAGCGCCGCAATCAATATTTTGGCCAAGCTTACACATATAGGCGCGGCTGGCTGGTGATTCAATATAGCCGTGAGCAAATGCCGACGATGCAACGGTCACTGTCGCGAGGGCAAGTGCAATTTTTGAAAGTTTCATTACTCATCCATTATTAGAGAATATTACCGGGTGGAGAAGCTTAATAATGGACGGTGCGATTTGTCATTTTATATGGAGAGTAAAAATAGTCGAAATAAAAAGGACAGCTAAGCTGCCCTTTCTTAATTGAATTGAATTAGCGACGTACGGCAATCGCTTCAATTTCAATTTTCACGTCTTTTGGCAGACGCGCCACTTCCACGCAAGAGCGAGCCGGGAAGGTCGCGTTGTGCTCGGTGAAGAACGCTTCGTAAGTGGCGTTAACGGTCGCGAAATCATTCAGATCTTTCACGAAAACAGTGGTTTTGACGATATCGCCCACTTTCAGACCGGCAGATTCCACGATCGCCTGCACGTTTTCCAGCGACTGACGCGCCTGCGCCGCTACGTCGGCGGGCACTTCACCGGTTTTTGGGTTCACCGGGATCTGACCAGAAGTGATGATCATGCTGCCCAGATCAACGCCCTGAACGTATGGGCCGATAGCCGCTGGTGCATTTTCCGTCGCGAGTACTTTGCTCATTTTTTCTCCAGAATTACAGCGTTAAGAATGTTCCCGGCCATTATAACAGCCGGGATTTCATTACCAACCTCAATTAGTTGGCCAGCACCACATAATGAGAAAACTCTTTTTCGCAGTATTTGCATTTGAGTGCGATGTCATTGGCGCGTTTTTTCACTGCGAAACTGGAGGAAACCGGCTCAGCATGGCTGATGCAGTTGCTGTTCGGGCAGACCAGCACGCTTTCGATGCGATCCGGCAGGCTTGGGCGGGATTTGCCCACCACGTCGTAATCGTCGATGCGGTTAACCGTGGCGTCCGGCGCGTACAGCGACAGCTGGTTAACCTGCTCGTCGGTCAGGAAGGTGTTCTCGATTTTGATCAGATCTTTACGGCCCATTTCGCCCGACGGCAGGTTCAGGCCGATGGTGATGCGCTGGTCCGTTTCGGTCAGTTTGAACAGCGTCAGCAGTTTAAAGCCCACCTGCGCAGGGATGTGGTCAATCACGGTGCCACGCTTGATGGCTTCAACCTGGAGTTTGTTATCGTGTGTCATGGTCGTCTCCCCTTACAGAGCTAATTCGCGATTCAGAACCAGTGCCAGTAACGCCTGGCGAGCGAAGATGCCGTTTCCGGCCTGCTGGAAGTACCAGGCGTGCGGCGTTTTGTCCACGTCTGTGGTGATCTCATCGATGCGCGGCAGCGGGTGCAGCACCTTCATATTGTCACGCGCGCCTTCAAGGTCGCTGGCGCGCAGCACGAACTGCGCCTTCACGTTGGCGTACTCGGACGGATCCAGACGCTCTTTCTGCACGCGGGTCATGTAGAGAATATCCACGTTGCCCATCACCTCTTCGATACTGGCGTGCAGGCTCCACGCGATGCCTTTCTCGTCCAGCATGTCGAGAATGTACTGCGGCATCGCCAGCGCGTCCGGCGCGATAAAGAAGAAGCGGTTGCCGTTAAATTTCGCCAGCGCCTGGGTCAGGGAGTGGACGGTGCGGCCATATTTCAGGTCGCCGACCATGGCGATGTTCAGGTTCTCAAGCGTGCCCTGCGTCTCCTGAATGGTGAACAGATCCAGCAGGGTCTGCGTCGGATGCTGGTTAGCACCGTCACCGGCGTTCAGTACCGGAATGCCGCCGGAAAACTCGGTCGCCAGACGCGCCGCGCCCTCCTGCGGGTGGCGCATCACAATCGCGTCAACGTAGGTACTGATAACCGAAATGGTATCCGCCAGGGTTTCGCCTTTTTTGCCCAGCGACGTGTTGCTGCTGTCCGAGAAGCCCACCACGCTCGCGCCCAGACGGTGCATGGAGGTTTCGAAGGAGAGGCGGGTGCGGGTCGAGGCTTCGAAGAAGCAGCTCGCAATCACCTTGTGCTTCAACAGCTCCGGTTGCGGATTGGCCTTCAGTTTTGCCGCGGTTTCCAGAACCAGTTCCAGCTCTTCGCGGCTGAGGTCGTTTATGGAAATGATGTGTTTTTGATAAAGCGGATTCATGTTTATCTCCTGACGCCGGGCAAAAAAAAGCCCCTCAAATGAGGGGCTCTGGGAATAGGTTTAGCAACGGGAAGAAAAACGGCAGGCCAGCGTCTGATTTCAGACGCGGTAAGACGTTATGTCGTACACGCTTGACCATGCTTCCTCCCGGCAAATTGTCGGGCATTATACGCAGCTCGCTTTTGGGATCAAGCGATTTAATGCACGCTTTACTCAATGCAAACGGTTCTTTGTGAATATTAATGCGTTCTGAGTAAATAATTAATTTGCTTATGTACCAGCGCGGTGCGCTTCACTACGCGGGGCGCGACCCAGACAATACTGCTCCCGGCCACTACACCTAAAATTTCCGGTAACTGGTGATAATCCAGAATACGCGCCACCGCGCGGCCATATCCGGCGACGGTATGGATAAGGATAAATTCGCTGTTGTGCTCCACGCTCACCACCATTTCAGAGACCGTACGCGCCGCGTCGGGGGCCGGGCGCAGCTGGGGATTCAGCGAATAAATCTTTAGCCCTTTGGCATTGCGAATTTTTATGACACCAAGCAACTTGAGCAGACGTGAAACGGTGGACTGGCTGATGGTCTCAAAACCACGCTCCTGTAAGTCACGGCGGATCTCTTCCTGGGAGAGATAGCTCTTTTCCGCGATCAGACGCTGGCAGACCGTTAGCTGTAGTTGCTCTTTGGGAGAGTACTCTTCGTAATCCATCATAGTTCCCATATCAGTTCCCGAAATAACCGGTGGCACCGCACCGATCCGTAGGCCGGATAAGCGCAGCGCCATCCGGCAAATCACAACAAAGCGCCCAGGCTTAACGCCACCATAATCACCACCGTTAAAATCCCCAGCAGCGGCGCGACCCATTTCAGATAACGCACGTAGGGCACGCGGGCGATAGCCAGCCCGCCCATCACGACGGCAGAGGTGGGAGTGATCAGGTTGACGATGCCGGACGCCGACTGGTAAGCCGTAACCACCAGGTCGCGGTTGACGTTAGCGAAATCGGCAAGGGGCGCCATGATCGGCATCGTCAGAACGGCCAGGCCGGACGAAGAAGGCACAAGAAACGACAGCACCACTTCCAGCCAGTACATCACGTTGATGAACGCCACCGTCGACAATCCGGTGACCATTCCCTCGGCGCTGTGCAAAATGGTGTGGGTAATCATGCCCTTATCCATGATCACTACGATACCGCGCGCGATGCCGATTATCAGCGCGACGCCCAGCAAATCTCGCGCGCCGTTGATAAAGGTTGAGGTCAGCTCCTCTTCGCTCATGCGGGCGATCAGCCCGACGATAATGGCACTGGCGAGGAACACCGCCGAAATCTCCGCCATCCACCAGCCCAGCACCGCCACGCCGTAGATCATCACCGCGAAGGCGAGGGCGAAGATCACCAGGATGAGTTTGCGCACCGGGGTAAATTCCAGCGACTGCTCGCCCTTGTTACCGAGAAAGTGGGCGAGATTTTCTTCCTGCTTATCCGCCACGATCGACAGCGACGGATCCTTGCGCACCTTGCGGGCGTAGCGCATTACCCACGCCACGCAGATGATCCAGCCGATCACCAGCAGCGCGATGCGTAGCATGATGCCGTTGGTGAAGGGGATCCCGGCGGCGTTGGCGGCGATCACCGTGGCGAACGGGTTGATGGTGGATCCGAGCGTGCCGATCCCCGCGCCGAGCAGCACGGTAGAAGCCGCAACCACCGGATCGAACCGCGCTGCCAGCATCACCGGCACAAGTAAGGTATAGAAGGGTAGCGACTCTTCGGCCATGCCGTAAATCGTGCCGCCGGCGGCAAACAGCGCCATCAGGATCGGGATCATCCACTCTTCGCGGCCGCGCAGTCGGGTGGTGACGCGCTCGATCCCGGCGTCTATCGCCCCGGTTTTAGTGACGATCCCGAGGAATCCCCCGATGATCAGAATAAACAGCGCCACGTCGATCGCCCCGGCCTGGCCGGACTCCGGATCGTACAGCCCGGCAATCGGCGCCATCAGCACGGAGACGAGCCCCTGCGGGTGCGCTGCCACGTGCGCGTAAGTGCCAGCAACCGGCACTTCTTTGCCGAGCGCCTCGTTCATCGCCATATGGTACTGCCCGGCCGGAACAATCCACGTCAGCACGGCAACCACGGCAATCAGAAAAAAGAGAATGGTATAAGCGGAGGGAAATTTGAACTTGCCCATGATGTTCTCCTGAACCCGGCGCACCCCGCGGCGCGCCGGGCGGTGATTAGTCGCCGAGTGTCGCCACCATGACCGCTTTAATGGTGTGCATGCGGTTCTCTGCTTCGTCGAAGACGATGGAGTTCGGTGATTCAAAGACCTCTTCCGTCACCTCCAGCCCCTTCAGGCCGTACGCCATCTCGATTTCGCGGCCCACTTTGGTATGTTCGTTGTGGAACGCCGGCAGGCAGTGCATGAACTTGACGTTCGGGTTACCGGTGGCCTTCATCACGTCCGCATTAATCTGATACGGCTTCATCAGGCTAACGCGCTCGGCCCACGCCTCCTTCGGCTCGCCCATGGAAACCCACACGTCGGTGTAGAGGAAATCGGTGCCCTGCACGCCTTCTTCCACATCGTCGGTGAGGGTGATGCGCGCGCCGGTCTCTTTGGCGATGGCGCGGCACTGCTCAACCAGCCCGGCCTCCGGCCAGAAGGATTTCGGCGCCACAAGGCGGATATCCATCCCCATTTTGGCTGCGCCGACCATCAGCGAATTACCCATGTTGTTGCGCGCGTCGCCGAGGTAAGCAAAGCTCAGCTCCGGCAGTGTTTTGCCCGGAGAGTGCTCCAGCATAGTCATCAGGTCGGCAAGGATTTGCGTGGGGTGGAACTCGTCGGTCAGGCCGTTCCACACCGGCACTCCCGCGTATTCGCCCAGCTCCTCAACGATGGCCTGGCCGTAGCCGCGGTACTCGATGCCGTCATACATGCGGCCCAGCACGCGCGCGGTGTCCTTCATCGACTCTTTGTGGCCAATCTGCGAGCCGCTTGGGCCGAGGTAGGTGACCTGCGCGCCCTGGTCGAACGCGCCCACTTCAAAGGCGCAGCGGGTGCGGGTGGAGGTTTTTTCAAAGATCAGGGCGATGTTTTTCCCGACCAGGGTTTGTTTTTCGCGACCGGCTTTTTTAGCGGCCTTCAGCTCGATGGCGAGGTCGATCAGGTACTGGATCTCCGCCGGGGTGTAGTCCAGCAGTTTCAGGAAGTTGCGGTTTTTCAGGTTGATGGTCATGGGTAAATCCTTTTTAAAATTAATGTCTAAGACCTTACCCCTCACCCCAGCCCTCTCCCCAAAGGGGAGAGGGTGTAATCGTCCCCTCTCCCCTTTGGGGAGAGGGTTAGGGTGAGGGGAAATGGGTGCTCAGTTACGAATCAACGTGCCTTTCTCGCCCGCCAGGATCTCCGCGCCGTCGGCCAGCGCGCCGATCCCGGCAATGCCGTTGCAGGCTTCAACAAACTCGCGGCAGGCGGCCACTTTTGGCCCCATCGATCCGGCGTCGAACTGCATGCCTCTGAGCAGTTCCGGCGTGACCTGCGCCAGCGGGCGCTGGGTCGGCTTGCCCCAGTCGAGGTACACTGCGTCGGCATCGGTGAGGATCAGCAGGGCATCGGCCTCGATCTGCCGCGCCAGCAGAGCGGCGGAGAGGTCTTTGTCTATCACCGCCTCAATGCCGCGATAACCGTTGGCGTTTTCCACCACCGGCACGCCGCCGCCGCCGTTGCAGATGACCAGGTGGTCGCGCTGAATAAGCGCCGTAATGGCGTCGCTCTCCACGATGCGCTTCGGCTGCGGAGAGGGCACAACGCGGCGGAAATAGGCCCCGTCGACCTTGAACACCCAGCCTTTTTCCGCGGCCAGCGCTTTCGCCTGGGCTTCGCTGTAGACCGGGCCGATGTACTTGGTCGGGTTGCTGAACGCCGGGTCGGCGGCGTCCACTTCCACCTGCGTGAGCAGGACGCTGACCTCGCGCTGGGGCAGATTGTTTTTCAGCGCCTGCTGGAGCATGTAGCCGATCATTCCCTGGCTTTCGGCGCCAAGAACGTCCAGCGGGTAGGGAGTGACTTTGTCGTAGGCGCTGTTTTGCAGCGCCAGCAGTCCGACCTGCGGGCCGTTGCCGTGCACCAGCACCACGCGCCACTGTTCCGTTAAGCCAGCGATGGTGCGGGCGGCCTGCTCGATGTTCTGGCGCTGGATGTCCGCTTCCAGCGGCTCGCCGCGCTTGAGCAGCGCGTTGCCGCCAAGGGCCACAACCAGAGTGGGTTTTCGTTCCATGATGGCTCCTTTAAATTCCGTCGCGTTCCAGTGGGCAGCTCATGCAGCGCGCGCCGCCGCGACCGCGTCCCAGCTCGTCGCCCGGGATCGGCAGCACGGTGATGCCCGCTTTGTCGTATTTCTCGTTGGTCCAGACGTTGCGCTCGTAGCCGATCACCACGCCCGGACGGATGGTCAGGACGTTGTTGGCGTCGTTCCACTGCTCGCGTTCGGCTTCAAAGGCATCGCCGCCGGTGGTGATCAGGCGCACCTGGTTAATGCCGAGGGCTTTCTCGATGGCGTGCAGCAGGTCGGTTTCCTGGGTACGCAGCAGGCCGCCGCGTCCGTCCGGGGTGAGCGTCCAGCACTGGGCGTCCTTGCGCACCACTTCCGGGTAAACGGAGAAGGTGTCCACGTCGATGTGGGTCATCACGGTGTCGAGGTGCATGCAGGAGCGATGTTTCGGCAGCTCAACGGCGATCACGCGCTCGGCCTGACGATGTTTAAACAAGCTGTTGGCGAGGAACTCCACGCCCTGCGGCGTCGTGCGCTCTGACATGCCGATCAATACCGCCCCGCGGCCAATCACTAATACGTCGCCGCCTTCCAGGGTGGCGTGGTCGTAATTAATATTCTCGTCGCCGAAATACTTAATAAACTCGCCATCGGCAAATGCGGGGTGCCAGCGATATATTGCGCGCAGATTATTGGTTTCGCGCTGACGGGCGGGTTTCGCCATCGGATTAATGGATACGCCGTTATAAATCCAGCAGGAGGTATCGCGGGTAAATAAGTGGTTCGGCAGCGGTTTCATAATAAAATCATTTGCCGTGTGGGTATCGACCACCATATTTTTAATAGCCGCCGGAATTTCACCGTAGGTTAATCCGCCGCTTAATCGGCGCGCCAGTTCCCGGTGCGGCATATCCGCCAGCCAGCCGCGGACGTCGCCGGCAAAGGCTGGGCCGAGGCGGTAGTCGGAGATTTGTGTTTCAAGAAGCCAGGCTTTTGCTTCCGCAATATCAAGCGTTTGCGTAAGAAGGTCGGTCAATAGAAGGACTTCCACACCCTGCTCGCGCAGCGTGTTTGCGAAGATATCATGCTCCTCTCCCGCCCGCTCAACCGAGAGCACGTCATCAAATAACAACTCCTGACAATTCGATGGCGTTAAACGTTTAAGACTTAAATTAGGACGGTGCAGCATAACGCTACGCAATTGACCAATTTCAGAACCGACGTAATGCTTTTCCATAATTATTCCTTTAACTGTTTTTCAGAATAAAAAGGGCATGCGCCATGTGATGTGTTTAATTTCATGGCGGCTAAGCTCAATTGATTTCGTGATTCATAGTAGGCGCTTAAATAATGGTTATTGTGACGCTGCTCACGCGAAAACCGATATTGAGCAGTTTATTTTCAATTGCATGATTCGTATCAGATAATGATTAATTTCATATTATTACGGGATGAATAGCTAAGCAGGAACGGGTGGCAATATTTGAGGTTGTTATTGTTTTGTAGAATTACATGCTTTGAAATATTTAGTTATGCTGTTGATTTTAATGAATAAAATTTTGCCTCGAGAATAGCTATGCAATAATGACAGTTAACTATTTTTCACTTAAGAGAAATCGATAAATAATTATTGATTTTTAAAGGAAATAACCGAAGTGATAAAGTGTGATGCAACAACAGGTTTTGTGAGTTACGTTTTAAATTCAGCGAGTTAGATAAGTTGCGTAAAGCTTATGAAATGAGGTTATGCATAACGACTGCATAAATGCCTTTATGTAATTAACAGTGAATTAACACATTTTCCGATAAACATGCGCTGGCGCAAATCTTGTCTAAAAAGGGCTGGTATGGGAGAGGCGATTCTCGTATAAAAGATAAAAATGAAACAATGTTTTAATTTGAGGGTTGTATCATGATTATTGGCAATATTCATCATCTCCAGTCCTGGCTACCAGAAGAGCTGCGCCAGGCCATTGAGCACGTCAAGGCCCACGTCACCGACGCGACGCCGACCGGCAAGCACGACATCAGCGGCAACAGCCTGTTTTATCTGGTATCGGAGGACATGACCCAGCCGTTCGCTGAGCGTCGCGCTGAATACCATGCACGCTACCTGGATATTCAGATTGTGCTGAAGGGGCAGGAAGGGATGACCTTCAGCACCCTGCCGCACGGCACACCGGACACCGACTGGCTGGCGGACAAAGACATCGCGTTCCTGCCGGAAGGCGAGCAGGAGAAAACCGTGGTGCTGAGCGAAGGGGATTTCGTGGTGTTCTGGCCGGGTGAGGTGCATAAGCCGCTGTGCGCGGTGGGGGCGCCTGCTAAGGTCAGGAAAGTGGTTGTTAAGATGCTGGTGGAGTAACCCTTACCCCTCACCCCGGCCCTCTCCCCAAAGGGGAGAGGGTGTTAAAGTTCCCTCTCCCCTTTGGGGAGAGGGTTAGGGTGAGGGGAACAATATGTGATCCAGCTTAAACTTCCCGCACTCCCTCCTCATCTCCCATTTACCTGCGCTTTTTCTCCGTCATAGTATGATCGTTAAATTAATGAACGCTGTTCTATAATGTAGAACAAAATGATTCAGCAAGGAGATCACATGCCGCAGTCCGCGTTGTTCACGGGTATCATTCCCCCTGTCTCCACCATTTTTACCGCCGATGGCCAGCTTGATAAACCGGGTACCGCCGCGCTGATC
Organism: Enterobacter cloacae complex sp. I1M; assembly: GCF_014982425.1. Lineage (NCBI taxonomy): Bacteria > Pseudomonadati > Pseudomonadota > Gammaproteobacteria > Enterobacterales > Enterobacteriaceae > Enterobacter > Enterobacter cloacae complex sp. I1M. The sequence continues at coordinate 11,068 of NZ_JADCLG010000016.1, read as the reverse complement.
GACGATCTGATCGCTGCGGGCGTCGACGGCCTGTTCTTCCTGGGCAGCGGCGGCGAGTTTTCCCAGCTCAGCGCCGAAGAGCGTAAATCCATTGCCCGGTTTGCGATCGATCATGTCGATCGTCGTGTGCCGGTCCTGATCGGCACCGGCGGCACCAACGCCCGGGAAACCATTGAGCTGAGCCAGCACGCGCAGCTGGCGGGCGCGGACGGCATCGTGGTGATCAACCCCTACTACTGGAAAGTGTCGGAAGCGAACCTGATCCGCTACTTCGAACAGGTGGCCGACAGCGTCACGCTGCCGGTGATGCTCTATAACTTCCCGGCGCTGACCGGGCAGGATCTGACCCCGGCGCTGGTGAAAACCCTCGCCGACTCGCGCAGTAACATCGTCGGCATCAAAGACACCATCGACTCCGTCGCCCACCTGCGCAGCATGATCCACACCGTTAAAGCGGCCCATCCACACTTCACCGTGCTCTGCGGCTACGACGATCATCTGTTTAATACCCTGCTGCTCGGCGGTGACGGGGCGATCTCGGCCAGCGGTAACTTTGCTCCGCAGGTGTCGGTAAATCTTCTGAAAGCCTGGCGGGATAAGGACGTGGCGAAAGCGGCTGAGTATCATCAGACCCTGCTGCAAATCCCGCAGATGTATCAGCTGGATACGCCGTTTGTGAACGTCATTAAAGAGGCGATCGTGCTCTGCGGTCGTCCAATTTCTACGCACGTCCTGCCACCAGCCTCGCCGCTGGACGAGCCGCGTAAGGCGCAGCTGAAAAACCTGCTACAACAGCTCAAGCTCTGCTGAGCCGGACGATAACGATGACCATTGAGAAAATTTTCACCCCACAGGACGACGCGTTTTATGCGGTGATCACCCACGCGGCGGGTCCGCAGGGCGCGCTGCCGCTGACTCCGCAGATGCTGATGGAATCCCCCAGCGGCAACCTGTTCGGCATGACGCAGAACGCCGGGATGGGCTGGGACGCCAACAAGCTGACCGGCAAAGAGGTGCTGATTATCGGTACTCAGGGCGGCATCCGCGCCGGAGACGGACGCCCGGTTGCGCTGGGCTACCACACCGGGCACTGGGAAATCGGCATGCAGATGCAGGCGGCGGCGAAGGAGATCACGCGCAACGGCGGGATCCCGTTTGCGGCCTTCGTCAGCGATCCGTGCGACGGGCGCTCGCAGGGCACGCACGGCATGTTTGATTCCCTGCCGTACCGCAACGACGCGGCGATCGTCTTTCGCCGCCTGATCCGCTCCCTGCCGACGCGCCGGGCGGTGATCGGCGTGGCAACCTGCGATAAAGGGCTGCCCGCTACCATGATTGCGCTGGCCGCGATGCACGATCTGCCGACCATTCTGGTGCCAGGCGGGGCGACGCTGCCGCCGACCGTGGGGGAAGATGCGGGCAAGGTGCAGACCATCGGCGCGCGCTTTGCCAACCATGAACTTTCCTTGCAGGAGGCCGCCGAGCTGGGCTGTCGCGCCTGCGCGTCGCCGGGCGGCGGGTGTCAGTTCCTCGGTACGGCGGGCACCTCGCAGGTGGTCGCGGAAGCGCTGGGTCTGGCGTTGCCGCACTCCGCGCTGGCGCCGTCCGGACAGGTGGTGTGGCTGGAGATCGCCCGCCAGTCGGCGCGGGCGGTGAACGAGCTGGATAACCGCGGCATCACCACGCGCGATATCCTTACCGATAAAGCTATTGAAAACGCGATGGTGATCCACGCGGCGTTCGGCGGCTCCACCAATTTACTGCTGCACATTCCGGCCATCGCCCACGCGGCGGGCTGCACGATCCCGGACGTTGAACACTGGACGCGCGTCAACCGCAGGGTGCCGCGCCTGGTGAGCGTGCTGCCCAACGGCCCGGACTATCACCCGACCGTGCGTGCGTTCCTCGCGGGCGGCGTGCCGGAAGTCATGCTCCACCTGCGCGATCTCGGCCTGCTGCACCTGGATGCCATGACCGTCACCGGCCAGACGGTGGGCGAGAACCTCGACTGGTGGCAGAGCTCGGAGCGCCGTAAGCGCTTCCGCCAGTGCCTGCGCGAGCAGGACGGCGTGGAGCCGGATGACGTGATCCTGCCGCCGGAAAAAGCAAAAGCGAAAGGGCTGACCTCGACGGTCTGCTTCCCGACGGGCAACATTGCGCCGGAAGGATCGGTGATCAAGGCCACGGCGATCGACCCGTCGGTCGTCGGTGAAGATGGCGTTTACCGCCACACCGGCCGGGTGCGGGTGTTTGTCTCGGAGGCGCAGGCGATCAGGGCCATCAAGCGGGAAGAGATTGAGCAGGGCGATATCATGGTGGTGATCGGCGGTGGACCGTCCGGCACCGGCATGGAGGAGACCTACCAGCTCACCTCCGCGCTGAAGCACATCTCGTGGGGCAAAACGGTGTCGTTAATCACCGATGCGCGCTTCTCGGGCGTGTCGACGGGCGCCTGTTTCGGCCACGTGTCGCCGGAGGCGCTGGCGGGCGGGCCGATAGGCAAGCTGCGCGATAACGACATCATTGAGATTGCGGTGGACCGCCTGACATTAACAGGCAGCGTAAACTTTATCGGTACCGCGGACAACCCGCTGACGCCGGAAGAGGGCGCGCGCGAGCTGGCACGGCGGCAGGTGCATCCGGACCTGCACGCTCACGACTTTTTGCCGGACGATACCCGGCTGTGGGCGGCATTACAGTCCGTGAGCGGCGGCACCTGGAAAGGCTGTATTTATGACACCGATAAAATCATTGAGGTAATTAACGCCGGTAAAAAAGCGCTCGGTATTTAATTATTTTGTGAGAGAAAATCGTCTGCGGAAAATAGTCCGCGGGCGGTTTTTACGTGCCTGCAATTTACTAATTTAAACAATAAGTTGCGATATATCGTTGACGTCACAAAAGCGAAATAACGTAATTCAGAAATAAGATATGAGCATTGCTGGTTAATTGAACAGCTCATTACACTCCATTAACACGATGTTGTAATTCAGCACACTACATAAGGGTGTAATTCTGATGACGCAATTAACCATGAAAGACAAAATTGGCTACGGGCTGGGTGACACCGCCTGCGGCTTCGTCTGGCAGGCCACGATGTTCCTGCTGGCCTATTTCTACACCGACGTCTTCGGCCTCTCCGCGGGCATTATGGGGACGCTGTTTTTAGTCTCCCGCGTGCTCGACGCCGTGACCGACCCGCTGATGGGGCTGCTGGTAGACCGCACCCGCACGCGGCATGGCCAGTTTCGCCCGTTCCTGCTGTGGGGCGCCATCCCGTTCGGCATCGTCTGCATGCTGACCTTCTACACGCCGGACTTCTCCGCGCAGGGCAAAATCATCTACGCCTGCGTGACCTATATTCTGCTGACTCTGGTCTACACCTTCGTTAACGTCCCGTACTGCGCCATGCCGGGCGTCATTACCGCCGACCCGAAAGAGCGTCACGCCCTGCAGTCCTGGCGTTTCTTCCTCGCCGCCGCGGGGTCGCTCGCCATCAGCGGCATCGCGCTGCCGCTGGTCAGCATCATTGGCAAAGGCAACGAGCAGGTGGGTTATTTCGGCGCCATGTGCGTACTGGGCCTGAGCGGCGTGGTGCTGCTCTACGTCTGCTTCTTTACCACCAAAGAGCGCTACACCTTTGAGGTGCAGCCGGGTTCGTCGGTGGCGAAAGACCTTAAGCTGCTGCTGGGCAACAGCCAGTGGCGCATCATGTGTGCCTTCAAGATGATGGCGACCTGCTCCAACGTGGTGCGCGGCGGGGCGACGCTCTACTTCGTGAAATACGTGATGGATCACCCGGAGATGGCGACCCAGTTTTTACTCTACGGCAGCCTCGCCACCATGTTCGGCTCGCTCTGCTCCTCCCGCCTGCTGGGCCGCTTCGACCGCGTTACCGCCTTCAAGTGGATCATCGTCGCTTACTCGCTGATTAGCCTGCTGATTTTCGTCACCCCGGCGGAGCACATCGCGCTGATTTTTGCCCTCAACATTCTGTTCCTGTTCGTCTTTAACACCACCACGCCGCTGCAGTGGCTGATGGCCTCTGACGTGGTGGATTACGAGGAGAGCCGTAGCGGTCGCCGCCTCGACGGGCTGGTGTTCTCCACCTACCTGTTCAGCCTGAAGATTGGCCTGGCAATTGGCGGGGCGGTGGTGGGCTGGATCCTGGCGTACGTCAACTACTCCGCCAGCAGCAGCGTGCAGCCGGTCGAGGTGCTGACCACCATCAAAATTCTGTTCTGCGTGGTGCCGGTGGTGCTCTACGCGGGCATGTTCATCATGCTGTCGTTCTACAAGCTCACCGACGCCCGCGTGGAGGCCATCAGCCAGCAGCTGATCAAGCACCGCGCGTCGCAGGGCGAGGCCGTTCCCGACGCCGCGACAGCCGCATCCCAATAACCGGAGGCAACATGGAAATTACTAACCCGATACTCACCGGCTTCAACCCGGACCCGTCCCTGTGCCGTCAGGGCGAGGACTACTACATCGCCACCTCGACCTTCGAGTGGTTCCCGGGCGTGCGCATCTACCACTCCCGCGATCTGAAAAACTGGTCGCTGGTCAGCACCCCGCTGGACCGCGTGTCGATGCTGGACATGAAGGGCAACCCGGACTCCGGCGGCATCTGGGCGCCGTGCCTGAGCTACGCCGACGGCAAATTCTGGCTGCTCTACACCGACGTGAAGATTGTCGACTCGCCGTGGAAAAACGGCCGCAACTTCCTCGTCACCGCGCCGTCCATTGAGGGACCGTGGAGCGAGCCGATCCCGATGGGCAACGGCGGGTTCGATCCGTCCCTGTTCCACGACGACGATGGCCGCAAATACTACCTCTACCGCCCGTGGGGGCCGCGCCACCACAGCAACCCGCACAACACCATCGTGATGCAGGAGTTTGATTCGCAGACTGGCACGCTCTCGCCCGAGCGCAAAACGCTGTTTACCGGCACGCCGCTCTGCTACACCGAAGGGGCGCATCTTTATCGCCACGCGGGATGGTACTACCTGATGGTTGCCGAAGGCGGCACCAGCTACGAGCACGCCGTCGTGGTGCTGCGTTCCAAAAATATCGACGGGCCGTACGAGCTGCACCCGGACGTGACGATGATGACCAGCTGGCACCTGCCGGAGAACCCGCTGCAAAAGAGCGGCCACGGCTCGCTGCTGCAGACCCACACTGGGGAGTGGTACATGGCCTACCTTACCAGCCGCCCGCTGCGCCTGCCCGGCGTGCCGCTGCTGGCCTCCGGCGGGCGCGGATACTGCCCGCTGGGGCGCGAGACCGGCATCGCCCGCATTGAATGGCGCGACGGCTGGCCTTACGTGGAAGGCGGCAGGCACGCGCAACTGACCGTGAAAGGCCCGCAGATGGCGGAGCAGCCTGCAGCCGTTCCGGGCATCTGGCGGGACGATTTCGACGCCAGTTCGCTTGACCCGGAACTGCAGACCCTGCGCATTCCGTTCGACGATACCCTCGGCTCGCTTACCGCCCGCCCGGGCTACTTACGGCTCTACGGCAACGACTCGCTCAACTCAACCTTTACCCAGTCGACCGTGGCGCGCCGCTGGCAGCATTTCACCTTCCGGGCCGAGACGCGGATGCAGTTCTCGCCGGTCCACTTCCAGCAGAGCGCGGGGCTGACCTGCTACTACAACAGCAAAAACTGGAGCTACTGCTTTGTGGACTACGAGGAGGGGCAGGGGAGAACCATCAAGGTGATCCAACTCGACCACAACGTGCCGTCATGGCCGCTGCACGAGCAGCCGATTCCGGTGCCGGAACAGGCCGAGAGCGTCTGGCTGCGGGTGGACGTGGATAAACTGGTCTACCGCTACAGCTACTCGTTCGACGACGAGACGTGGCACACCGTTCCGGTGACGTATGAGGCGTGGAAGCTGTCGGACGACTATATCGGCGGGCGCGGTTTCTTCACTGGTGCGTTTGTGGGACTGCACTGCGAGGACATCAGCGGCGACGGCTGCCACGCGGACTTCGACTACTTCACCTACGAGCCGGCATAGCCCAGTGCGCGTGAGAGCGCGAGCCCGGCCTGCTGAAGCTGCTCGCGGAAATTAGCCAGCTCGGCGTCGTCCACGCGCGAGGTCAAGGTCGACAGGCTCAGGGCGGCAATCACGCGGGATTCGTGGTTCCACACCGGCACCGCCACGCAGCGCACGCCCTGCTCGTTCTCTTCGCTGTCCAGGGCGTAGCCCTGCTCGCGGGTCTGCGCCAGAGCGGCCATTAATGCTTCGCGGGAGGCGAGGGTAGCGGGTGTAAAGGTGGTGTACTGATAGCCCTCCAGCAGGGTGTTCAGCTCGGCCTCGCCCAGCCAGGCAATCAACACCTTGCCGATGGCGGTGGCGTGCACCGGCAGGCGGCGGCCAATGCGCGAATAGGCTATGGCGGCCAGCTTGCCTTCAATCTTCTCGATATAGACCCCTTCACGCCCGTCCAGGATCCCCAGATGGGTGGTCTGCCCGGTCCGCTGGGACAGCTCCGTCAGCCAGCCTTTCGCCTTCTGGCGAATATCGATGGAGCCCACGACAAAATGACCGCGCTCAACCAGCTTCATGCCGAGGCGATATTTGCCGTTCTCCGGGTTCTGATCGATATAGCCGTGAAGCTGGAGGGTTTTCAGCAGCGAGTGGAGGGTACTCTTGCTCAGCCCCATCAGTTTGCTGATGTCGGTGATCTTAAGCTCGGTGGCCTGCTCGTTGAACAGGTCGAGGATCTGCAACGCACGTTCAACAGACTGAATAATCGGCATAATGCTGGCATGTCCACGCTGGAATGAAGGCGAAAACGTACCTTTTTCGGGGTGAAAAATCAATGAAATGGCGCCGGTGTTCTCCCTCTCCCCGTGGGAGAGGGCCGGGGTGAGGGCATAAGGCCGCATCGTTGCCTGATTCGCCCGGCGGCGCTACGCTTGCACGGGCCTACGGGTTGTGTGTTCTCCCTCTCCCCGTGGGAGAGGGCCGGGGTGAGGGCACCAGGCCGCATCGTCGCCTGATTCGCCCGGCGGCGCTGCGCTTGCACGGGCCTACGGGCTGGGTGTTCTCCCTCTCCCCGTGGGAGAGGGCCGGGGTGAGGGCATCAGGCCGCATCGTCGCCTGATTCGCCCGGCGGCGCTGCGCTTGCACGGGCCTACGGGCTAGGTGTTCTCCCTCTCCCCGTGGAAGAGGGCCGGGGTGAGGGCACCAGACCGCAGAGGAGTCAATCACTCCCCAAGCGTCGCCACCATCACCGCCTTAATCGTATGCATCCGGTTTTCCGCCTGGTCGAAGACGATACTCGCCGCCGACTCAAACACCTCGTCCGTCACTTCCATCCCGCCGTGCAGGTCGAACTCCTTCGCCATCTGCTTGCCGAGCGTGGTCTGGTCGTCATGGAACGCCGGCAGACAGTGCAGGAACTTCACGTTCGGGTTGCCGGTCAGCGCCATCATCTGCGCGTTCACCTGATACCCGCGCAGCAGCGCTATCCGCTCCGCCCACTTCTCCTTGGCTTCGCCCATCGACACCCAGACGTCGGTATAGATAAAGTCCGCGCCCTTCACGCCCGCCGCCACGTCTTCCGTCAGGGTGATTTTCCCGCCGTGCTTTTCCGCTAGCGCACTGCACTCCGCCACCAGGCTCTCTTCCGGCCAGCAGGCTTTCGGGGCCACCAGACGCAGATCCAGCCCGGTCAGTGCCGCCGCTTCCAGCATCGAGTTGCCCATGTTGTTGCGCGCGTCGCCCGCGTAGACCAGCGTCATCTCGTTAAACGCCTTGCCCGGCAGGTGCTCCTGCATGGTCAGCAGGTCCGCCAGCAGCTGCGTTGGGTGGAACTCGTTGGTCAGCCCGTTCCACACCGGCACGCCCGCATACTGCGCCAGCGTTTCGACGACTTCCTGGCCGTGGCCGCGATACTGAATGCCGTCGTACATCCGCCCGAGCACGCGTGCGGTATCCTTAATTGACTCTTTATGCCCAATCTGGCTGCCGCTCGGCCCTAACCAGGTAACGCGCGCGCCCTGGTCAAATGCGGCAACTTCGAAAGAGCAACGGGTACGGGTCGAGTCTTTTTCGAAGATGAGCGCGATGTTTTTGCCAGTAAGCTTTTGTACTTCCTTGCCATTTTTTTTATCGGCTTTGAGCTGTGCGGCAAGGGTCAGCAGAGAAGTGAACTGTGCAGGGGTAAAGTCGAGCAATTTCAGAAAGTGTTTCTTGTACAGATCAGACATTTTATCCTCGCATGGCGGACGCCACTTATTGAATTAAAATTCACTTTATATGTGTAATTATTCATTTGCAACCCCGTTTCACAAATCTTTCCAACAAAGGTGGAGGCAAACCCGTCCGTGTGTGAAAATAGAAGTATCTGCCGCACTTTAAAGAGGATTGACCCATGGCAAACCCGGAATTACTGGAAGAGCAACGCGAAGAGACGCGTCTGATTATTGAAGAACTGCTGGAAGACGGTAGCGATCCGGACGCGCTGTACACCATCGAACACCATTTCTCTGCGGACGACTTTGAAGCGCTGGAAAAAATGGCCGTGGAAGCCTTCAAGCTGGGTTACGAAGTGACCGAGCCGGAAGAGCTGGAAGTGGAAGAGGGCGACACCGTCATCTGCTGCGATATCCTGAGCGAAGGCGCGCTGAAGGCGGAGCTGATCGACGCGCAGGTAGAACAGCTGATGAACCTGGCCGAGAAGTTTGAAGTGGAATACGACGGCTGGGGAACCTACTTCGAAGATCCGAACGGTGAAGACGGCGAAGAAGGCGACGACGAAGATTACGTCGACGAAGACGACGACGGCGTGCGTCACTAAGCGTTTCAGGCGGTGGCGCGCGCCACCGCTTTTTCAAGGCAGAACCATGGATTACCCGCAGATACTCGCCCCCGTACTCAACTTCCTCCAGTGCCCGACCCCGCAAGCATGGATTGATAAAGCCCGCGACCCGGCGAACCTGCCGTTGCTGCTCACCGACCACATGGTGTGCGAGCTCAAGGCCGCCCAGACTGCGCTATTACTCGTGCGTAAATACGTCGCCGACGAAAGCGGTGCCGATGCGCTGCTCGACTGGCTCAAGCCCTACGAACAGTTCACCTTCCGCGACGGCCCGGAGCCAGACTTCATCGCCCTGCACAAGCAGATTGGCAAAAGCGTGATGCCCAAAACCGACGACCCGTGGGGCCAGGCGCTCATCGACAGCATGGTGCTGCTGATTAAAGAGGAGCTGCACCACTTCTGGCAGGTGCGCGAGGCGATGCTGGCCCGCGACATTCCGTACGTCAAAATCACCGCCAGCCGCTACGCCAAAGGGATGCTGAAGGACGTGCGCACCCACGAACCGCTGACGCTGATCGACAAGCTCATCTGCGGCGCCTACATCGAAGCCCGCTCCTGCGAACGCTTCGCCGCGCTGGCCCCGTTCCTCGACGACGACCTGCAGAAGTTCTATCTCTCGCTGCTGCGCTCGGAAGCGCGCCATTATCAGGACTACCTGACGCTGGCTCAGCAGGTGAGCGACGACGATATCTCACCGCGCATACAGCTTTTTGGCGAAATTGAAGCCACACTTATCTCGACACCGGACCACGAGTTTCGCTTCCACAGCGGCGTGCCGGTGTAAACCGGCATAACTCAAGGATAAGGATGCGAGATGAATAAAACGTGGACCCGTATTGTGATTGTCGTCATTGCGGCTGCCGCCGTGGCGTTCTGGGTGTTTTTCGACAGGCAGCGCGCCCCGGAACGGCAGATGGATAACGCCCTCAACGCGATGCCCGCCTGGCAGGTGATTAAGGAGCAGGAGCCCGCGCTGCATCAGCGCATCCTCGACCAGATGGCCGCCCTGCAAAAAGCGGGCGAGCCGGAGCAGCAGATTATCGACACCATCCAGCCGCAGATCCTGCATCTGCAGATGACGCGCCTGCAAAACGCCCCGGACGCCAACGTGGTGAACTACATGACCATCAACATGGAGCAGACCGCCGCCATCCAGAAAGCGAGCGACGACGCCTGTTTCCGCTTCCTCTACCCGATGGTGAAGGGCGGCATCAACCCGATGCGCATGCTGGATAAAGATTTGATGGCGCGGCGCATGCAGGCCGATGCGGACATGATGCGCGCGGCCTACGGCAAAAACCGCCACACCGTGACCCAGGCCGAGCGTGAGGCGGCCGTCGAGGATGTCCGACCGATTATGAAGCAACTTGCCGATCAGTACGGCGAGGACATCCAACTGCTGCAGATGCCGGAGAAGGCGGCGGGCAAAGAGAAGCTCTCCTGCGATATGGTGCAGGAGATGTGGGCCAAGGTGCTGGCGCTGCCGGAGCAGAAGGCGGCAGGGGTGATTCGGCTGGCGGTGACTGAGCTGGAGTGACGAAGGGCGCTGGTTTTTTGGGCACTTAGCGCGGGTTTAGCGCGTCGTCGCTTGCATGGCGGCGCGCGACAGGTATAATCCACAACGTTTCCGCATCCCCTTCAGTGCCGAAGTGGCGAAATCGGTAGACGCAGTTGATTCAAAATCAACCGTAGAAATACGTGCCGGTTCGAGTCCGGCCTTCGGCACCAAGTACATCCCCTCTATTGCAGTATCAATGCAAACAATTGAAACTTGGTTTTCATTCGAATACTATTCGAACATGACATACTAACTATGTGGAAATTGTATGGGTGCTTTCTTAAGTGCGCTTAGCGTTTTGTCTAAGTCCTCACCTCAGGCAGTTGAGATAGAACATTCTCAGCGAAATGTAAACAAGTTCAAAGATTATCTGTACATTCCAACAGACTTGGAAAAAGATTTCGAAAAAATTATAACCCATTCTCCGGATGGGAAAATTATATTTGTTTGTGGTAGTAGTGGCGATGGGAAATCGGCTATTCTGACTAAATATAGCCAAAAAGAAGAATTCAAAAATATAAAGTTCCATCTCGACGCAACTCATGCTTTAACGCCACAATATGATGCTATAGCAACACTTGATAATTTATTTCAAAATTACTCTAATCATTACATTGCTTTGGTTATAGGTATCAATATTGGTATGATTGCTAACTATATTGAAAAAGGCAAAGA
>NZ_JADCLG010000015.1:360-5277 GCF_014982425.1 Enterobacter cloacae complex sp. I1M | reverse complement strand
CCCTGTGGGAGAGGGTTAGGGTGAGGGCATCAGCCCGCCCATTCCTTAAGCAGGCATCGCCTCGCGCGGAATAATCGCTCCGCGATACTGAATCACCGTGCTGGCCGTCAAGTGTCCGCGCTGCGCTGCCGCTTCTGGCGTACCTCCCGTCAAACGTACCGCCAGATACCCCGCGCTGAAAGAATCGCCCGCCGCAGTGGTATCAATCACTTTCTCTTTCGCCAGCTTCACCGCCGGCACCTCTGTCACGGCTTCACCCGCCACCGCCACCAGGCAAGACTCCGCCCCGCGCTTAATCACCACTTCGCTGACCCCAGCGGCCTGCGTCCGGGCGATGACCTCATCAACCGGCTTTTCACCCCACAGGGCATCTTCATCGTCCAGCGTCAGGAAGGCGATATCGGTGCATTCCAGCATCTGCTGATACACCTGCTGCGTCTCTTCGCGGCTGGCCCAGAGGCGCGGACGGTAGTTGTTATCGAAAATCACCTTACCGCCGTTGGCACGGCATTCGCGCAGCAGTGACAGCAGCTTTTCACGGCTCTGCTGGCTCAGGATCGCCAGGCTGATCCCGCTCAGGTAGAGGTAATCGAAGGTGGCCAGCTCTTCGCAAATCGCAGCGGCGGCATCGCTTTCCAGCCAGAATTTGGCAGCCGCTTCATTACGCCAGTAATAGAAGGTGCGCTCGCCGGTACTGTCGGTTTCGATGTAGTACAAACCCGGCAGACGGTTTTCCATTCGCTGGATCAGCGAAGTTTCAACGTTTTCACCCTGCCAGGCCTCCAGCATCTGCTGGCTGAAGCTGTCCGTTCCCAGCGCGGTAACGTAGCTCACGCTCAGCGCGTCGGGGGCGACCTGACGGGCAATGTAAACGGAGGTGTTCAATGTATCGCCGCCAAAACCGCGGCTGACTTCCGCGCCTTTCTGGGACAGCTCAATCATGCATTCGCCAATCACGGCAATTTTCTTAGACATAGTCGTGAACCTGAACAGAGTAATTAAGGGTAGTGTGCGCTGTGTGTTTTTTACGGTCAACCATATTAAAACGACGTTCCATTATTTTTTTTGAGCCAGCGCGTGTTCCGGCATATTTCTGTCATCTTAATTTCATTTTCCCGCTGAATTGAACATAAAGTTCTCACCTGGCGGGCCGATAACTCAGTGACGAGTCCAGAAAGGCTATCCCATACAACAGGACATCCGAAATGAAGTCAGAGCAGGTTATCCAGCGGCTGAGCACTACGCCTGAGGCAAGTATTGAGAACTTGCAGGAGCATCGCTACTGGCTGCAATGTGAGCGAGCGTATACCTATCAGCCTATCTACCGTACTGACGGTCGGTTAATGGCAATTGAGGTGTTAACGGTCGTCACTCATCCATCGAACCCTTCGCAGCGTATCGCGCCGGACCGCTATTTTGCGGAGGTTGCCGTGCGTCAGCGCATCGACGTGCTGGAAGAGCAGTTGAGAATGCTGGCGACGAAGCAGGCGTTCTTCGAGCAGCACGGTATTCTGGCTTCGGTGAACGTGGATGGTCCAACCCTGATGGCGTTACGTCAGAATGCGACGCTGCAGGCGCTGATTGCCACCTTGCCGTGGATGCGCTTCGAGCTGGTGGAACATGTTCAGCTGCCGCAGGACTCCTCATTTGCCTCGATGTGTGAGTTTGGCCCGCTGTGGCTGGATGATTTCGGTACCGGTATGGCCAACTTCTCCGCCCTGAGCGAAGTGCGTTATGACTACATCAAAGTGGCCCGCGATCTGTTTATCATGCTGCGCCAGACACCGGAAGGACGGAACCTGTTTACGATGCTCCTGCAACTGATGAACCGCTATTGCCAGGGCGTCATTGTGGAAGGCGTGGAAACGCTGGAAGAGTGGCGCGACGTGCAAAATTCTCCGGCAGCGGCGGCACAGGGTTATTTCCTCTCTCGTCCTGTCCCCATGGATACCCTGGAAAAGGTGATAACCACCCTCTGATCTGCCCGCTTCCCTTTGTCTGAACTATAGTTTTAAAGGCAAGTTCATCAGGAAAGGGGACAACAATGACAAAAACAACCAGGGTGATTTCCTGGACAGCAGGGATTTTCTTGTTGCTGATCGTGGTCTTAATCATCATTATCGCCACGTTTGACTGGAACCGCCTCAAACCGACCATCAACCAGAAAGTCTCGACCGAGCTAAACCGCCCCTTCGCAATACGTGGCGATTTGGGGGTCGTGTGGGAGCGTCAGAAAGAGGAAACCGGCTGGCGAAGCTGGGTGCCCTGGCCGCACGTTCACGCTGACGACATCATTCTTGGCAACCCGCCGGACATCCCCGAAGTGACCATGATCCACCTGCCGCGCGTGGAAGCCACGCTGGCGCCGTTAGCCCTGTTAACCAAAACGGTGTATCTGCCGTGGATCAAACTTCAGCAGCCCGACGCGCGGCTGATTCGCCTGTCGGAGAAAACCAATAACTGGACGTTCGATCTCGCCAGCAGCGGCGATAAAGATCCGAATGCGCAGCCCTCTTCATGGTCCTTCCGCCTCGACAATATTCTGTTCGATCGGGGGCGGATCGCCATTGACGATAAAGTAAGTAAGGCTGACGTGGAGATCCTCGTCGATCCGCTGGGCAAGCCGCTGCCGTTTAGCGAAGTGACGGGCAGCAAAGCCAAAGGCGATGACAGCAAAGCTGGCGATTACGTCTTCGGCCTGACAGCGAAAGGGCGCTACAACGGCCAGCCACTGACCGGTAAAGGCAAAATCGGCGGTATGCTGGCGCTCAGGAGCGAGGGTACGCCATTCCCGGTGCAGGCGGACTTCCGCTCGGGCAATACCCGCGTGGCGTTCGTGGGCACGGTTAACGACCCGATGAACATGGGCGGCGTCGACCTCCAGCTTAAGTTTGCCGGGGATTCGCTGGGTGAACTGTACGATCTCACCGGCGTGCTGCTGCCGGATACCCCGCCGTTTGAAACGGACGGGCGGCTGGTCGCAAAAATCGACGCTGAAAAATCGTCCGTCTTTGACTACCGGGGGTTCAACGGCCGCATCGGCGATAGCGATATACACGGCACGCTGACCTACACCACCGGAAAACCGCGCCCGAAACTGGAGGGGGACGTTGAATCCCGCCAGCTGCGTCTGGCCGATCTTGGTCCGCTGATTGGCGTAGATTCGGGTAAAGGCACGAAGTCAAAAGAGGTCAAAAAGGACGCTCAGCCTGCGGGTAAAGTGCTGCCCTATGACCGCTTCGAAACCGACAAGTGGGACGTAATGGATGCGGACGTGCGCTTCAAAGGACGTAAAATTGAGCATGGCAGCACGCTGCCGTTGAGCAACCTCTCGACCCATATCATCCTGAAAAACGCCGATCTGCGCCTGCAACCGCTGAAGTTTGGCATGGCCGGGGGAACCATTTCCTCGAATATCCACCTGGAGGGGGATAAAAAGCCGATGCAGGGAAGGGCGGAGATCCAGGCGCGTCGTCTGAAGCTGAAAGAGCTGATGCCGGACGTGGAGTTGATGCAGAAAACCCTCGGTGAGATGAACGGCGATGCGGATATTCGCGGCACGGGTAACTCTGTGGCCGCGCTGTTAGGCAGCGGAAACGGCAACCTGAAGCTGCTAATGAACGACGGGCTGGTGAGCCGTAACCTGATGGAGATCCTGGGGCTGAACGTCGGTAACTTCATCGTCGGACAAATCTTCGGAGACGATGAAGTGCGCGTGAACTGCGCGGCGGCAAACGTGGACCTGGTCAACGGTGTGGCGCGTCCGCAGATTTTCGCATTCGACACGGAAAACGCGGTTATCAACATCACCGGTACCGCCAGCATGGCGTCCGAGCAGCTGGATTTAACCATCGATCCGGAAAGTAAAGGCATTCGCATCATCACCCTGCGCTCGCCGCTCTACGTTCGCGGGACCTTCAAAGATCCGCAGGCGGGCGTGAAGGCCGGGCCGCTGATTGCGCGCGGTGCGGTTGCCGCCGCCCTCGCCACGCTGGTCACCCCTGCGGCGGCGCTGCTGGCGTTGATTTCGCCGTCAGAAGGCGAAGCGAATCAGTGTCGGACGATTTTGTCGCAGATGAAGAAGTAAGGTGTGGCCTGTTCTTGCCGGGTGACGCTGCGCTTACCCGGCCTACATGTGAATCGTAGGCCGGGTAAGGCGTAGCCGCCACCCGGCATTCGCTTACAGAGTCTGATGCTTAGTTTCGTGCGTCAGCAGCAGCGCAATCAGCGTCAACGCTGCCATGGCCGCCAGATAGACACCCACATAGAACAGACCATAGTTCGCCTGAAGCCACGTGGCGATATACGGGGCCACCGAGGCGCCCAGAATAGACGAAACGTTATAGGAGAACGACGCGCCGGTATAACGCACTTCAGTCGGGAACAGCTCCGGCAGCAGCGCGCCCATTGGGCCAAAGGTCAGCCCCATCAGGCTCAGACCAATCAGCAGATACGCCATCACCAGCGCAGGGCTACCTGAACCCAGCAGCGGCGGGAAGACAAACAGTGCGAACAGGATGATCAGCGAGGTGATGACGATCATGCTTGAACGACGGCCAAATTTATCCGCCAGCAGGCCCGCGATGGGCACCATCACGCCAAATCCAATAACCGCCATCATCAGCATCCACAGCACTTCGTTACGCGGCAGGCCCAGTCCGACTGGTACGGCGGCGGTACTGTAGGTCATGGAGTACACGGTCATGATATAGAACAGCGTGTAGGTCGCCAGCATGATGAACGTACCCAGCACGGTCACGCGGAGGTGTTTGGTCAGCAGCGTCCCCAGCGGAACTTTAACCTGCTTTTTCGCCGCGGCGACTTTAGCGAAGACCGGCGTCTCGTGCAGCGACACGCGCACGTACAGGCCAATCAGCACCAGCACGGCAGAGAAGACGAACGGAATACGCCAGCCCC
>NZ_JADCLG010000015.1:0-298 GCF_014982425.1 Enterobacter cloacae complex sp. I1M | reverse complement strand
AATACGCCAGCCCCAGCTCATGAACTGTTCATCGGTCAGCAGCCAGGAGAGGAGCAGGAAGGTGCCGTTCGCGAAGAAGAAGCCAATCGGCGCGCCCAGCTGTGGGAAAGAGCCATACAGGGCACGCTTACGCGCCGGGGCGTTCTCGGTCGCCAGCAGCGCCGCGCCGCCCCATTCCCCGCCCCGCCCCAGGGCCTGACCAAAGCGCGCCAGCGCCTGCAGCACAGGCGCCAGTATGGCGATAGTTTCTTAGGTCGGCAGCAGGCCGATGGCGACGGTGGAGATCCCCATCGTCAGC
>NZ_JADCLG010000014.1:0-129155 GCF_014982425.1 Enterobacter cloacae complex sp. I1M | reverse complement strand
GGAACCCTCAGCCCCGTGGGTGAGGGCGTCAAACCGCACGATGGTTCTTCCGGTACTGCAGCGGCGTCTCGCCAATCCCTTTTTTAAACGCGCTGATAAACCACGTCACGTCGGAAAAACCCGTCTGTGCGGCAATGTCACGCACGCTCGAATCAGTGTGGAGTAAACACTCACACGCCTTACGCAACCTTAGCGTATTCAGGTAGTCGTGAATTTTTTCGCCCGTTTCCGCATGGAATTTTCGCGATACGTAGCTGCGGGATTTACCCAGCTCATTGGCCAGCACATCCAGACGAAATTTCTCCTGATAATGCTCGTCGAGCCAAAACATCACCTGGCTGGCGATCCCCTGGCTGTTTCCCGGCTCGCCGTCGCGATCGTCGGGCAGCATCGCGAACAGGCCTATCAGCAGGCTGGCGATGCTCTCGCCGTTCATTGGCGGTTTATAGCAGCTAAACAGATGGTCGATATGGTGATGGAAGTGGGCTAAATCGGCGACCCACGCTTCGCCGCCACGGCGTGACAGCCGCTCCAGACGCTGCCGGGTCTGGGGAAAATCCCGCAGGATCTTCAGCACCGCGTGCTGGTCGAGATGAATAATGGTGCGGCGGTAAATTGCCTCCGCCTGTTCGTCCACCATGACCTTGTGCAGCGTAAAAGGCGGGAAGAAAAACAGCCGTCCGGGGCGCATGGTGTAGTGACGATTATCGACAATCGCCACGCCAAAGCCCTCTTCCACATAGAGGATCTCCAGACACTGGTGCCAGTGATGGTAGCGCACGGTATTGGCAAACAGGCGGCTGAACGAGGCCACGGTATCGTTCAGGGCGATCAGTTCCAGAAGATCGGATGTCGGCGTGTCGCGCATAGTGCAATAAAACTCAACTTTTTCCCGTCTGACCGTCTTTATAAACCACCTTTTTAAATTTTCTCAACTGGAGGTTTATTCATCGTTCATGCCTGTGACACGGCTAACATTTCTGCCCCTTGCGGATTCACTATGCTTTGCCGCAGTTGATTACGAGGGCGAACCGATGTGGGCGGCAAACAAAGAAAAATCAAATCCGTTGTCTTCACGCCAGGAGGTAGTGGCGTCGTTGAATGCACTTTTACAGGCGCTGGATACGCAATTTCCGGCGAACCTTTCACGATTCTCGCTGGGTGATACCTGCGCCCATTACACAGCGGATATTGCGCAGATGGAGGGACTTTCCCGCGCGCTGTGGGGGCTGTTTCCGCTGATGGCATCCGGCGAAAGCACGCCGTTCAGCGAGAAGTACCTTACTGCCATTAAGCTTGGTACCGACCCGCAAAGCACCGGCTACTGGGGTGAAACCGGCCCGTACGATCAGCGTCTGGTAGAGATGGCGGCCTACGGTCTGGGGCTCGCTCTGCTGGGAGATAAACTCACCGCGCACTTTACCGGGCGCGAGGTGATGAACCTGCACGCGTGGCTCAACCAAATCACCGACGCGCAGATGCCGGACAGCAACTGGAACTATTTTGCCATTATGGTCCAGCTCGGCTTTAAGCGCGCCGGCCTGCCGTACGATCAAGCCGCCATTGACCACCGCTTTGCGCTGATGGACGCCTACTATCTCGGCGACGGCTGGTACTCCGACGGTCCCGGCCGCCCGAAAGACTATTACATCTCCATGGCTTTCCATTTTTACGGCCTGATTTACGCCACCCTGAGTGACGACGAGGCGAGGGCGAAGGTGCTGCGCGAGCGCTCGCGTCTGTTCGCGGAAGACTTTATCTACTGGTCCGCCGCCGATGGTGCCTCGGTGCCGTTTGGCCGCAGCCTGACCTACCGCTTTGCCATGGTTGCCTTCTGGAGCGCGGTGGCCTTTTCTCAGCTGGACGTCTTCACCCCGGGTATCGTGAAGGGCATTGTGCTGCGGCATCTGCGCTGGTGGCAGCAGCAGTCGATTGTCGATCGCGACGGTATTCTTACCCTGGGGTTTGCGTATCCGAACCTGGCGATGTGCGAGGATTACAACTCCCCCGGTTCACCGTACTGGGCGCTGAAAACCTACCTGATCCTGGCGCTGCCGGAGGCGCATCCGTTCTGGCAGGCCGACGAGCAGCCGCTGCCCGCGCTTGCTGAAAAACATGTGATCCCGCATGCGCAGCAGATCCTGATGCATTCGAAAGCTTCGCAGCACGTCGTCATGCTCACCGCTGGTCAGCTGGAGCTGAATAACTACGTCAACACCGAAGCGAAATACACCAAATTTGCCTACTCCAGCCGCTTCGGATTCACCATTGAGCGCGGGCGTTTTGGCCAGAAGCATGCCGCCTGCGATTCGATGCTGCTGCTGGCGGACGAAGATGACTATTTCCGCGGTCGTCGCGAGTGCGAAGAGGTTCGGGTGGATGAACATTACATTTTCTCGCGCTGGTCGCCGTGGCGCGACGTGCAGATTGCGACCTGGCAGATCCCGTTCGGGGAGTGGCACCTGCGCCTGCACCGTATCAACAGCGCGCGCACTCTGCAAACCGTCGAGGGCGGCTTTGCGGTGATGAAAACCGCCCACCAGGTGCGCGATCGCGGTTGTTATCTGATGGCTGAAAACGGCAGCAGCGTCATTGTCGATCTTTCGCCGGTCATTCACCGCCAGCCAGACAGCATCGTCACGCCGCCGAACAGCAGCATTATGTTTGCGGAGTGCGCTTCCATTCCGTTGTTAAAGGCCGACCTCCCGCAAGGGGAAAGCTGGCTCTGTTGCGCCGTTCTGGCTGGCGGAAAACAGCCCGTTGCGGCGACGCCGCAGCTGAATATAACCCATAGCCGGGTCGTCATTAGCGAACCCGGAAGCGAACGTAAGCTGTCGTTCACATTATAAAAATCTGGCCCTACACGTCGGCGAGGATGATATGAAAAGCACATCGACAACTAACAGAACTGAATATTACAAAATCAGTAGCTTTATCTTTCTCTATTTCTTTACCTGGTCTGCCAGTATTGGACTGCTGGCGATCTGGCTTGGCCAGAAAGCCAATCTCAGCGGCTCGGTGATTGGAACCGTTTTTGCGGTGAACGGGATATTCTCCGTTATTCTTAAACCGATCTACGGCTATATTCTCGATAAGATCGGCATGAGCAAATACCTGCTCTATTTTGTGGTGATCATGTCGGCCCTGATGGCGCCGTTCTTTATTTACGTATACCAGCCGCTGTTAATGTCTAATACCCTGCTGGGGATTATTATCGGCGCGCTCTATTTAAGCTTTGCCTGGTACGCGGGTGTGGCGGCGTGCGAATCGTATTCCGACCGCTTTAGCCGCTTAAACGGCATGGAGTTCGGGCAAATTCGCATGTGGGGTTCGCTCGGCTGGGCGGTGGCATCGTCCTTCTCCGGCCTGCTGTTTAACCTCTCACCGGCGTATAACTTTATCCTCGGCAGCGTGGCGTCGGTGGTGATGCTGATCGTCCTGCTGAGCCTGAAAGTGAACACTAACTCCATTCACGCGGGCGAGGTGCTGACGAAAGAGAAAATCGCCCCGTCAGACGTTTACGCCCTGCTGCGAAACCGCAAATTCTGGGCCTTCTGCCTGTACGTGGCGGGCGTGGCGTGGATGATGTTTATCGCCGAGCAGCAGTTCTCGCGCTATTTCGTCACCTTCTTCGATGATATTCATGAGGGCAACGCGGTATTCGGTTATCTCGGGACCGTGCAGTCGGGCATGGAATTTGTCATGTATATGGTGGTCCCGCTGTTTGTGAACTTTATTGGCGCCAAACGCGGGCTATTAATTGTCGGGCTGGTGGTCGGGGCGCGTCTGATTATTTCCGGCATGTGTGATTCTCACCTGTTAATTTCAGTGCTTAAGCCGCTGTACGGTCTGGAAATTTGTCTCCTGCTGGTGTCGGTATTTAAATATATCGCCGAGCATTTCGACAAGCGCGTCAATGCCACCATGTATTTACTCGGCTATCAGGCAATGCTCTACGTTGGCAACGTGGTGGTCTCTTCCCCTGCCGGCTATATGTATGACCGTATTGGCTTTGAGCACACCTATATCATCATGGGCGCAACGGCGCTGACCTTTACCCTTATTTCTGCTTTTACGTTATCCGCCTGTCAGAGCAAATGGCGCGGGGCTCGTGCGCTGAACGTAGCAGAAACGTCAACACGATAAATTACGCCGTCAAAGAAGGAACCGAAATATGTTAAGTCGTATCAAAGAAGAACCTCTGCCTGTTATCGCTGCGCCCGTTGACTCCCGCGCATTCAGCGATGAACTGAATTCGGCGCGCAGCCACGTTCTGGACCTGATTAGCCGTCATTTAACGGAGTTCGGCGACAAATTCCCGGCGGAAACCTGCCAGAACGGTTTTTATCCGCTGACTGTCAACGTGGAGTGGACCACCAGCTTCTGGACCGGGCAGCTATGGCTGGCATGGGAGATGAGCGGCGAGGAAAAATTCCGCGCGATGGCGGAAAAACACGTGCGCTCGTTTGGCCTGCGCATCGCCGGGCGCAACGACACCAACACCCACGATTTAGGCTTCCTCTACACGCTCTCCTGCGTAGCCGCGTGGCGGCTGACCGGAAATCGCGAGGCGCGCGGCTTCTCGCTGCTGGCGGCGGAAGCTCTGCTGGAACGCTTCCACGAGAAAGCGAAGATCATCCAGGCGTGGGGCGATCTCTCCGATCCGGACCAGGCCGGGCGGATGATCATCGACTGCAACATGAACCTGCCGCTGCTCTACTGGGCAACGGAGCAGACGGGCGATCCGCGCTTTGCCGACGCCGCAAAAGCGCACGTCATGCAGGCGGCGACGTACCTCATTCGTGACGATGCCTCCACATTCCACACCTACTATATGGATGTGACAACCGGCGCACCGCGCTACGGCAACACCCAGCAGGGCTACGCCGACGACTCCTGCTGGTCACGCGGGCAGGCGTGGGGAATTTACGGCTTCCTGCTGAGCTATATCTATACCGGCGACGAGACGATGATCGCCCTGTCAAAACGGCTGGCGAACTACTTCCTCAATCGCCTGCCCGACGACTACGTCTGCCACTGGGATCTGGCGCTGGTGGGCACCGACGCGCTGCGTGATTCTTCCTCGGCGGCGATTGCGGTATGTGGGCTGCTGGAGCTGGTGAAACACCTGCCGGTCACGGATCCGGATCGCGAGCGCTATATGGAATGGGCTAAAGGCATTATGTCGTCACTGACGAAACACTATCTGATGGGGAGAGAAGAAAAGGGCAACGGGCTGCTTAAACACTCGGTTTACCACCTCGGGAGCAACAAAGGCGTGGATGAGTGCGCAAGCTGGGGAGATTAGTTCTACGTTGAGGCGCTGGTGCGTTTCACCCGGAGCTGGAAACTGTACTGGTAACTGGCCGGGGGATTACCATCCTAGCACGTCTTTAATGACGCGCCGGTAGGGCGTATCAAGCTGGGCAGGCACGCGGCAAATATAGTCCCGCGCATGGCTGCGGGTCTCTCCGCTGAGGCCGTCGAGATAAGCGATGGCTTCGTCCACGGCAGGAACCCTGCCTTCCTGTGACGCGCTTCTCGGCGGGAGCCCGGTCCAGATGATCGCTTCAATACCTTTCTCCCTGGCCCATGTTGTCAGGATACCCGTGTCGCGTCCGGTGATTAGCAGCGAGCCAATGCCATCGCAGCGATCCTCGGGAATGGCTTCGCGCTCACGCAAAGCGCGGCAGGCCACGCTCAACGTCGTGGCCTCCAGCCATGCCCAAAGCACCGGCACGGCAGGGGCATTCATACAGATGGCGGTCGCCAGTTCACCGCCATCGCTGACCCGACAGAACTCGACGGGCAAAGAAGGCCCGTCGGTCTGCCACTCACCGGCTACCGGTAACGCGCCGCTTTTCCAGATTAACGAACCCCAGCCAAGACAAGCTATTTTCATTCTGTTCCTCTGCGCGACGTGAACCGACTGTTTTAGACGTTATGCTTTAGGAATACGCAGCGTCTGGCCGGGATAGATTTTATCGGGGCTGGAGAGCATAGGGCGGTTAGCCTCAAAAATCTTGTTGTACTGGTTAGCATCGCCGTACACGGTTTTAGAGATCGCGCTCAGGGTATCGCCGGATTTCACCGTATAGTAAGTAGCTTCATCTTTGGCATCTGTCGCGGTGATGTTGTTCTCCACCTCGCTGACGCCTGCGATGTTGCCGACGGCGACCTGGATTTTTTCTTTCTGCTCCTGCGTCAGCCCGTCGCCCGTCACGCTGGCTTTGCCGTCGGTGACGTCAACCTGAACCTTATCGGAACCGGGAATGTTGAGTTTCTTGAGGTGCTCGGTGATTTTGTCGCTCTGACCCTTATGATCGGTCAGATTGTCCCACAGCTTTTCGCCTGCTTCTTTTACGAAATTAAAAAGACCCATTCCATCCTCCTGTTTAACATGAAGTCAGAATAAGCATAGCAGTTGAGTGTTAAGGTGATAAAAAAAGCCCGGTGGCGTTAACGCTTACCGGGCCTGGGAGGGAAGTTGTAGGCCGGGTAAACGCAGTGCCACCCGGCAAATTTCACAGAACTTAAACCCCTTGCTCCAGAATACGAATATGGGTTTCCAGAACGTCCCCTTTCACCGCGTCGCTCCACGCTTTCATATGCGCGGTCTGCAAATGCGCTTCAAGGTGCGCGACGGTTTCCCACTGCTCAACCATGATGATCGAGTCTGGCGCGGTCGCCTGGAAGCTTGCGCTGGTGGCGGCGTCCACCATTGGCGCGTAGCCGTGGCAGCCTTCTTCTTTCAGTACGGTCGGGATGATCTTTGCGAACTCATCCAGCACCGCCTGGCGGTGATGTTGGCCAGGACGCGTACGGATTTCAGCAATAACGGTAAGCATAATTAACTCCTTCTAATTCCAGGCTACCAGTTAAGCAAAAATTTCCGCGAGATGCTTGCGATATTCTGCGATATAGCGTGGGACGTCCGGCATTTTAATTACGTCATTGACGATAAAGGTCGGCAGCGGCTCCATAGCCAGGAACTGATTCGCCTTGTGGAATGGCAGATACGCGCCGTCTACGCCTACGCCTTCAAAGAACTGATCTTGCTCGGTGAACGCTTCAAGCGGGGCATTCCAGGTCAGGGAGAGCATGTATTTCTTGCCCTGCAACAGGCCGCCGGAACCGTATTTTTTAGACGCGTCTGAGCGGGTGCGGCCGTCGCTGGCATACAGCGAACCGTGACCTTCGGTAAACACATCGTCCATGTATTTTTTCACGGTCCACGGTGCGCCCATCCACCAGCCCGGCATCTGCCAGATAACCACGTCGGCCCACAGGAAGTTCTGCACTTCGGCCTTCACGTCGTAATCGCTGTCCGCGCGCACAACCTTAACATCATGTCCGGCGTCGCGCAGGAAACCATCCGCGACCTCGGTCAGGGTGTCATTGAGCTGGCCTTTAGAGTGCGCAAATTCTTTCGCGCCGTTGATAATCAGAATGTTGCTCATTATTTGTCCTCGATGCTGAGAGTATGCCAGGTATTCTACGCGCGAGGACGGAGCGGAAAAATAAGCAAAATGTGCAAAGTCTTTTGCGCTCAGCGCAATAATGGCTACCAGCTGACGGTCACCTCAAAGCCCCCTTCAGGCGCATTGCCCAGCGAGACGCGCATCCCGTGTAACGCCGCGATGCGCTTCACGATAGACAACCCCAGACCGCTGCCGGTGGCGTCCTGGCCCGGTGGACGATAAAAGCGCTCGCCGAGACGCGCCAGCGCATCGGTTGAAATGCCCGGGCCGTTGTCGCGCACGGTAAAGCTTTGGGTGTTCAGCGTCACGTCCACCACGCTGCCGCGCGGGCTGTAACGAACGGCGTTGTCCAGCAGGTTACGCGCCAGCAGGCTCAGCAATAGCGGCTGTCCGTGACGCATCACCTCGGGCGCGTTGACGTTGAGCCGAATATCAATGCCCGCCTGCTGCGCCGGATGCCAGATATCCAGCACCGCGGATTGCAGCAAATCGGCCATCATCACGGGTTCGACGTCATCAAGATTATCCAGTGAATCCAGGCGCGACAGGGTGAGAAGCTGATCCACCAGCCGGGAGGCGCGGTCGATGCCCGCATGCAATTGCCCCAGCGCTTTAGACTGCGCCTCGGGATCGTCAAGGGAAAGCTGCGCCACGTCGGTTTGCACCTTCAGCGCGGCAAGCGGGCTGCGCAACTCATGAGCGGCATCCGAGGTGAAGCGGCGCTCGCGGGCCATCATCTCCTGCGTACGGGCGAAAAGATGGTTAAGCGCATCAAGCAGCGGGCGAACCTCCGTCGGCACGCCGTGGGTGGGCAGCGTATCGGTCGCATCCGGCGAGCGTGAACGCAGGGTCTGCGCCAGGTTTTTCAGCGGTTTCAGTTCCCGGCTCAGCAGGACAATCAGCAACAGCAGCATTACGGGCAGCGCCACCAGCCACGGCGTCAGCTGTGAGCTGACCACATCCAGCGCCATATCCTGTCGGTACTCCCACTCCTGGCCAACCACCACGCGGTATTTCCCGTCCGGGGAGGTCAGCCACAGGAAACGCCATTCGTCGTTGTCATCCTGCAACCTACCGTCATCAAATCCGTCCCGGCGGTAGTGATAAGGTATGTCGCGCCCGTTCTCACCGTCGTTAAGCACCATGCTGCCGTCTGCGGTGAAGATTGCGAAGGCCAGCGCATCGTCATCAAGATGGCCGTGTTTGGCTTTTTTCGGCACCTCGCGCATGCGTTCCGGGGCGCGGAGTTCGTCCACGTCCATCGTCAGCAGCCGTTTGGCAAACAGCATCTGCTGGGTATCGAACAGCTTATCGAGCTTGTCGGTCGTCTGGTGCCAGGCCACCACGCTTGCGGCAAACCAGGCCGCCAGGGACAGCAGCAAAAAGAGGAGCGTCAGGCGCAGCTTCAGGCTCAGGCGTTGGGTCAGTTTCATGCGTCACCCAGGGTATAACCGATGCCGTGCACGGTGCGGATAAATTCGCTGCCGAGCTTGCGGCGTAAATGATGAACGTGGACTTCGACGGCGTTGCTGGAGACGTCATCATCCCAGTTGTAGAGTTTCTCTTCGATGGCCTTGCGCGGCAGCACGCGGCCCGCGTTGCGCATCAGCAGTTCCAGCAGGGCGAACTCTTTGGGTTTGAGCACCAGCGTTTCGCCCTCCAGCGTGGCGACAAGACTTGCCGGATCGAGCGTGACCTTGCCGTGACGCAGCTCGCTGCGCGCCTGCCCGTGGCTGCGGCGCACCAGCGCTTCGAGGCGGGCTGCCACTTCAATCAGCGCGAACGGCTTACACAGGTAATCATCCGCCCCCAGGCGTAACCCTTCGACGCGCTGATTCAGCGCATCCCGCGCGGTGAGGATCAGCACCGGTTCGCTCTTACCGCTTTCGCGCCAGGCGCGCAGGATCTCAAGCCCGTCGATTTCCGGCAGCGTCAGGTCCAGCACCACGGCATCGTACGGCGCGGTGTACAGGGCCGCCCGCCCGGTTTTACCGTCGGTAAACCAGTCCACGTTAAAGCCCATTTTGCTTAAGCCCGCTTTGATGCCATCGCCGATGAGCTTGTCGTCTTCTACCAGTAAAATGCGCATATTTCCTCCTTGATGCCGTCAGTAAACCTTCTGCAAGCGCCTGCTGTACAGTAAAAATAAATAAATTTTCCCCTTAAGAAGTTGTTAAGGTTTACCCTGTTTAATGGATTGTGAAACGACATTAAAGGGAGAGATTAAGATGAAAAAATACGCTGCAATTGCTGCCATCATGATGATGACCACTGCCCCTGTTTTTGCTGCACAGGGTGGCTTCTCTGGCCCATCTGCGACACAGACCCAGACGCAAACCCAGCAGGGTGGCTTTGTCGATAATAACGCCAACCTCACTACCGCGGCTAAAGTCAAAGATATGAAGGACGACAGCTGGGTGAAGCTGCGCGGTAATATTACCGAGCGCCTGTCCGATGACCGTTACACCTTCCGCGATGAAAGCGGCACGGTGGTGGTTGAGATCGACCACAAGCGCTGGAACGGCGTGACGGTGACGCCACAGGATAAAGTCGAACTGCAGGGTAAAATCGATAAAGACTGGAACGAGTTTGAAATCGACGTGAAGCAGGTTATCAAGCTGAACAAATAACCCGGAAAGGGCCGCATGAGCGGCCCTTTTTCTTTGTGACTCAACTCGCCAGATGAGGTAGTATCTGCGGCAATATTGCCTGAAACCCATCGGTTTCTGAGTTGAGGAATCACACGTAATGAGCGATATGGCAGAGCGCCTCGCGCTACATGAATTCACGGAAAACGCCTACCTGAACTACTCCATGTACGTCATCATGGACAGGGCGTTGCCGTTTATCGGGGATGGCCTGAAGCCCGTTCAGCGCCGCATCGTCTATGCGATGTCCGAACTGGGGCTGAATGCGACCGCCAAGTTCAAGAAATCCGCCCGTACCGTCGGCGACGTGCTGGGGAAATACCATCCGCACGGTGACAGCGCCTGCTATGAAGCGATGGTGCTGATGGCCCAGCCGTTCTCTTACCGCTATCCGCTGGTGGATGGCCAGGGGAACTGGGGGGCGCCGGACGATCCGAAATCCTTCGCGGCAATGCGTTATACCGAATCCCGTCTGTCTAAATATGCCGAAGTGCTGTTGGGCGAGCTGGGGCAGGGTACGGTCGACTGGGTGCCAAACTTCGACGGTACGATGCAGGAGCCGAAAATGCTGCCTGCGCGTCTGCCGAACATCCTGCTGAACGGCACGACCGGTATCGCCGTGGGCATGGCGACGGACATTCCGCCGCACAACCTGCGTGAAGTGGCGAAAGCCGCCATCACCCTGATTGAGCAGCCAAAAACCTCGCTGGACGATCTGCTGGATATCGTGCAGGGGCCGGACTATCCGACCGAAGCCGAGATCATCACCTCGCGTGCGGAAATCCGTAAAATCTACCAGAACGGCCGCGGCTCCGTGCGCATGCGCGCGGTATGGACCAAAGAGGATGGCGCCGTGGTGATCACCGCGCTGCCGCACCAGGTCTCCGGCGCGAAGGTGCTGGAGCAGATTGCCTCCCAGATGCGCAATAAAAAGCTGCCGATGGTGGACGACCTGCGCGACGAATCGGACCACGAAAACCCGACCCGTCTGGTGATCGTGCCGCGCTCTAACCGCGTGGATATGGAGCAGGTGATGAACCACCTGTTCGCCACTACCGATCTGGAAAAAAGCTACCGCATCAACCTGAACATGATTGGTCTGGACGGTCGTCCGGCGGTGAAAAACCTGCTGGAGATCCTCACCGAATGGCTGGCCTTCCGCCGCGATACGGTGCGCCGCCGTCTGAACCATCGCCTGGAGAAAGTGCTTAAGCGCCTGCATATCCTCGAAGGTTTGCTGGTGGCGTTCCTCAACATTGACGAAGTGATTGAGATCATTCGTACCGAGGACGAACCTAAGCCTGCCCTGATGTCGCGCTTTGGCATCAGCGAAACCCAGGCTGAAGCGATCCTCGAACTGAAGCTGCGCCATCTCGCTAAGCTGGAAGAGATGAAGATCCGCGGCGAGCAGAACGAGCTGGAAAAAGAGCGCGATCAGCTTCAGGCGATTCTGGCGTCCGAGCGCAAGATGAACACCCTGCTGAAGAAAGAGTTGCAGGCCGATGCCGACGCCTTTGGCGACGACCGTCGTTCTCCGCTGCATGAGCGCGAAGAAGCGAAGGCGATGAACGAGCACGACATGCTGCCGTCCGAGCCGGTGACCATCGTGCTTTCCCAGAGCGGCTGGGTGCGTAGCGCCAAAGGCCACGATATCGACGCGCCGGGTCTGAGCTACAAGTCCGGTGACAGCTTCAAGGCGGCGGTGAAGGGCAAGAGCAACCAGCCGGTGGCGTTTATCGACTCCACGGGCCGCAGCTACGCCATTGATCCGATCACGCTGCCGTCCGCGCGCGGGCAGGGCGAACCGCTGACCGGCAAGCTGACGCTGCCGCCGGGCGCCACGGTTGACCATATGCTGATGGAAGCCGACGATCAAAAACTGCTGATGGCGTCTGATGCTGGCTACGGCTTTATCTGCACCTTTAACGATCTGGTGTCGCGTAACCGCGCCGGTAAAGCGCTGATCAGCCTGCCGGATAACGCCCACGTCATGCCGCCGCTGATCATCGAGAACGAAAGCGATATGCTGCTGGCGATCACCGCTGCCGGACGCATGCTGATGTTCCCGGTCAGCGATCTGCCGGAGCTGTCGAAAGGGAAGGGCAACAAGATCATCAGTATCCCGTCAGCGGAAGCGGCAAAAGGCGAAGATAGCCTGGCGCATCTCTTCCTGCTGCCGCCGCAGAGCACGCTGACCATTCATGTCGGCAAACGTAAGATCAAACTGCGTCCGGAAGAGTTGCAGAAGGTGGTTGGCGAGCGCGGACGTCGCGGCTCACTGATGCGTGGCCTGCAGCGCATCGACCGCGTGGAGATCGACTCGCCGGCGCGCAGCAAAGCGGACGACAGCGAAGAGTAACCTGTTTCATCCCCCCTCTTTCCGGAGGGGGATTACCATAAAATTTCCCGTAAAAACGTTGTTAATTCGTGCGTTGCGATTAACAATACGCGCTCGTAATAAAGTCCTTACCTGGCCACAGGTGAAGTATAATTGTCAGCTGTCAGGGCTTCAGAGGTCGCTATGCTATACATTGTTCGTCTTATTCTTACCGTTATTTACTGCATTCTGGTCTGTATTTTCGGATCGATTTATTGCCTGTTCAGCCCGCGTAACCCAAAACATGTCGCGACGTTCGGGCACATGTTTGGTCGCCTTGCGCCATTGTTCGGCCTGAAGGTTGAAAAGCGTCTGCCTGAAGGGGCGGAGAATTTCGGTAACGCCATCTATATCGCTAACCATCAAAACAACTACGATATGGTGACGGCCTCAAATATTGTTATTCCGCCGACCGTAACCGTCGGGAAAAAGAGCCTGCTGTGGATCCCGCTTTTCGGCCAACTGTACTGGCTCACCGGTAACTTGCTGATTGACCGCAACAACCGTGCGAAAGCGCATGGCACCATTGCGGAAGTGGTGGATCAGTTTAAAAAGCGCCGGATCTCAATCTGGATGTTCCCGGAAGGGACGCGCAGCCGCGGTCGCGGCCTGCTGCCGTTCAAGACCGGCGCGTTTCATGCTGCAATTGCGGCAGGCGTTCCAATTATTCCCGTGTGCGTTTCCAATACATCGAATAAGATTAATCTTAACCGTCTGAAAAACGGACTGGTCATTGTCGAAATGCTACCGCCGGTGGATACCTCCAAATACGGTAAAGACCAGGTGCGCGAGCTGGCCACGCACTGCCGCGAGCTGATGGCTCAGCACATTGCACAGCTCGATAAAGAAGTTGCAGAGCGAGAAGCCGCCGGTAAGATTTAACCCGGTTTCGTTCAAGGGAAAACGAATTCCCGCGTTGTTAGTCGTTTCAGATGGAGCTTATATGTCACTCAGTCGGCGTCAGTTTATTCAGGCTTCGGGTATCGCCCTTTGTGCGGGTGCGATGCCGCGGACAGCCAGCGCCGCCGGGCAGCAACAGCCGCTGCCTATTCCGCCGTTGATTGAATCCCGTCGCGGACAGCCGCTATTCCTCACGCTTCAGCGTAGCCACTGGTCCTTTACCCAGGGAACGCGCGCGCAGGTATGGGGCATTAACGGACGCTACCTCGGGCCGACCATTCGCGTGTGGAATGGGGATGACGTCAAGCTCATCTACAGTAACCGGACGACGGAAAATGTCGCAATGACCGTCAGTGGGTTGCAGGTGCCGGGGCCGCTGATGGGCGGCGCGGCGCGCATGATGTCGCCGAATGCCGACTGGGCGCCCGTCCTCCCGATTCGTCAGAGCGCGGCGACATTGTGGTATCACGCCAACACCCCGAACCGCACCGCCCAGCAGGTCTATAACGGCCTGGCCGGGATGTGGCTGATTGAAGATGAGGTCAGTAAAACGCTGCCGATCCCGAATCACTACGGTGTTGATGATTTCCCGATCATTATTCAGGACAAGCGTCTGGATAATTTCGGTACGCCGGAGTACAGCGAGCCGGGCAGCGGTGGCTTTGTGGGCGATACGCTGCTGGTTAACGGCGCGCAAAGCCCGTATGTCGAAGTGTCTCGTGGCTGGGTGCGCCTGCGTCTGTTGAATGCCTCTAACTCGCGCCGCTACCTGCTGCAAATGAGCGACGGCCGTGCCCTGCATGTGATTTCAGGCGATCAGGGGTTATTACCTGCGCCGGTGTCGGTGAAACAGCTGGCGCTTGCGCCGGGCGAACGTCGTGAAATCCTCGTGGATATGACCAACGGGGATGAAGTGTCCGTGACCTGCGGCGAAGCGGCAAGCATTGTTGACCGCATACGCGGCTTCTTTGAACCGTCGAGCGTTCTGGTCTCCACGCTGGTGCTGACGCTGCGCCCGACCGGCCTGTTGCCGCTGGTGACCGACAGTCTGCCGATGCGCCTGCTGCCGCAGGAAATTGTGACCGGCCCTGCAGTACGCAGTCGCGATATCAGCCTTGGCGACGATCCGGGCATCAACGGCGCGCTGTGGGACGTAAACCGTATTGATATCACCGCCCAGCAGGGAACCTGGGAGCGCTGGACCGTCCGCTCGGAGATGCCGCAGTCGTTCCATATTGAAGGGGTGTCATTCCTGATCCGCAACGTCAACGGGGCGATGCCGTTCCCGGAAGACAGGGGCTGGAAAGACACCGTCTGGGTGGATGGGCAGGTAGAACTGCTCGTCTACTATGGACAGCCGTCATGGCCGCACTTCCCGTTCCTGTTCCACAGCCAGACGCTGGAGATGATGGACAGGGGGTCGGTAGGGCAGATGCTGGTGAATCCGGCACCGTAAAACGAGTCGGGTGGCGGCTTCGCCTTACCCGACCTACAGGCCCGTAGGCCCGGTAAGCGTAGCGTCACCGGGCAATAAATACCCCTTCATTTCCCCCGATAAACCAGCGTATAATCCCGCTCCTTTTGTCTATTTTTTCTTCGGAAGCATTATGAGCGCAATTTCCCTGATCCAGCCGGATCGCGACCTCTTCTCCTGGCCCCAGTACTGGGCAGCCTGCTTTGGACCGGCGCCGTTCCTGCCGATGTCCCGGGAAGAGATGGATCAACTGGGCTGGGACAGCTGCGATATCATTCTGGTGACGGGTGATGCGTATGTCGATCACCCGAGCTTTGGCATGGCGATCTGCGGCCGTATGCTGGAAGCTCAGGGTTTCCGCGTGGGGATTATTTCTCAGCCTGACTGGAACAGCAAAGACGACTTTATGCGTCTGGGTAAACCTAACCTGTTCTTTGGCGTGACCGCGGGCAACATGGACTCGATGATCAACCGCTATACCGCGGACCGTAAGCTGCGCCATGACGACGCTTATACGGCAGATAACGTGGCGGGTAAACGTCCCGATCGCGCGACCCTCGTCTACACCCAGCGATGCAAAGAAGCATGGAAAGACGTGCCGGTGATCCTGGGCGGCATCGAGGCGAGCCTGCGCCGCACCGCGCACTACGACTACTGGTCTGACACCGTGCGCCGTTCGGTGCTGGTGGATTCGAAAGCCGACATGCTGATCTTCGGCAACGGCGAGCGTCCGCTGGTGGAAGTGGCGCATCGCCTGGCGCAGGGTGAAGCGGTCAGCGAGATCCGCGACGTGCGCAACACCGCGATCATGGTGAAAGAGGCGCTGCCGGGCTGGAGCGGGGTGGATTCCCGCATTATCGATATGCCGGGCAAAATCGACCCTATCCCGCATCCGTACGGTGACGATCTGCCGTGCGCGGATAACAAACCAGTTGAGCCGAAGAAAGCGGAAGCAAAGGCCGTGGTGGTGCAGCCGCCGCGTCCGAAGCCGTGGGAAAAGACCTATGTGCTGCTGCCGTCATATGAGAAGGTCAAAGCTGACAAGGTGCTCTACGCACACGCCTCCCGTATTCTGCACCATGAAACCAACCCGGGCTGTGCCCGCGCGTTGATGCAAAAGCACGGCGAGCGTTATATCTGGGTTAACCCGCCGGCGATCCCGCTCTCTACCGAAGAGATGGACAGCGTTTTTGCCCTGCCGTACAAGCGTGTGCCGCATCCGTCATATGGCAACAGCCGTATTCCGGCGTACGAGATGATCCGCTTCTCGGTCAACATCATGCGCGGCTGCTTCGGCGGGTGCTCCTTCTGTTCGATCACCGAACACGAAGGTCGTATTATTCAGAGCCGTTCCGAAGAGTCGATTGTTAACGAGATCGAAGCGATTCGCGACACGGTCCCGGGCTTTACCGGCGTAATCTCCGATTTGGGTGGTCCAACGGCTAACATGTACATGCTGCGCTGCAAATCGCCGCGCGCTGAGCAGACCTGTCGTCGTCTCTCCTGCGTCTATCCGAGCATTTGCGAGCATATGGACACCAACCACGAGCCGACGATCAACCTTTACCGTCGCGCCCGTGACCTGAAAGGCATCAAGAAGATCCTGATCGCCTCCGGCGTGCGTTATGACATTGCGGTGGAAGATCCGCGCTACATCAAAGAGCTGGCGACGCACCACGTTGGCGGTTATCTGAAGATCGCCCCGGAGCACACCGAAGAAGGCCCGCTGTCCAAAATGATGAAGCCAGGCATGGGCAGCTATGACCGCTTTAAACAGCTGTTTGATACCTTTTCAAAACAGGCGGGGAAAGAGCAGTATCTGATCCCATACTTCATCTCCGCGCACCCCGGCACCCGTGATGAAGACATGGTGAACCTGGCGCTGTGGCTGAAGCAGCGTCGATTCCGTCTGGATCAGGTGCAGAACTTCTACCCGTCGCCGCTCGCTAACTCGACGACCATGTATTACACCGGCAAAAACCCGCTAAGTAAGATTGGTTATAAGAGCGAAGACGTGGTGGTGCCGAAAGGGGATAAACAGCGCCGTCTGCACAAAGCGCTGCTGCGCTATCACGACCCGAAAAACTGGCCGCTGATCCGTCAGGCGCTGGAAGAGATGGGGAAAAAGCACCTGATCGGCTCGCGTCGTGATTGCCTGGTGCCTGCGCCAACGCTGGAAGAGATGCGCGAAGCGCGCCGCCAGAACCGCAATACGCGCCCGGCGCTGACCAAGCACACGCCAATTGTGCATCAGCGTTCGAACGGTGGGGCTTCGGGGACGAAAAAAACGGGAAAACGTAAGATCGGATAACGATGATGCCCTCACCCCGGCCCTCTCCCACAGGGAGAGGGTGGAAAGCATTCCCTCTCCCTGTGGGAGAGGGTTAGGGTGAGGGGAAACTACCCGCCGAACTGATCCGGGTCCGGCCCAAGCCGCTTGCCCTGATCCAGCTTCGCAATCTCACCCAGCTCGTCTTTATCCAGGCGGAAATCCCAGACGTCGAAGTTCTCGGCGATACGCGATGGCGTGACCGATTTCGGGATCACCACCAGACCGCTATCCAAATGCCAGCGAATGACGATCTGCGCCGGCGTTTTGCCGTACTTATCCGCCAGTTCACGAATGATTTTCTGGTCAAACACCCCTTCGCCGCCCTGAGCCAGCGGGCTCCAGGATTCGGTCTGGATCTTGTGCGTGGCGTTCCACGAATGAAGCTGGCGCTGCTGCATCAGCGGGTGTAGCTCAATCTGGTTAATCACCGGCGCGACGCCCGTTTCATCAATCAGGCGTTGCAGGTGATGAACCTGAAAATTACAGACGCCGATGCTTTTTATCAGCCCCTCTTTTTGCAGCTCAATCATCCCTTTCCAGGCATCAACGTAATGGTCGATAGCCGGTACCGGCCAGTGCATGAGATAAAGATCGACGAAATCGAGCTGGAGTTTCTCCAGGCTCTCCTGTAACGCTTCGCGTGGACGCTTTTGATCGTCGTTCCACAGCTTGGTGGTGATGAATAACTCATCGCGGGGAATGCCAGCGCTGGCAAGCGCGGTCCCCACGCCGTCCTCGTTTTTATAGGCGGCGGCGGTATCAATGGACCGATAGCCGACTTCCAGGGCTTTATGAATGGCGGAGACGACCTCGTCGTTACCGGCTTTCCATACACCTAGCCCCAGCTGGGGCATCACGTTGCCGTCCTGTAGCTTGATTACGGTTTGGTTTGCCATTTTTCCTCCTTCAGGTGCTCATCGCCGGAGGGAACCTCCGACGATGTGATGTGCATTAAGTCTGGACGAAATGTCAAAAAACGAAAGTCAGGATCCTAAAAACGCTTAGCGTGCCGCTTCGTAAATACGACGGCTGACGTCCAGGGTGATGTCGCCGTGCTCGCCGATCTGCGTCATACCGTGTGCTTCCAGCTTCGCCAGCAGGGCAGGGATGGAGCTGCCGTCCAGGCCGTAGTCAGAGAGACGCGTTGGCACGCCCAGGCTTTCAAAGAAGTGACGGGTGGCTTCAATTGCGGCATCAATACGCGCATCGTCGGAACCCTCGGTGATGTTCCACACGCGTTCGGCGTACTGGAGCAGTTTGGCGCGTTTAGCGTCACGTTTTTCATTCCACAGCGCAGGCAGAACCACCGCCAGCGTCTGGGCGTGATCCAGGCCGTGCATCGCCGTCAGCTCGTGGCCGAGCATATGGGTAGCCCAGTCCTGTGGCACGCCTGCACCGATAAGGCCATTCAGTGCCTGTGTTGCAGCCCACATAACGTTAGCACGCACGTCATAGTTTTCAGGCTCTTTCAGCGCTTTCGGACCTTCTTCAATCAGCGTCAGCAGAATGCCTTCCGCGAAACGATCCTGAATTTTGGCGTTCACCGGGTAAGTGACGTACTGCTCAACGGTGTGAACAAAGGCGTCGACCACGCCGTTCGCCACCTGACGCGCAGGCAGGGTATAGGTGTAAACCGGATCGAGGATCGCGAACACGGGCTGAACGTGTTCGTTCATAAAGGCCTGCTTGTCACCGGTGGTTTTACGGGAGATGACCGCGCCTTTGTTGGACTCAGAGCCGGTGGCCGGCAGCGTCAGCACGGAGCCCATCGGGATCGCACTGCTGATGTCGCTGCCGCCCGTTTCCAGAATATGCCACGGGTCGATGCCGTCAGCGTAATGCGCTGCCGCCGCGATGAATTTGGTGCCGTCCAGCACGGAACCGCCGCCCACCGCCAGCAGGAAAGTGATCTGCTCCTCACGGGCGATTTTTACCGCGTTCATCAGCGTTTCATAAGACGGGTTAGGCTCGATACCGCCGAACTCGCGTACGTCCAGCCCTTCCAGAGCGCTGTAAACCTGATCCAGTACGCCGGTTTTTTTCACGCTGCCGCCGCCGTAGGTAATCAGGACGCGGGCGTCCGTCGGGATTTGCGCGCGCAGGTCAGCGATAGCGTCTTTACCAAACAGAATGCGGGTTGGGGTGTGAAGATTAAAGTTGTTCATGGCTTGTTCCCTGTAGTGGGTAAAAAATCGTGGTGGCGCAGAAGGCAACCTGATGCTGCACATTGTGGCGGGCAGGCGCTATCCTCTCAATGCACATTCCTGCCGATGTCTTGCCCATTTCTACAGCGCTCTGGAGAAACGGTAAGAAAATGCGCACACTGTTAGCGTCGGAAACCGTACCCGGAGTAACTGAAAATGAACCGTGATGCCATCTGCCGCCAGCTAACGTCGCAGATTAAAAGACTGATAGATAACGGAAATGATTCGGCTGAGCTGTTGCCGGATATCCGATTGCTCTACGGTACCCAGCCCGGAACGCGCACCCCGGTGATGTATCAGCCCGGCATCGTGTTTCTCTTTTCTGGCCATAAGATTGGCTATATCAATGAGCGCGTGTTCCGTTACGACACCAATGAATATCTGCTTCTGACTGTACCTTTACCCTTCGAATGTGAAACTTTCGCGACAGAGGAGGTACCGCTGGCCGGGATCCGCGTCAACGTCGACATTCTCCAGTTGCAGGAGTTGCTGATGGAGATTGGGGAGGACGAACTTTTCCGGCCGTCGATGGCGGCAAGCGGTATCAACTCCGCGACCTTATCGGAGGAAATTCTCTGCGCGATTGAACGCCTGTTAGACGTGATGGAAAGGCCTCTGGATGCGCGTATTCTCGGAAAGCAGATTATCCGCGAAATTCTTTACCATGTGCTGCTGGGACCGGGCGGCGGGGCGCTGCTGGCGCTGGTAAGCCGGCAAACGCACTTCAGCCTGATTAGCCGCGTGCTGAAGCGCATCGAGAGCCAGTACACGGAAAACCTCAGCGTTGATCAGCTGGCGGCGGAAGCCAATATGAGCGTCTCGGCGTTTCACCATAACTTTAAATCCGTCACCAGCACGTCGCCGTTGCAGTACCTCAAAACCTACCGTCTGCATAAGGCGCGGATGCTGATGATCCACGATGGCATGAAGGCCAGCGCCGCGGCGATGCGGGTCGGGTATGAAAGCGCGTCGCAGTTTAGTCGGGAGTTTAAGCGTTACTTCGGCGTCACGCCGGGGGAAGATGCGTCACGTATCAGAACCATGCAGGGAGCGTGAGGGGAAACGGAGGCCGGGTAAGCGGTAGCGCCACCCGGCTTTTATTTATGCGCTGCAATACTTTTTCTTGATCACCACCGCAATGGTACCCACCAGCCCTGCAACCAGCAGGAAAATCGGCAGGATCATCAGGAAGGTCATCACCTGGTCTTCATGGCGCTTAACAAAGGGGATCATATTCAGCGCGTAGCCGAGCGTGGTAACCACGCCCACCCAGAGCAGGGCGCTCAGCCAGTTGAAGAACTGGAAGCGGCGGTTAGAGAGGCCTGAAATACCCGCCATGGTAGGCAACAGGGTGCGAACGAACGCCAGAAAACGCCCGGCAAGCAACGCCAGCAGGCCGTGACGGTCAAACATGCAGGTCGCGCGCTGATGATATTTATGCGGCAGCTGCGCCAGCCAGCCTTTCACCACGCGGGTGTTTCCAAGCCAGCGCCCTTGCAGGTAGCTCAGCCAACAGCCGAGACTGGCCGCAGAGGTGAGGATCACCATTGTCGGTGCGAAGTCCATCACGCCCTTGCCGATTAACGCCCCTGCGAGCAGGAGCAGGCTGTCACCGGGTAAAAATGAGGCTGGCAGTAATCCATTTTCCAGAAACAGCGTCGCGAACATCACGAAATAGACAATCCCGACGACATGTGGGTCCGCCAGCGCGGCAAAATCGTGTTGCCAGAGCGCCGTGATGATATTTTGAATAACAGCCATGGACTTTCCTGTGGAACAGCAGATATAACGCTATTGTACTCCCAATTTTGCCTGTCGGGGTTGATCGCAGGCGCATCTCATACAGACTTTTCTGCTTGCGGTGTTCAGAATAGCGTCCAGGGAGTACATGTCAGCCAGCACTTTACACGATGCGCTCAAATCCTGCCGATAAATCCGCAATTAAATCGTCCACATTTTCCAGCCCGATATGCAGGCGGATTAAGGTCCCCTCGAAGTCCACCTCGCCGCCCGGGCGCAGGGCCGCAATCTGCTCCGGCTGATTGGGCAGGATCAACGATTCAAACCCACCCCATGAATAGGCCATGCTGAAGAGGGTAAAGTTATCCAGATAGCTTGCCAGCTCGGCGTCATTCAGGCGCTTCTTAAGAACAAATGAGAACAACCCGCTGCTGCCCGTAAAGTCACGTTGCCAGTATTCGTGGCCCTTGCTGCCCGGCAGCGCCGGATGGTTAACGCGCTCCACCTGCGGATGCAGCGCCAGCCACTGAGCAATTTGCAGGCTGCTTTCGTGATGCTGACGCAGACGCACGCCGAGCGTACGGATGCCCCG
This sequence comes from Enterobacter cloacae complex sp. I1M, assembly GCF_014982425.1. Lineage (NCBI taxonomy): Bacteria > Pseudomonadati > Pseudomonadota > Gammaproteobacteria > Enterobacterales > Enterobacteriaceae > Enterobacter > Enterobacter cloacae complex sp. I1M. Next base: position 107,407 of record NZ_JADCLG010000014.1, on the reverse strand, counting down.
GCTGGTCATGTAGGCGGTATCGGCATCCACCATCTGGCCCATCAGGTAGGCGTTTTCACGCAATTGCTCCCAGCAGCGGGCATTAGATACCGCCGTACCGATCATGCCGTCTGAGTGGCCAATCAGGTATTTGGTCGCCGCCTGAATGGAGATATCGATGTCAAATTCCAGGGCTTTAAACAGCACACCTGCCGCCCAGGTGTTGTCGATCATGATGATCGCTTCCGGCGCTATGCTGCGCACCGCCTTCACGATGGCCGGGACATCATGCACTTCCATGGTGATGGAGCCGGGAGATTCCAGGAACACAACGCGCGTGTTGGGCTGAATAAGCCCGGCAATACCGGCCCCAATCAGCGGATCGAACCAGCTGGTGGTGACGCCGAGCTTGCTGAGTATTTTGGTGCAGAAGTCCTGGCTTGGCTCGTAGGCGGTATTGGTCATCAGGATGTGGTCACCCTGTTCAACAAACGCCAGAATGGTATTGGCGACCGCCGCAGCACCGCACGGGAACAGCGCGCAGCCCGCGCCGCCCTCCAGTTCGCACATGGCTTCCTGCAACGAGAAATGGGTTAACGTGCCACGGCGACCGTAAAACAGCCCGCCCTTCGCGCGATTACGCGTGGCGATTTTTTTATCTTCGACGGTATCAAACACCAGCGAGGAGGCTCGCTGGATCACGCTGTTGACCGAGCCCTGGGTGTATTTTTTACTGCGTCCTGCCTGCACCAGCGTGGTCTCAAGCTGCTTTTTAGTCATGTTCGCTAACCCTATTTTTATACGTCTGGACGTCCAGACTACCACGATTGTCAGAATGTGCATCCGGATGCTTATCGAATAAGCAGAAAATATTATCAAATATTCGCATAAGAAATTTTTACTGCGTAAGCGCAAGGAAAGTGAGCGAAAATTACGGCACTATGTAAATACTAATGAGAACTACTATCAATTCGACGACGTTTTGATATTATTACGTTCAGATTGTGTGATTTGCGTCCTGGAGATACAGAGTGGGTAATAATTTGATGCAGACGGATCTCTCCGTTTGGGGCATGTATCAACATGCTGACATCGTCGTTAAGGTTGTGATGATCGGCCTGATTCTGGCGTCCGTGATCACCTGGGCTATCTTCTTCAGCAAGAGCGCCGAACTTCTTTCACAAAAACGCCGCCTCAAGCGTGAGCAGAAGCAGCTGGCGGAAGCCCGCTCTCTGGATCAGGCTTCTGATATCACCTCATCCTTCCATGCGAAAAGCCTGACTACCCTGTTAGTGAACGAAGCGCAGAACGAGCTGGAACTCTCCGCAGGCAGTGAAGATAACGAAGGCATTAAAGAGCGTACCGGCTTCCGTCTGGAGCGTCGCGTTGCGGCCGTGGGTCGTCATATGGGCCGCGGTAACGGCTACCTGGCGACTATCGGCGCTATCTCCCCGTTCGTCGGCCTGTTCGGTACCGTCTGGGGCATCATGAATAGCTTTATCGGTATCGCCCAGACGCAGACCACTAACCTTGCGGTCGTCGCGCCGGGTATCGCAGAAGCGCTGCTGGCAACGGCTATCGGTCTGGTTGCCGCTATCCCTGCGGTAGTTATCTATAACATCTTCGCGCGCATGATTGGCAGTTACAAAGCCACACTGGGTGACGTTGCCGCGCAGGTTCTGCTGCTGCAAAGCCGCGATCTGGACCTGAACGCCAGCGCCGTTAAACCGGTGCATGCGGCGTCCAAACTGCGCGTAGGTTGATTGTATGGCAATGCGTCTTAATGAAAATCTGGACGATAACGGTGAAATGCATGAGATCAACGTGACGCCGTTTATCGACGTCATGCTGGTTCTGCTGATTATCTTTATGGTTGCCGCGCCGCTGGCGACGGTGGACGTGAAGGTGAATCTGCCTGCGTCCTCCAGCCAGCCGCAGCCGCGTCCGGAAAAGCCTGTCTACCTGTCCGTGAAGGCCGATAAGTCCATGTTCCTGGGCAACGATCCGGTGACGGATGCCTCGGTTATTCCGGCGCTGGACCAGCTGACCGGCGGCAAGAAAGACACCACCGTCTTCTTCCGCGCGGATAAAACCGTCGATTATGAAACCATGATGAAGGTAATGGACACGCTGCATCAGGCGGGATACCTGAAGATTGGCCTGGTCGGCGAAGAGAAAGCGGCCGCGAAGTAAAACGAAGGCGAAGCCGCCTTCCGTGCCGGGTGGCGGCTTCGCCTTACCCGGCCTACAATCTCAGGCTAGCGCCGCCGGGCGAACCACGTTGTCAGCAGTTAGAAGATGTTGTTGACGCCTCTTCATCGAGCGCCACGCAGGTGACGTTTGATGTGCGATAGTTGCCTTCCGAGAGTTTACGGGTCAGGCGCAGGGTGGCTGTCTCGCGTGCCAGCAGGTACTGATAGTTCGTCTCCAGTCGCCCAAGGATCTTCTCTTTAAGCTCAGGGCGCAGCTCAATAATAGCGTTCATCACCGCGCCGTAAATCTCCTCTTTGGCCTGCAAGGCATAAATTTCCCGACGGTTCTGCCATTTCAGGCGCACCAGCGTGGCCGGAATCGAAACCAAGTCCTGCGTTATTCGCGTCATCTCGTCATTTTTTATCTTTTTCAGGGCGTCGAGATTCTGCTTTAAGATAAATTCATCGCTTTTCTTATCATCTAAAGTCAAATAAACGTTATTACCGCTATCATCATTCACGTTAATCATCCCCCAGGTTATAAAAAATGGGATTGTTTTTTTCACGCGTAATTAAGTTAAGCCAAATTTCATTGCCAGCTTCATTTATTTGCTGTGTTTTCTCGGCCATTATTTGACTTAGAGCCTGGGCATCTATTTCCCCTTCGGCCTGTAAATCATTTAGCAGATGAACTAAGGTTTCAATCTTGATGGCACGAAATAACCGTTCTTTTAAATGGCGATCGTGCTCTTCCAGCACCATATTACGGGATTTGCCGGTGCGTGAAACACCAATTAATATATCGGCTTCATAGTCGGAGAGTTTTCTTTTTCCTTGAGTGAAATTCGCCTCTTTATCTGCTTCCGTCGAAGGCTGTTCCACAGGCGTAATGTGGTACTTTGCCGGGACAAGATTGTCGGGCAGCATTTTAATTTCCTTTAATTTCAAAAGGGTGGGGTTGGAAAAAGGGTGAGATTCGTTGACAATATCATGAGGCAATTTTAAAATCAAAAAAAATGGAGCCTACCCATGAACAGCATTTTCTTCACGGTCGTAACGTTACTATTACTGACCGCTGGCGTGCTTTTATTGATGCAAGAGTTCAATAAAACGAAAGTGTCAAATGACGCCAGTGAACCACCGCAGCCTGAATTGATGTCCAAAGAGGAGGGGGAAGATCATTTCTCCGTCTTGATGAACGCCGTGACGCCAGTCTGGTACTGGCGGGTGAATCACGAATATATCGATTTTCTCCATGCGACAATTAAGCGAATGAAAATGGCCGAAATTAATGATACGCCCGGCCTGTTCGACGCGCAGCGCCGCTGTAGCGACCTTAATTCGGCGGTCTATAAATATTACGACAATATCAAAAAGCGCTGTCTGAATGGCGAGAAGGTGTCGTATTCCGATTTAGACGTATTAAATCTGCGCCAGTGTTTTCGCGAGTTTAGCCTGGAAGCCTACCCGGAACTGGTCGCACTGGTCTGGCCGGAGTATGCGCGTCCGGATGTGGATCCCAACGAGGTATAGTTGAGATATACTGAGCGCTGGTTTCGTTTGCAGACAGGATTTTATGGAACGCTTCTTTGAAAACGCAATGTATGCCTCTCGCTGGCTGCTCGCACCCGTCTATTTTGGTCTCTCTCTGGCGCTGGTCGCCCTGACGATCAAGTTCTTCCAGGAGATATTCCACGTCCTGCCAAACATTTTCTCCGTGGCAGAAGCCGATTTGATTCTGGTTCTGCTGTCGCTGGTGGATATGACGCTGGTAGGAGGATTACTGGTGATGGTGATGTTTTCCGGTTATGAGAATTTCGTCTCTCAGCTTGATATCGCCGAGCACAAAGAAAAGCTCAACTGGCTGGGGAAAATGGACGCCTCATCGCTGAAAAATAAAGTCGCGGCGTCGATTGTGGCGATTTCGTCTATTCACCTGTTACGTGTCTTTATGGATGCTAAAAACGTCCCGGATAATAAGCTGATGTGGTATGTGATTATCCACCTGACGTTTGTACTGTCGGCGTTTGTGATGGGGTATCTGGATAAGATCAGTAAGAAATAAATTTACCAGGCCCCTCACCCTGCCCTCTCCCCAGAGGGTGTTCAAGTTCCCTCTCCCCTCTGGGGAGAGGGTTAGGGTGAGGGGCGAAAGCATCGGACCGCACTATTTATTTATCCGACGACGCCTGCCACAAATTCAGCTCACCATCCGCCACGTGCTGGTCAATCCGCGTCAGTTCATCTTCGGTAAAGCACAGGTTATTCAGCGCCTGAACGTTCTCTTCCAGTTGCTCCGGGCGGCTCGCGCCGATGAGCACTGACGTTACACGTGTATCTTTCAACAGCCAGCTTAGCGCCATCTGCGCCATCGTCTGCCCGCGCGCATGCGCCATCTCGTTCAGCAGACGAAGGCTGCTCAGGTTGGCTTCCGTCAGCATTTTCTCCGTCAGGCCGCGCACTTTTTTCCCTTCGCGCTGCATACGTGAACCGTCCGGAATACCGTTCAGGTATTTTCCGGTCAGCAGGCCCTGCGCCAGCGGGGTAAAGGCGATACAGCCCGTTCCGTTTTTCTCCAGCGCGTCCAGCAGACCAGTCTTGTCGACCCAGCGGTTAAGCAGGTTGTAAGACGGCTGGTGGATCAAAAGCGGGATCTTCCACTCGCGCAGCAATTCGGCCATCACCGTCGTGCGTTCCGTGGAGTAGGACGAAATGCCGACGTACAGCGCTTTTCCGCTCTGCACCGCGTGTGCCAACGCGGCGGCGGTCTCTTCCATCGGCGTGTTTTCGTCTACGCGGTGAGAATAGAAAATATCCACATACTCCACGCCCATGCGTTTCAGGCTCTGGTCGAGGCTGGCGAGCAGATACTTACGTGAACCACCCGAACCATACGGTCCTGGCCACATGTCGTAGCCCGCTTTGGTGGAGATGATCAGCTCGTCGCGATACCCGGCAAAATCTTCTCGCAGCAGGCGGCCAAAATTTTCTTCAGCGCTGCCTGGAGGGGGGCCGTAGTTGTTGGCAAGGTCAAAATGGGTAATGCCGAGATCGAAGGCCTTACGCAGCAGCGCGCGCTGGGAATCGAGCGCCTGAACGTGGCCAAAGCTGTGCCACAGACCCAGCGACAGCGCCGGTAAGCGCAGGCCGCTTTTGCCGCAGTATCGGTACTGCATGTTTTCGTATCGGCCGGTGTAAGGGTGCCAGGACATGATGTCTCCTTTCTTATCGGTGAATTTTCGAAACAGCGTTTTTATTCTAAGCTTATCAAATCATAAATCATGGAGATAAGCGATGACGCGCCTGACTGCCAAAGATTTTCCGCAAGAGCTGCTTGATTACTATGACTATTACGCCCACGGTAAAATCAGCAAACGCGAATTTCTGAATCTCGCGGCGCGCTATGCCGCAGGCGGCGTAACGGCGCTGATGCTGTTTAATATGCTTAAACCCAACTACGCCCTCGCGGAGCAGGTTAAATTCACCGATCCCGATATTCTTCCGGAATACATCACTTATCCCTCGCCCAATGGTCACGGCGAAGTGCGCGGTTACCTGGTGAAGCCGGCCAAAGCCACCGCGAAAACGCCCGCGGTAGTGGTCGTGCATGAGAACCGGGGGCTGAATCCGTATATTGAAGACGTGGCACGACGCGTGGCGAAAGCGGGGTATATCGCGCTGGCTCCCGACGGCCTGAGCTCGGTGGGGGGATACCCCGGCAACGACGACGAAGGAAAGGTTTTGCAGCAGAAGGTCGACCCGACAAGGCTGATGAACGACTTTTTTGCCGCCATAGAGTTTATGAAAAATCATCCGGAAGCCACCGGTAAGGTGGGGATTACCGGTTTTTGCTATGGCGGCGGCGTATCGAATGCCGCCGCCGTAGCGTATCCGGAACTCGACTGTGCGGTGCCCTTCTATGGTCGTCAGCCTCGGGTGGAGGATGTGCCAAAAATTAGCGCGCCGCTCCTGCTTCATTATGCCGAGCTGGACAAAAATATTAACGAGGGCTGGCCTGCCTATGAAGCCGCGCTGAAATCAAATAATAAGGTTTATGAAGCGTATATCTACCCCGGCGTAAACCATGGATTTCACAACGATTCTACCCCACGCTATGACCAGCCCGCAGCCGAGCTGGCCTGGTCGAGAACGTTAAGCTGGTTTAAAAAATATCTGGAATGATAAGCCCTGCTTAAATAAATCATCACAAAGGGTTATCTTTTCCCCTGTCCCTGCCGATAACGAGGGTAGTACTCGCCTCTGGGCGAATTCACCCTCACGGCAAGGAATACTCAATGAAGATGCTTCGTAATTTCACCATCCGTTTCGTCATGCTGACGGTACTGGGGATCTTTTGTGTCATGTGGGCAGGCGTGGGGCTTTACAGCACCTGGTCTCTGTCTCGTGTTTCTGATGGTAATGACGTTGACCGCCAGCTGGTCAGGCAAATGACGGTGCTGAGCCAGGGCAACGATCAGTATTTCCGTTTCGTCACCCGCCTGAGCCGGGCGATGGAAGCTAAAGCAGCGGGCGGCACGCCGGACCTGGCTCCTGCTCAGCAGGCGCTGGATAACATGAGTAAAAAGCTGGCAGAGATGAAAGCTATCTCCCCGGGCCCGATGGATGAAAAGGTCTCTGCGCAGGTGATTTCCACCTGGCAGGCGCTGCTCGATCGGGGCGTTACGCCTCAGATGGTGCAGGCAAAGCAGGCGACGCTCGAAGGCTATCGTCAGCATGCCAACAATGTTACGCCGCCGCTAAGCCGCGCGTTTGGCGCCGCGGTTGAGAACTTTAACAATTCTGCGGTGAAGGCGCTCGACAGTACGCGCGTTGTGGTCGACAGCCTGACCAGCATGACCCGGACGGTGATTATCACCGCCACGATCGTGGGTCTGCTGATCCTGCTGTTCACCGACCGCTACCTGGTGGCGCTGCTGGTAAAACCGCTGGAGCGTATCCGTCAGCAGTTCCGCCAGATTGCGCAGGGCGATCTCAGCCAGCCGATTGAGCCCATTGGCCGCAACTGCGTGGGGCAACTGGTTCCGCTGCTGAGCGCCATGCAGGACAGCCTGCGGGAGGCGGTCAGCACGATTCGTTCCGGCAGCGAGAATATCTGGCGCGGGGCAACGGAGATCTCCAGCGGGAATAACGATCTCTCTTCGCGTACCGAAGAGCAGGCCGCTGCGCTGGAAGAGACCGCGGCCAGCATGGAGCAGCTTACCGCAACGGTGAAGCTGAACGCCGAAAGCGCGCGCCAGGCCAGCCAGCTTGCGGATGTCGCCTCCAGTACGGCCAGCCGCGGCGGGTCGCTGGTAGACGATGTGGTCACGACCATGAGCGGCATTTCGGACAGCTCGAAGAAAATTGCTGAAATCACTACCGTTATCAACAGCATCGCCTTCCAGACCAATATTCTGGCGCTGAACGCCGCGGTGGAAGCGGCTCGGGCCGGGGAGCAGGGGCGCGGTTTTGCGGTCGTGGCGGGCGAGGTGCGTAATCTGGCCAGCCGCAGCGCGAATGCGGCAAAAGAGATCGAAGGGCTGATTGCGGATTCCGTTGCCCGCGTGGAGCAGGGGGCGCAGCTGGTGAACGATACCGGCACGACGATGGAAGCTATCCTGCGCGACGTGACGGAGGTGACCGTCATTATGAAGCAGATCGCCATCGCGTCAGAGGAGCAGAGCAAAGGTATTTCTCAGGTCGGCGTAGCCATCACGCAGATGGACGGCGTGACCCAGCAGAATGCCTCGCTGGTGGAGCAGGTTTCCGCCGCCGCGGCCGCACTGGAACGGCAGACCGAAGAACTCCAGCGCTCAGTGCAGAAGTTCCGTCTCTCCGCGTAACATCATCGCGTCAGGCCGTCTCTGGCGGCCTGACATTTATCGCTCTGAATAATCTGTGTCACCTGCGACAGCTGACCGATTTTCACTTCGCTTGCCCGCATAAATTTACTTTTGTCGATCAGCAGCAGCGACTGGCTGGCCCGGTTTAACAGCATCGCCTTAAAGCCCGCGTTGTGCTCAGACGGATCCCAAAGGACGCCATGCTCATCAACCCCTTCACACGAGAAGATAAACAGATCGATCTCCAGCCCTTTAAGCTGCGTCACCAGCGCCGGATTAACATAGCAGCGATACTTACGCTCAAGCGTTCCGCCGGAGCAGATAAGCGTGATCCGCTCGCGCTTTGCCATCTCGTGGCAGACAGGCAGGCTATTGGTAAACACGGTGAGTTCGATATCCGGAAGCTGGCGCGCCAGATGAAAGCAGGTCGAGCTGGCGTCGAGGGCGATGGTCATCCCTTCGCTGATCCAGCCCAGCGCGTGTCGGGCAATATCGGCTTTGTCGGCATAATGGCTTTTCAGGCGTGCGCCAAAGGGTTCACCGCTGTCGCGGCTGTCCGGGTGAATCAGACGCGCACGCCCATGCTGGCGCAGAAGTTTCCCCTGCTGCTGTAACGACTTCAGATCCCGGCGGATCGTCTCTTTGCTGACGGAGAGCTTTTCAGCCAGGGCATCAGTGGTCAGCCAGTCGCTTTTACTCAGCAGGGTGATGATGCTCTGCTGTCGGGTCGCTTTTAGCGTCTGGTCTGACATTCGAGGATCCTTGCTCACGCGTGCTGACTCATTTTTCTCATCGCAGAAGAGGGGCGGCGAACCGCCCGGTCATGGGTCAATCCTGACGTTTATCTTCCGTCTGGGTATCGAAGTCGCTCGCTGAATGGCGCTCATGCAGCTGCTCGTTCAGCTCGCCGTTGGTGCGGTTAACAATGCGCCCGCGTTTAACGGCCGGGCGATTCGCCACATCTTTTGCCCAGCGCTGCACGTTGGTGTACTTCCCGGCGTCGAGGAATTCGGCGGCGTTGTAGACGCTGCCCAGCGCCACGCAGCCAAACCATGGCCAGACTGCCATATCCGCAATGGTATATTCCTCACCCGCTACATAACGACCGCGCCCCAGCTGCTTGTCCAGCACGTCGAACAGGCGTTTAGCCTCCATGGTGAAGCGATCGATAGCGTACTCAATCTTCACCGGCGCGTAGTTATAGAAGTGGCCAAAACCGCCGCCGAGGAACGGGGCCGCGCCCTGTAACCAGAACAGCCAGTTCAGGGTTTCCGTACGTCCAGCCGGATCTTTTGGCAGGAAGTGACCAAATTTCTCGGCCAGATAGAGCAGGATATTGCCGGATTCAAAGACGCGCGTCGGCGGGGTGGTGGAGTGGTCACGCAGCGCCGGGATCTTCGAGTTCGGGTTCACGTCGACAAAACCGCTGGAGAACTGATCGCCCTCACCGATGCGGATTAACCATGCGTCGTATTCCGCGCCCGTCACGCCCAGCGCCAGCAGCTCTTCCAGCATGATGGTAACTTTCTGTCCATTCGGCGTACCCAGAGAGTACAGCTGGAGCGGGTGCTCGCCCACAGGCAGCTCTTTCTCGTGCGTAGCGCCCGAGACGGGACGGTTGATATTGGCGAACGCGCCGCCGTTATTCTGTTTCCATTCCCACACTTTCGGTGGCTGATAGGTGTTATCTGACATGTTGGCCTGCCTTTTTGGTGTTGTGTTGAGGCAGTGTAGCAGGAGATAGGGGAACCGTTTAACGATGCGAGCGTAATGGGCAGGGCGGGTGTATGATAACGCCACCTCTGTCAGTTAATTACAACGTGCAGACGACGACAACCCCACAAAAAAATTGCCGCCTGCCTGTTTTAGGTTGGACACATGCGTAAAGGAACGTTAAGCAGTGACGCACCCTTCGGGACGTTATTAGGTTATGCGCCGGGTGGCGTGGCGATTTACTCTTCAAATTACGGCAGTCTCGATCCGCGGCACTACCCGGAAGACGCGGAATTCCGCAGCTATATCGGCAACGAATACATGGGCCATAAATGGCAGTGCGTTGAGTTTGCGCGCCGTTTCCTGTTTCTCAACCACGGGTTTGTCTTTACCGACGTCGGGATGGCGTGGGAGATCTTCTCCCTGCGTTTTTTACGCCAGGTGGTGAATGACAACATCCTGCCGCTACAGGCCTTTGCTAATGGCTCAAAACGCGCGCCGCAGGCCGGTGCGCTGCTCATCTGGCAAAAGGGCGGTGAGTTTCAAGAGACCGGCCACGTCGCCGTCATCACCCAGTTGCTGGACGACAGAGTGCGCATTGCCGAGCAGAACGTTATTCACTCCCCGCTGCCGATGGGGCAGCAGTGGACGCGCGAGCTGCGTCTGAGCGTTGAGAACGGTTGCTATACGCTTCATGATACGTTCAGCGATACCGAGATCCTCGGCTGGATGATCCAGACGGAGGAGACGGAACACAGTATTCCTCAGCCGGAGATCGACGGTGAGCTGCTGAAAATCAGCGGCGCGCGGTTGAAGAACAACCGTCAGTTCGACGGAAAATGGCTCAATGAAAACGACGCCCTGCAACAGGCGTACGTTCGCGCGAACGGCCACGTTATTAACAACGATCCCTGCCAGTACTTCACCATTACCGAAAGTGCCGAGCAGGAGCTGATCAAAGCCACCAACGAACTGCACCTGATGTACCTTCATGCCACCGACAAGGTGCTGAAAGACGACAGCTTACTCGCGCTTTTCGACATCCCGAAAATTCTCTGGCCGCGTCTGCGCCTCTCGTGGCAGTGGCGTCGTCACCATATGATCACCGGTCGTATGGATTTCTGCATGGATGAGCGCGGCATTAAGGTTTACGAGTACAACGCGGATTCCGCCTCCTGCCATACCGAGGGCGGGCTGATTCTTGAAGAGTGGGTGAAAAACGGCTATCGCGGCACCGGCCACAATCCGGCGGAAGGCTTGCTGGAGGAGCTGACCGGCGCCTGGAAGCACAGCCACGCGCGGCCGTTCGTCCATATCATGCAGGACAACGATATCGAAGAGGATTACCACGCGCTCTTTATTCAGCGCTCGCTGATCCAGGCCGGGTTTGAAACCAAAATCCTGCATGGACTGGGCGCGCTGAGCTGGGATGCCGCCGGGCAACTGATTGATGATGAAGGCCGTCACGTCAACTGCGTATGGAAAACCTGGGCGTGGGAAACGGCGATCGAGCAGATCCGCGAGGTGAGCGAAACCGAGTACGCCGCCGTGCCCATCCGTACCGGTCACCCGAAGGGTGAAGTGCGCCTGATTGACGTCCTGCTGCGCCCGGAAGTGCTGGTCTTTGAACCGCTGTGGACGGTGATCCCAGGTAACAAGGCGATCCTGCCGGTGCTGTGGCAGCTGTTCCCGAACCACCGTTACCTGCTGGATACCGATTTTGAGGTGAATGCGCTGCTGAAACGGACAGGCTATGCCGTTAAACCGATAGCCGGACGCTGCGGGAGCAATATCGATCTGATCGGCGCCCAGGATCAACTGCTGGACCAGTCCAGCGGCAAGTTTGTTGACCGCAAAAATATCTACCAGCAGCTATGGTGCCTGCCAAAGGTTGACGGCAGATACATACAGGTCTGCACCTTTACCGTGGGCGGAAACTATGGCGGAACCTGTCTGCGTGGGGATGACTCGCTGGTGGTGAAGAAAGAGAGCGATATTGAACCGCTGATTGTGGTGAAGGATAAATAACGTCTCCCTGTTATAAAAAAGCCCCCGCAGGGTATGCTGCGGGGGCTTTTTATTACTCTTCTTCCTCGACCTGCTGCTCGCTGATCTTCAGATCAATGATGCGGCCGATCTGGTCATGATAGACCGTCAGCAGGTTGTACTGGCTCATCTCGGACATAATTTGCGGCGTGACGTTAAAACTTTGGGCAAGCTCGTCATGGCGCAACATTTGCGGATGACGCCGCCTCACATGCGCGCGGCGGCGATTGTACTGATACCACAGGATCAGCAGCCAGCCGTTGAACGCGGCAATCAGCAGATAGACCAGCACTGTATTAAAAGAGGCGATAATCACGCTCCAGCGGTGATCGCTCTCCTCGGTTAACTGCATCCACAGCCTGGCATACAGGAAAAACAGGAATCCTCCCCAGGCTATCAGCGTTAATGCGGCATCGAAAAGACGCGGTGCCAGCCGATGTTCAGTCAAAATTAACGTATTCTCGTTCATTGAATGCTCCCTTTTCCCCGGTCCGGACTGATCCAGCGCGCGCGGGCGCGTTTACGTTTAAGCATGACTTTCGGAAATGCCACGAGCGTGGTAAACAGGCCAATCATCCAGTACACCATCGGGAACCAAATCACCCAGAACAGCGAGCCTGCCACTTTCCGCTCGTAGCGCCGCTCGATATACAAACTGACGAGGAATTGCAGCAGGCACATCACCCCCAGCAGCAGCCCGGTAAACGCCGGGGGAAACAGACTCGCAACGGCCAGGTTCGCGGGAAGAGGGATAATATGGCTAAGAATGAACAACACCACGGTCGCTCCATAGGCAAACGCCCACAGCGTTGATAGCGCGTACTCGAGAAACAGGGGCCACATCCGATGATGCTCCCAGCGGGCCATTTTGCGCAGGTTAACCAGAAACACCTCTGCACCGCCCTGAGCCCAGCGCAGACGCTGTTTCCACAGCCCCTTGAGCGTCTCCGGCATCAGGATCCAGCACAGCGCCCGCGGCTCGAAAAAAATATCCCAGTGGCGCAGCTGAAGCTTCCAGCTTATGTCAATGTCCTCTGTGATCATATCCGGGCTCCAGTACCCGACATCCGCCAGCGCCTGTCGGCGAAAGGCGGCGATGACGCCGGAGACCGTAAAGACCCGGCCATAGATCCGCTGCGTTCGCTTGATAAGACCAATAATGGAAGAAAACTCGCCCACCTGAATACGACCAATCAGCGTTGAGCGCGTGCGAATACGCGGATTTCCGGTGACGGCCCCAACGTGGGGATACTGAATCAGCGGTGCCACCAGATACGCGGCCGTATCGCGATCGAGCAGGGCGTCGCCGTCAATGCAGACCAGCAGATCGCCCCGGGCCGCCGCCGCACCAGCCTTGAGCGCCACGGCTTTCCCCTGATTCTCCGCGAGATTAATCACCCGCAGGCGCGGCTGCTCCTGCGCCAGTTGATGCAGCACCAGCGCGGTATTGTCCGAAGAGCCGTCGTTGATGGCGATAACCTCAACATTCCAGTACCGCTGACCCAGCGCGGCGCTAATGGTCTCCCGTGCGTTGCGTTCCTCATTAAAGCAGGGAATAAGAATCGAAATTAACGGTTCACCGGCTAAGGCGGGCGCGGGTGTTGCGTTATCCCACGACCAGTGCCGTTCAAGCTGAAACCAGAAATAGAGGCCGCCGGTTACCCAGAGCACGGACATAAACAGCGGCCAGAAAAAGACAAAGTCCAGAATCAGTTCGCCGGTAAACAGCGCGGCTACGCCTAACGGCAACCCGAATACCAGACACAAAATAGAGAAGGCGATAATGCGATCAGTCATTGTCAGGATACCAGTACGAAGAAAATTCAGGCCTGATACGCGAAATATCAGGTTGGTTGTTGAGGAAGTCGTCGGGGTAATAACCGTAATTTTTGATGCCGTTCAGCTGGAGCACCTGCATCCACTCCACCAGACGTTCATCGGCTACGGCACGCTGCGGTTTCTGCGCCCAGTCCCTGGCCTGTAGCTCAAAAATCGTTTTATTCAGCGCGCCGGGGCGTGCGGCGACGGCGTTGACTAAACGCGTCAGCCAGGCATTGCTCTCTTCTGCCGGGACGGACTCCATCAGTGGCATTGCCATCGGCACCGTCCAGTCGTAGGCCGACAGAAAATCATCCAGATTTTGCGCAAACCACGCTTCGCTTTCGGGCTGCAGAATGGGGAGGGCGAACATATTGCGCGCGGTTTTGATCTGCGGGCCACGGATGTTTTTCACCGCCTGGCTCAGGGTGCGGGTAAAGCCGATAAGCTGCTGGCTCTTCTGCCGGGTCGTCTCCTGTCCGGCATCATCAACGTCCGTCAGCACCGCGTCGTCATGGAACAAGATCCCGTTGAAGCTGGCATAGCGGGCCAGATCTTCATAGATCTCCGTCACCTGTTGGCGAACCTGTGGACTCCAGGGGGAGAGCCGGATGTAGGGCTCGGCGGCCACGGTCAACTCTCCCGTTTGACGATCCCGGCGCTGCACGCGCGGCAGGGCTGGACTGAGATCGAAAGAGAGGACCGGCATCCACGCAAAGACTTTCACTCCCGCGCGGGTTTGTAGCTGCCAGGCGACAAAATTAAAAAGATCGGCCCGGACCGGAAGACGACGGTTGGGGAAATAGAGCGCGCCGATCCTGCCGTCGCCCCGCGGATCCGAAAACGCCTGGAGAAACACATGGCTGATTTTCATGTCGTAGACCCGCTGGACGAGTTTGTTGATGTTTTTCGTCTGCTGGGCCGGATCGGGATCGTAGACATAATCGAGATCAACATGCATGACGCGCACCGGGTCAAACTCCTGAACGCGGCTAACCGTGTTGGCAAAGGTTTTTATCGACGGATTTCCGGCAATCAGCAGGCGCGGGATGTTGCCGAGGTCGCGCACGTTTGCCAGCCCGTCCTCCAGGGTAAAGGCCAGCTGATAGCCCTGTTTCTGGGCGATAGCGAGCGATGTACCGTTGGCAGCCCCATAGGGCCACACCCAGGCACGCGGCGCTTTTCCCGTCACCTGGGTGATTTTTTCGGTGACTTTCCGTACGTCTGCGGCGATCCGCTGGTTGAAGTGTTCATCGGTTTCGTAATGCCCCGTCGCGTTATCGAAAAAACGGTTGGCGATAGCGGGTTCACGGCTTCCCTGCGGGTTGGCCGGGATGCCGTAATGCGAGGCCCAGGTATGCGAGCCAATTTCAACCAGCGGGGAGCGGCTTAACTCGCGCACCATGTCCCATGTCGCGAACCGATCGCGGGGCGTCATCAGACCGCCGAAGTTAACTTTTTGATTTGCCGGCGTATCCACCCAGCTGCCCACCGGCGCCCACAGCGCAGGAACGTTCCAGGCCTGAAGCAGGGGCCAAACGCGGGTGTAAAAGCTGCTGTAGCCGTCGTCGAAGCTGAGCAAAACGGCTTTCGGCGGCAGCGTTTTTTTTCCTTCATGCGCATCCAGAATGTCCTGCACGCTGATGGCGTGATAGCCGTTGTGCAAAAGCCAGCTTATCTGCTCGTTTAACGCGCTGGTGCGAACGGAGAGGTAGCGCTGATCGGCAGCATCATCTTCGACGTCGTGGTAGGCCAGGACCAGAAACTGATTCTCCGGCCAGGGTTTGCTGGCCTCCAGCTGCGGCCTCTCTTCAGGAGCCATAAAGGAGAGCGGCTGCGCGCAGAGACTCGCGCTGAGGCAGAGCCAGCCGATGACGATCAGGCTTACAGAAAAACGTGTATTCAGCATATTCATCCTTAAAAGCGTAAAGTCGCATCTAACGTGACGGAGAGATTACTCTCGCGTTTGCCGTCGTAAGGGCGTTTATCCCAGTTCAGCATCACGCCAGTATCGACAACGTTGTTCCACTGAATGCGTTGCCCGTAACCCAGCAGGGTAATGGCGCCAGGCGACTGATTTTTCTGCCAGTAGCTGCCGCCGCCTGCCACGAACTGCTGGTTCCAGAGGGTGTCGTAGTGGCGGTACATCTCATGGTCAACGGACAGGGCTGCCGTCACGGACAGATCCCGTGCCGGGTTGTAATAGAGCGTATTCCGCAGGCTGTTTTTACTGGCGGCGATCCCCGGTTCGAGATCCAGCGTCAGGGTCGGGGTCTGCCAGAGACGCTCTTTCCCAGAGAGGGTGTATTCCTGACGGCGGTTGTGGTCTGAGAAGCGGCTGACGGCGGCGTTGAACTGGTATTCACGTCGCTCGTTTTGATACCAGCGCACCCCACCTTCACCCCGGTTGGCGCTGATCCCATTGCGTAATGCCCGTAAGGGTGTCGCGCGTGATAAGCGCTCGAGGCTACCGCTGACCTGCCAGTTATCACTCAGGCTGTAGGTTGTTGAGAGCCGTGCACCCGGCCTGTTTGTGCCGTGATAGCGGTTGCTGGAGAGCTCGGCTTCGAGCGTGAGGTCACGTGGGCGCCACTCAACGCCGCCCAACAGGTGGCGGCTGATGCCTTTACCTTCGTCGAAATTCCCCTGTGCATAGCGGGCGCCAGCAAATAGCCGCCAGTTATCCGCCACGGGTGGGCCATAGAGCGTGGCGTCCCAGCTCATGTCGTGGCTACCGCTGACGGGGTTATCTGAATGCAATCCTTTACCCGCGTTCAGACGCAGCTCTGACATATGGTGGACCGCTCTGAGCCTGTCCAGGCGGCGGGCGCTGCGATCGGCGGGGGCGCGAGCAATTACGTCATCAGCCAGTAAATCCATCTGGCGCCACTCCTGAAGGTCCATTGCGACGTAAGCCTGCTGTTTTTCAAGCTCCAGATTCGTGGGTTCGAGCGCCTCTGCTCGTTTAAGCTTTTGCTCGGCCGCGCGCGGCAGGCCCCTGGCCTGAAGCAGGGCGGCATAATCAATCTGTAATCCCTGATTTCCCGGCGCCGTTGACGCCAGACGATACGACAGCTTTTCGGCCTCGGGCAGGGCGTTGGTCGCCAGCAAATAGTTAAGTTTGAGTGACTGTCCGGTGAGCCACCGATCGTTCGGCTGAGCGGTCGGGGATCCGAAATCGTAGCGGGTCCAGGGAACACTGCGGGTCTCGCGCTCAACGTAGCGGCGGGCGGCCTGATACTGCCCCGTATCCAGCCAGGCGTAGAAAAGCGCATGCTCCTCATCCTGCGGATCGGAGGCGTAGTGTGGATAGCGTTGTACAAGCGAGAAGGCGGCGACGGTGTTTTTCTCCTGCAAATATGCAGAGATCACCCAGCCGATGGCCCAGTCCGGCACCGGATGCTGTGCGGTCGTCAGCGCCTCATATTCGCTAATAACCTGCCGGTAATCACCCTGCGCATACAGCGCGCCAAGCCGATCGATACGGGCAAGGATGATGTCTTCAGCCGCCTGCGGTTCGTTTTGCCAGCGGGAAAGCAGGACGTGATAGCGATCTAATGCGTTTTGTGCCAGCCGCAGCCGCTCTTTCTCCGTTCTGCCAGGCACATCCGCCAGGCGTACCTTTTCAGCCGCGGCGTTACGCTCAAGGCGGCGACGCTCCGCGGGGGACATCGCTGCGCTTTGCGACAGCCAGAGTGCGGGCGTGCTTACCCGGTTATCCGTTAACGCATCGATCGTCTCGCGAAGAAGGGCGTTATTCCCTGGTGCGGCGTTTAGCGCGCGCATGTCCGCCAGCAGCCGGTCCCCGTTTTTTCCCTGGCGCATCCAGACATAGGAGAGCGTCTCAAGGTGCGCGGGAGAAGGATCGTCCTTAACCAGCTGCCGGGCTTCCGAAAGCGCGAGGCGATCTCTGCGGGCATCGGCCAGGGTCTTAACATAGCCGATGCGGTAATCGTCGTTATCCGGCGCAAGGCTGAGCGCCTCTTTCCACAGCGATAAGGCGGATGGCCAGGCTTTTTGGTTTCTTCTGGACTGGGCGACAGCAGCGATGGCGCGAGCGGGCAGCGGCATATAAATACCATAACGCTGCCAGACTCGAATAACCTCATCATCGCGTCCTGCCCAGGAGGCTACCTGTAACCAGTCCGCAACCTGTCCAGGTGTTAAAGCATGCTGTTGCTCATAGCGCTGTAGGTAATCAAGAAACAGAGCGTAATTACCGTTACGTGCCTGTTGTATCTGATGCTCATAAACGGATTCATCAGCCTGAACCAGAACAGGAAAGAGTAAAAGCAGGAACAATAATATTGTGGTGCGATAAAAGAATAACGTAGTGAAGCTAAGCGATCTTTCCATATCTATTTGCCATTTGTTTATCGTGAATCCATTGCATAACACGGCCGCCTTTTAACTCTGCGTTAAAGGGCATAAAGGAGAACATTAAATCTGAATGATGCTACGTTATGGGGTACTTACTTAAAGGTAATTATGCGCCCTCATCTCAGTGGTCCGATTGGGCTTAATGTACACCCGATGTGTTGGGGGATAAATAAGTTGAAAAGAGGCTGGGAGGTTTTGAGATAATTCTGGAATAAGTAAGTTTTTTAGATAATTCAGTGCAGGATTGTTCTTTTCAAATGATTGATATTAAATGTTTTTTCTTTTGCTGTTTGCAGTTTTTTTATATTTGAAATGAAGTTCTGCTGAGTTAATTAAAGTACTTTCCGGTGCATGTTTGGGAAGTTTCATGACAAAAATTCTTAATGTTCAGAGAAGTGACTTTTCTGAAATTCTTTTTTATTTATAATTAACACCAGGCATTGAGTGATAGTCTACAAAAAGTCTAGCTCACCAATGTCATATTGAGGGGTGATCAAAGCCAGAAAACATTTGCCGTTAATGTAATGCGCTATAAACGAAAGCGTCTTTGTTTCTTAAGAGGCGGGCTTGCTTTAATCTAAAAGGGATGATTAGTGGCGACTTCAATAGTGTTAGTGACTCAGGATTGTTTCCTTGTCAGGGGGATGCGGCTATTTTTCCCGGATATAATTTGCCTCTGTTCGATAGACAGAAACATATTTGATACCGACGCAAATGAATATACTGTACTGATTGATAGCCGTACGCCGCTCCGTTTATATGATTACCTGATACGCCATCCGGCCAGAACGAGAAAAACGATCTGCTGCGTTATGCTGGATATGCGCCCTCGAGAGGAGGATCTGCACAGTATGAAGCTGTTTATGAACACGTCGCTTACGCCTCCGGATATGGCGTCGTTATTCAATCTGGTGCTTGATATGAAAGGCTGGCGTCTGACAACCAAATGGCTGCTTAACTTACGGCTGAGTAGACATGAAGCGATAATGCTCCGGTTGCTGAAGGCAGGGAGGTCAATGGAAGAGATTGCAGATAAGCTGAATATGTCGGTTAAAAGCCTCTATCGCAAGCGAACGGCGCTATCGGAGCGGTTAGGGGCAGGGAACTTCAACGAGGCGTGTTTGTTTATCTTCAAAAACAAACTGCTGGACGCGGCTGGGAACGATCCCTAGCTTCGTCAGAAGCCAAAAGCACAAACCCGCCACGAGGGCGGGTTCTTTTAATGGAAATAATTCAGAACGACCAGCGCAGATTGGCGTTAACAGAGTTGACGCGGGTATCCGCACCATATTGTCCCTGATAACCCACATCCAGCGTCGCAGCACGCGACAGCTGTACGCTCACGCCGATATCACCCACCATTACGTCCTCATCCACGGCTTGCCCCTGAGTAATGAACGCGTCGCTGCCCGCAAACGCCATGCGCGAAGAGGTATTTTTATCGCCATAAGCGTGCTGCCATCCCAGCGAACCGTAGAGGTTAACGTTCTTCGGCAGCTCGGTCACACCGCGCACCCCGAGTGTGGAATAGAAGGTGTTCATCGTTTCGTTACGGACGCTCAGCGCAGCGGCACCGCCGTCTTCCCTGAAGCTGTCGGTATGCAGCCGGATGTACGATAAATTGACGAACGGCTCAATATTCCTGTCTGGCTGGCCGAAACGGTAGCCCGCTTCGGTAAACGCCAGCAGCGAGTTAGCGTCGTAATCTGACTTCAGCCGATCCGAGAAGCCGCTGAAATCAACATTGCGCTCGCCCTGGATCTTGTGCCAGGTGTAACCCAGCGCGCCGCGAAGGGAGAACGCATCCTGTTGACCCGCCGCATACAGGCCAAGGTGATAGTTGTCGGTATCCGTTGAGGAGCGACGGCTGTCGACGTCGTAATCACCCCGGCTGTAGCCGAAGTAGCCGCCGACACGCACGTTATGGTCCGCCAGCTTGCGATCTGCCCCCAGCAGGAAGCCGGTGGTGTTGCCGTCCAGCTTGCCCACGTTTCCGTCGCCGCTGTTTCGGCTCCAGGAGCTGAAGGTCTGGCCCCAGACGCCATTGTTTTGCGGCTCCGGCTGCTGCACCAGCGACATGGCTAACGGTGGGATCGGCAGGCTGTCGTTATCAAACGCGCGCTGCATACGCTGGTTTAACACGTTAAACACCTGCGTGCTGCCAGCGATCAGGTTGGACTGCATTGATGGATAAACTTCGCCAGACAGCTGGTTGAACGCCTCGCGCGCTTCCGGCGCGCTCAGCAGCAACAGCGAGTTATACAGCGCCAGCGACGGGCCGCTTTGCGTCAGCGTGGAGAGCGCGCCAGCGGTATTCCACTGGTTGCTGCTTTGGGCCACGGTCTGGAAAATGCCCGGCTTGCCGCTGCCCGGGTTTTCGCCGCCAGGATTCTCACCGCCCGGGTTTTCGCCGCCAGGATTCTCACCGCCCGGGTTTTCACCTCCGGGGTTTTCACCGCCCGGGTTCTCGCCTCCGGGATTTTCACCGCCCGGGTTCTCGCCTCCGGGATTTTCACCGCCCGGGTTCTCGCCCCCAGGATTTTCGCCTCCGGTCTCTTTCTGCGCGATGGTCAGATCGACGGCGTTGGTGCTTTGCTCAAGCGCCACGTTCAGGAAGGCGGATTTGGAAATCGCTCCGGCGAACTCACCGTCAATTCCCCCGTCGGAGGTCAAAATGCGGTAGCTTTGGCCCGTTTTATAGCTGGTTTGCGGATCCAGCGCGGTGACCTGTACCTTAGCCCGATCGCTGATGGTGGTTTTACCCGATACCAGTAGCTGGTCGCTGCTGCCATCGCCCGCGATATCCACGTCATAGAAGGATTCGCCGATAAAGTTCAGATAGCGTTTCAGCGTCAACGTACCGATATTGCCGTCGCCAGGCGAGATATGCCCGCCAGACAGGATCTCGGTCTGGCCCAGCGTGCCGTTGCCGCCCAGCGTGCCGCCGGACTTGATTGACGCGGCGCTGCTGTAACCGACCCCGTTGCTGACGTCTGAACCCGCCGTCGCATTGAGGATCAGCGTGCCGCCGTTCTCGGCGCTAAGGGTCTGGACGTCAAAGATATCGTCTTCTGGCTGGGTATTAATATTGCTGGCAATGATGACTTTACCGCCCCGCGCGGTTACGTTCGCCTTGAGTGCGGAAAGATCGCCGTTCAGCGTCGTCTGCCCGGAGGTATTGATCACATCACCTTCACCGCTCATCGTGTTGCTGAAGAGGTAATTTCCGTCGGTATGGTTGAAGTAGACATAGCTGCCGAACAGTCCGCCACGCAGGCTGATTGCCGTCTTCGCATCGAGGGTACCTGCGCCGCCCGCCGTGCCTAGCGTTGGCTCAGTTAAACCCGTGCCGGTGTCCATATTGCCGCGGCTGCCGATGATGAGCGCACCCCGGTTCGAGCCGGAACCCGATGTCCCCACGATCAGCGCATTGCTGCCAGCGGAAAATGAACCGCCGTCAATCACAGACAGCACGCCATTGCCGTAATCGCCCACGCTCACGCTGCTGCCGCTGGTAAAGCGCGAGTCCTTGCCCGCAATAACCAATTCGGCGGTTTTCCCTGCGCCGGAGACGCCCGCCACCTGCACGCCGCCAACGTTAACCGCTCCGCCGTTCAGTACGTCCAGGTCGCCATAAAGCGTCAACGTACGGCCAACGTTCCACTGTGAGCCACTCCCCGTGACGGTGGCTTTCGGGCTCAGCGTGTCGGTTTCACCCGGCCCGGTACCATTCCCGATGCGCGCATCGTAGGCGGTATTGAGCGCCGCGCCGTCCTCAATTGCCAGCGTGGAGCGTGCGCCCAGATCGGTGCCTACGCTCAGAAAATTACTGGTCACGCGAGAGCCGGCACCCGTGGCGATAAGGTGGCTGTCGTAGCCCCGGGTGGTGCCGACAACGATCTCCTTTGCGCTCGCCAGCGCGCCCTCTTCGACTCGCAGGGTGCCGAGGCCAAGATTCAGGTCGCCGCGCAGGACGTACCGATCGTTCACCGCGTTAAGCTCAGCGTCTGGCCCACGGACCGTGACCACGCTTTCATAAATTTTGCCGTCGAACAGCCGACCGATATTGATGTTATAGGCGGTGATTTTGCCATTATCGATCAGCAGGTTTCCGCGTTGATTACGTCCAACATAAACATCTCCGGTGTAACCCAGCGTTTCGGTAATACGCGAGTCGCCATCAAAAAAGGCATCGGCTGCACGCGCGATATCGGCAGGTAAAAACAGTAACAGCGGCGCGGAAAATAGAGCGAGGTAAAGTCTGGAAAGCGGCGTCTTAACCGCTAAAGCATGCGATGTAGAGTTATTCACGGGCTATCTCCGTACTCATTAGCGTGATGTCTGGAAAATCGTTTTTATAAAAACTCAGATACGTCAGAAAATGTAAAAGGCGTTATTTATGTACGCCTTTTGATGCGGCGTTAATTATTTATGTGTGACAACAGGTGTACAGGTTGGCGCGCTTAGCGTCGGTGCGGATCCTAAAATCCCCGGCATCATCATTGATGAACAATCGAAAATACGCCCTTTTTCTGTCGTGGCGCGATAAGACAGTTTTTGTCCTCCCAGTGCGTCCGGCTGGGCGCCATTAACGTTGGTCACGGTTATTTCATCCGATGAGCCCAGTCCCAGCATTTTAGCGGTCTCCGCTTGCAGGAGTGGAATAGCCTGATCGGTTTTCAACGTGGAACAACCGGCTAGCATCAACGTAACGGTTAAAACGATTAGTGGTTTTTTCATAAATTATCCTTGATATCCAACCAGTTAATTTCACTGATTGTATTTATGTTTTCTTTTACCCAAATCAGCGAATAATATATTTCTCTTTCCTAATCGAAAAAACCCTCCTAAAGTAGGGTGGGTAGATAATAATTCATCTGTACTCTAAGATATGCGAAGGTAAAAGGAGGCTCCTTTGGGACAGAATTATGCGTTAGTCGTTGATGACCATCCATTGGTAGCAAGCGGCATCGCCAATTTTCTGATTACACATTGCCAGTTTAAACAGGCGTGTGTGGTGACGAATGAGGATGATTGCTACCGCCAAATTAGGGATCATGGCCCGCCACGTTTGCTGGTTATCGATTTTTGGCTCTCTTCCGGAACGGCCCTGAAATTACTCAAAGAAGTAAAACAACTTTACCCACAGGTACGACTCCTGGTGGTCAGCGGAGATGACAATAATGACATCTGGCGCAAAGTTAATGCCGCCGGGGGACACGGTTTTGTATTGAAAAGCGAGCCACCTGAGATGTTCTCGCGGGCCGTTTTCGCACTCACTGATAATCAGACCTGGTTTCCTGAGGGAAACGAAATTTCCGTTAAGGCAAATAATGAGAAGTTAAGTAAATTTAACTTAACGCCGCGACAAATTGACGTATTAAATATGATTATGCGCGGCCTGCCAAATAAACGAATCGCCGCGCAGCTTTCAATTTCTGAGCCCACGGTCAAAGAACACATCAGCAATATATTGAAAAAGATAGGTGTTAACAGCCGGGTCGAAGCCATCACGCTTCTGCACGGCAAGCAGGAACCGTCAGAATGAGGTTTTTCCAGAGCTTACAAAACGAAGGTATCTCTGCTCCGGCGCAGATCCGTTTGCTAAACAACACCTTTCTGCGGCTGGTATTTAGCTTTAGTGCGGTGCCCTTTGTGGGTATTCCTTTCGCCATCTGGATTTATATGCTTGGGGACGACCTCGGCCCAACGATTATCTGGATAATTATTTATCTGCTATGTGCCGTGGCGATACGACTATTGCACCGACGCTATCAGCGTGAAGCGAAAGAAAACGGTGAGAGGGACGTCCTGCGACGCTGGCTTCCGCGTATTAATAATATCGCCTTTATTCACGGGCTGGGCATTTCTTCGCTCTATTTAATTACTCCACAGACGCAGAATTTTGACTTTTTCTTGTTACTTAATATCAGCATCGCCGCTATCGTCGCCGCCAATGCGACGCATCTGACGCCGGTCATCAGCACCTTTACGCGCTTTTTCTTCGCCTCCTGGGGGGTGCTGAACCTCGGTATTATCTGGCGGCTGGATGAGTTGATGTTCATCGTGCTCATGCTGAATCTGCTTTACGGCTTCGCAATTTACCGCCATGCGTTAACTTCCCATGCGTTCTTTATTCAGCAGGCACTGCTTGAGGAAAAAAGCTCACGCCTGGCGGAACAGTTTCGTCAGGCCAAAGAGGACGCGGAGCAGGCACTGCTGGATAAAAATCAGTTTCTGACAACCGCCAGCCACGATCTGCGCCAGCCCGTACACGCTATGGGCTTTCTGATCGAAGCCATCCTCCACCGAAACCGGGACGACAGCCTGACGCCACAGCTTCTTGACCTGCAGCAGAGCGTTCGCTCGGTACATTTAATGCTCAACTCTCTGCTCGATCTCAGCAAAATAGAATCCGGGAATGTCCTCTCTGTCCCGACCAAAGTGGATATCGGTGCTCTGCTCGACTCGGTCATCACGCTGTTTCGCGAAGAGGCCAACAGCCGCGCGCTTAGGCTGTGCATCCGGCGGCCTAAACGCCGTATCTACGTGATGGGCGATTCGCTGCTGGTGCGACAGTCCCTGATTAACCTGATTCAAAACGCCCTTCGTTACACGCTCCAGGGCGGGGTGCTGGTTGCCATCCGACCGCGCGGTGACGAGTGTATGGTGGAGGTGTGGGACACGGGAGTCGGTATCGCCGATGAAGAGAAGGGCAAAATCTTCTCACCTTACTACCGCCCCGAGCTGGCATGGAAGATCGACAGCGCCGGACACGGGCTGGGACTGGCCGTAGTCGCCCGCTGTGCCAAGCTGATGAAGGTGAAATACGGGATGCAATCCATTGAAGGTAAAGGCTCACGCTTCTGGATGCGCTTCACCCAATATGCTGGCGAAGATAGCGCCCTGGATATCCCGCCCGCCGCTGACAACACCGCCACGCCGGTACGCTATGCCCCGCTGCACGGTTCCTGCCTGGTCGTCGATGACGACCCGCTGGTGACGTCTGCCTGGGAGAGCCTGATGAGCGTCTGGGGAATCGATGTACGCTGTGCGGCCTCCGCTGAAGAAGCGTTTGCCATCATCGACGACGGCTTTACGCCGTTCGCCGTGCTGTGCGACCAGCGTCTGCGATCCGGCGAAAGCGGCTTCGATATCCTGAAAGCGCTTTTTGACCGTCTGCCGGATATGAGCGGCGCCATAGTCAGCGGCGAATTTAATTCACCGGTTCTGCTGGAGGCGGAGCAGGAAGGGTACCTGGTGCTTCGCAAGCCTCTGGAGCCGGCTAAACTGCATGCGCTGCTGACGCAGTGGTCAGGGTGTCGTGGATAGGGGAATAGATAATAGCAGCATTGCGCTTCACTGTAGGGCCAGATAGTACGCGGTGTCCTGCTGTGATGCCAATGTGTCGGTATGGTTGAGCCGCTGAGGGAGGATTTCGCGGGCCTGATTAATGATTTCATCGTGCATGATTCAGCCTCCTGTGGTGATCTGCATGTTGCTTCTACCGGGCAGGGCGGGAGATGTTGGAAACGGCCCCGAAGGAGTCATGAGAGTTGCTACCAGCGAAGTTCCGCAGTGGGCAATAATGTCAGTTTTCGAGCGTATACTCTAAGATATCTTCAACTCGTTGATATATATAAATTTGACGAATATCGTCAGGTAGCGATTTATCCGCCAAATTAAGTTAAACTTCGTCACAGGTTTCAGTGAGTTATGGGACGGATAACAGAATGACCAGCGAAGAGGCACTTTTAAAATCAGGTTTTAGCAAACGAGATCTTCAAAAGTTAAAAAACAATATTGAAAATTACGGTGGTTCGTTTGATAGCGTAACTCATGATCTGGCCAATCGTTTTAAGGCTATGAAGTGGATAACTATTATTGCCTTCATCATACTGGCTTTAACTCTTTTACTTGCATCCAAGGATACAAGCCTGACACTTGCGCTCACATTATTGATTGTACTACCTTTCATCTGGTATATAACGCCAGCAAAACTTGGCTACAAATCCTGGCGTTATCGTAAAATGCTGACTAATTCTGGGACGGGTCGCTGACGGACAACAGATCAAAAATAATCTTAGCTTTCACGCCATAACCCGCTATTTTCATTGTAAGCTGCGGGCGGCTCAGTGTGCTCACCTTTCGGTAATAGTCAGCAGGGAGATAACGAAACAGTCGCCAGGTACCAGGTCGCCGTAACAAGCCAAAAATGGTGTACGCATTAGCGGCCAGTGAAATTGATTTGTAGACACCTAACCCATTCTCACGACTAAAGCCCATAAACTCAGCTGTAGACATCGCGGCATTCGCGACCAGCCCTTCACTGGTAGTGTTGTTAGTTGCGTAGCGAGCCACTTCTTTACTGATGCTGTTTGTCCCGTCAGTAACCAGAATCGCACCAGCAAGAACCTCGAGAGGGGTCATAGTGCCTATGAGGGTAAATCCTGCGGCTATTTCAGCACCGGCCAGGACAACACTAACAGCCGAGATCACATACCCAACAATTTTGTTATTCTCTCGGATAAACTCGACTATAGCGTAAAGCTTCGCTGCCTTCGTTCTTAATAAACGCGCTTGTTCCAGCAGGTTACTGTTTTCTTCTCTGAGAATTTTAACGCATTCCATGCATTCTTCATCTGATTTAGCCCGACGAGCTTACGTAAACTGATGTTCTATGAGGTCCCGAATTTCCTGAACAAACTTCATTCGAGTCAAACTATCGCTGAGATGAAAAGCCGACAGAGTGTTGGCTGTATTTACCAGTTTCCTGGCTTCCATATTCACCATAGTTTCCGCCCAGGCTTTATTTCTTCCATCTGAGCGCATCATGTTAAGTAATGCTGCATCCATTGTAGTTCCTCTCAATTGCTTTACCGGCCTCTGCTTAGACTGATAAATGCCCCCATGACAGCCATGCGTGCCAACGCACACACAATATAGTAGCAATGTGGTTACGGTGTCTGAAGTAGAAGTCGCTTTTTACAGCTTCGTTCCTCGGCCTACTTTACTGCGGTTAGCCAGGGCCTGTTCCAGCAGTGTACGGAACGCCGAAAGGTCACTTTTCAGGATGTCCCGGATGGATTTACCACCGATGAATCTAATAAAACAGTTAGCCGATGGGGGGTAATCACGGATACGTGATGCCGCTCTGTCGGGCTCTGTCCAATTGATATGTGCATTTGTAATGCTCAAATAGATCGGTGAAGGTCAGGTTTTTCTGCTTCTGTGTGGCGGTAAAGGCGGTAAACAACGCCAGTTGTACCACCGGGAAGCGGGGCCGGAGGAGAGATAAGGGCGGTAACTACTGTTCAAACAACGAGTTGCTGACTCAGAAAGCAAAAACCCCCGCCGAAGCGAGGGTTATAAATAAGTGGTGCCCGGACTCGGAATCGAACCAAGGACACGGGGATTTTCAATCCCCTGCTCTACCGACTGAGCTATCCGGGCAACGGGGCGCATTAAACCCGATCCGCCCTCCGACGTCAACGAAATTTGTTGTTTTCGGTGCAGACTGCACACTCTCTCACCATTTCGTCGCAAACTTAAGCGAAAAAGTGCGTCCAGAGCGCGGAAAGCGGCATCGCGAGCAGCAGGGCAGGGAGCATGTTCACCACTGCAAACATCTTGATGCCACAGATGCGCAGCCCTGTCGCCAGCAGCAGCAGGCCGCCGACGGCGGTAAAGTCCGCCATCATCGCAGGCGTCGTCAGCGGCAGGATCAGCGTGGCGCAGGTGGCCAGCGCCAGCTGAATAAGCAGCATCGGTACACAAATCGCCGCCACGGCGATGCCGAGGGTGGTGGCAAAGATGGTGGCAGTAAAGAAATCCAGAAACGCTTTCGCAATCAATATGCTGGGATCGCCGGTCATCCCTTCCTGCATCGAACCGAATATCCCCGTGCCGCTGGCGCAGAACAGAATAATGATCGCAACGTAGTTCTGAATAAACGACTCGTGCGTGCCGTGCTTTGCCTTGCCCTGTCGGGCAATCAGATTTTTGGCTTTGCCTACCGCGTGATTAATGCCTTTTTCCAGATAGCAAAACTCGCCGATCAGCGCGCCGAGCAGTGTCGCCAGTACCATCACCGGCAGGTTGGCGCATTTCACCACTAAAAGGATACCAATCCCTAACGACGCCAGGCCAAAAATGGAGGGCATGGAGACGCGAATACGCTCCGGCAACCGCTGACTTAATACTGCCCCAAGTACACCGCCCAGCAATACGGCTCCCGCATTGATAAAGGGTCCAATCACCACGTCTAACTCCTGTTATTTAAGCACTGGCATTGCATGATTATGGCACGTCCGTCCCTGATTATGCTTAGCTTTGGGAGGCGTAACGCATACTGATTCCTTCTTGCACCTGAAAATAAAAGGTGACATGATTGCGCGAATTTTCTCCTTCCTGTCTCACCGTTCGGTGAGGGTATTTGCGCTTATGAAAACCATGAAAATTGCCGTCAGCCGTGAGCTGGTATCCAAAGTTTCTACGCATCGCGAAAAGGTTATGCTGGATAACACCGATTTCACCGATGTGGCGGCAGTCGTCATTACGGTTGTTGAAAGCTACAGCGGCATTCTTGCGTTGCTGAAGCGTACGGGCTTTCAGCTACCGGTATTTATGTTCTCAACAGAGCCAGGAGAGGTGCCAGAGGGTGTCACGGCGATCATCTCGGGTAAAGCACAGGAATTGCTGGAACTGGAATCTGCCGCCTGCCGGTATGAAGAGAACCTGCTGCCACCCTTTTTTGACACCCTGAGCCAGTATGTGGCGATGGGAAACAGCACCTTTGCCTGTCCGGGTCACCAGCACGGCGCCTTTTTCAAAAAACATCCCGCCGGGCGGCAGTTTTACGACTTCTTCGGTGAAAACGTGTTTCGTGCCGATATGTGCAATGCCGACGTGAAGCTCGGTGATTTGCTGATCCACGAAGGTTCTGCCAAGCACGCGCAAAAGTTCGCGGCGAAAGTGTTCAACGCGGATAAAACCTACTTCGTGCTGAACGGCACGTCGGCGGCCAATAAAGTGGTGACCAATGCGCTGCTGACCCGTGGCGATCTGGTGCTGTTCGATCGTAACAACCATAAGTCCAACCATCATGGGGCGCTGATCCAGGCCGGGGCAACGCCTGTCTATCTTGAGGCAGCCCGTAATCCGTTTGGTTTTATCGGCGGGATCGATGAACACTGCTTTGATGAGGCCTGGCTGCGGGAACTGATCCGTGACGTCGCGCCGCAGAAAGCCGCCGAGGCGCGCCCGTTCCGTCTGGCGATCATTCAGCTCGGCACCTACGACGGCACGATCTACAACGCCCGTCAGGTGATCGACAAGATCGGTCACCTTTGCGACTACATCCTCTTTGACTCCGCCTGGGTCGGCTACGAGCAATTTATCCCGATGATGGCGGAAACGTCTCCGCTTCTGCTGGAACTGAACGAGAACGATCCGGGAATTTTCGTGACCCAGTCGGTCCACAAACAGCAGGCCGGGTTCTCGCAAACCTCACAGATCCATAAAAAGGATAACCATATTCGCGGTCAGTCGCGCTTCTGCCCGCACAAGCGGCTGAACAATGCGTTCATGCTGCATGCCTCCACCAGCCCGTTTTACCCGCTGTTTGCGGCGCTGGACGTGAACGCCAAGATCCACGAGGGTGAGAGCGGACGCAGGTTGTGGGCTGAATGCGTCGAGCTGGGCATTGAAGCGCGCAAGGCCATCATCGCCAACTGCCATATGATCAAACCCTTTATCCCACCGGTGGTGGCGGGGCGGCCATGGCAGGATCACCCCACGCATGCCATCGCCAGCGAGCGTCGCTTCTTTAGTTTTGAACCGGGTGCAAAATGGCACGGTTTTGAAGGCTATGCCCGTGAACAGTATTTCGTCGATCCGTGCAAGCTGCTGCTGACCACGCCGGGCATTGATGCGGAAACAGGGCACTATACCGATTTCGGCATTCCGGCGACCATTCTCGCCCACTACCTCCGCGAAAACGGCATTGTGCCGGAGAAGTGCGATCTCAACTCCATCCTGTTCCTGCTGACGCCAGCCGAGAGCGCGGAGAAGCTAATGCAGCTGGTGGCGATGCTGGGGCAGTTTGAACAGCATATTGAAGACGATACGCCGCTCGTGGATGTGCTGCCGACCATCTATCAGAAATACCCGGTGCGTTACCGCGACTATACGATCCGTCAGCTGTGCCAGGAGATGCACGATCTCTACGTCAGCTTTAACGTGAAGGATTTACAGAAGGCGATGTTCCGCCAGGAGAGCCTGCCTGCCGTGGAGATGAACCCGCAGGATGCCAACCAGGAGTACATTCGCGGGAATGTCGAACTGGTGCGTATTCGTGACGCCGAAGGACGCATTGCCGCCGAAGGTGCGCTGCCATACCCGCCGGGCGTGCTGTGCGTGGTACCGGGGGAAGTCTGGGGTGGAGCAGTACAGCGCTACTTCCTGGCGCTGGAAGAGGGCATTAATATGCTGCCGGGTTTCTCGCCAGAGTTGCAGGGCGTTTACAGCGAGAAGGATGCCGACGGGATCAAGCGACTGTATGGGTACGTGTTAAAGTAGGGCCCCTCACCCTAACCCTCTCCCCAAAGGGGAGAGGGGATTGCACGGAGCCGTCTTTTCACCCTCGCCCCTTTGGGGAGAGGGCCGGGGTGAGGGGAGTTAAGTCGCACTACGCCGGTACATCCTTCTCGGATGCCCAATCTTCCCGTACAGCATCTCCACCGTCAGAAAACCCACCTCCACGCAGTGTTCCAGATAGCGCCGGGTGGTGGTTTTACTCAGGCCCGTCTCGCTCACCACCTCATCCACCGTAAAGCAGTGCGCCGCCTTGTTGTTAAACAGCGTTTGCACCCGCGCCAGCGTGTTCTCCTCTATCCCTTTGCTGCCGTTGTCCAGTCGATAATTTTTCGCCTGTAGCTGATAGAGTGAATCCACGTTCTGCTGGTCGACAATCTTCCAGACGCGCTGCTGTTCGGCAAACTGCACAAAACGTTCCAGCGACTGGCTCAGGCGTTTCCAGGAAACCGGCTTGAGGATGTAGTCGAACGCGCCGTTACGAATGGCCTGGCTACAGGTGTCCATATCGCTGGCGGCGGTGATGAAAATCACTGAGCAGTTGGCGCGGGTGAGCATCGGGTTGCTGATAAGGGTGATGCCTTTGCCGTCCGGCAGATAGTTATCCAGCAGCATCAGCTTCGGCTGTTTGCTCTCCAGTTGTACCTGCGCGTCGGCCAGTGACGCGGCAATCCCCACCAGCCTCAGGCGCGGATGTTTACCGATAAGCTCCGCGTGCAGTTGCGCCAGTTCGTTCTCGTCTTCAACAATCAGTACGTCGATAAGTTCATGTTGCATAGTCGGTATCTTCCAGTTCCTGTACGGGGTGCCGGACCGTTCCCGTGGCGGGAATAAACAGTGAGAAAATGGCACCGCGTGGGGTGTTATCGGCAACTTCAATTGCACCGCCAGCCTGCGTGACGTAGCTTTCAATCAGATACAGGCCAATACCGTGATCGCCGCGCGTTTTGGTAGTGATGCCGCGCTCAAAGATCCGGTCGCGGATCTCCGGTGTGATGCCGACGCCCTGGTCGGCGACTTCAATAATCAGTTCCTGCTCGTTCAACTTTATTAGCACGTCTACCGGGGCATGCGGGAGCGGGGCGCGCTGGGTCGCTTCGATGGCGTTATCCAGCAAGTTCCCGATGATCGAGACTAGTTCCGATTCGAGCAGCGGCAGGAAGGGTTTGTCCACCCGGCAGGCTGGATCGAAGCTCAGCTCAACGCCTTTTTCACGCGCGCGGGCGGCCTTTCCAAGCAGCAAACCGCACAGCGTCGGGGAGCTAAAGCGGGACGAGATAAAGTCCAGCAGCTCCTGAGCGTGTTCCGACTGCGCCTGTATGTAG
The DNA here is from genome assembly GCF_014982425.1 of Enterobacter cloacae complex sp. I1M. NCBI lineage: Bacteria > Pseudomonadati > Pseudomonadota > Gammaproteobacteria > Enterobacterales > Enterobacteriaceae > Enterobacter > Enterobacter cloacae complex sp. I1M. Next base: position 75,517 of record NZ_JADCLG010000014.1, on the reverse strand, counting down.
CGGATCGCCTCGTCATAACGGCCCATATGCAGCAGGCCGGACAGCGTGGTCATGCGGTTCAGCTGTTCATGGCGCATAATGCGCAGGTTATCAACATAGCGCTTCACCTGGCTGAGCTGGGCGCTGAGCGAGTCGATCTCGTTGCGATCGCGAAAGGTGATCACCCAGCCCTGCAACGCATCTTCCAGCATGATCCGCACCCGGCTGGCAATGACCGTGAGATCGTTAAAGCGACAGATCTCATCGTGGGTGTCTTTCGCAAGCATGGTTTGCGCGTTAAAGAACGGGACGGGCGCGATCACCTGGCTGATGAGTTGACCCCGCAGTTCGCGGGCGGGCTGGCGTAAGCCTAATAATTTACGCGCCGCCTGGTTAATCACCTCAATGCGGAGATCGTCGTCGATGGCAATCACCCCTTCATAAATGGATTCCATCATCGCCTTTTGCTGACGCACCAGCAGGCCGATTTCGCGCGGCTCCAGAGAGAATATCTGCTTCTTGATGCTGCGGGTGAAGAACCAGGAGAAAATAAACAGGGCGATAAGCAGCAGCACGGCGGCAATCAGGATATTAACCACCTTGCTGACGGTGATGGTGTCCAGATAGCTTGTGAGATAGCCTACCGAAACAATCCCTACCACCTGCCCGGCATCATTAAAAATGGGCGCTTTGCTGCGCAGCGAAATGCCTAACCCGCCCTTGCGGATGGTGATGGTGCTTTTGCCGTGTAATACCTCGTCGTTGTCTCCGCCAACCAGCGTTTTGCCTACCCGGTCGGCAAACACGGAATGGAAAAGATGCAGCCCTTTATTGTCACCAATCACAATAAAACTGGCGTCGCTGCGGGCGGCTATTTTCTGCATAAAGTCATGGATGCCCTGGATATCCTTTTGTTCGACTTCTTTTCGCAAAGAAGGAATAAGCGCAATTTCTTCGGCCTGTATTTTTGCGCGCGCGCTCATTTCTTGATAAAGCTGCCTGCCGACATCGACATAATAATATCCGCCCAGTAATGCGAACAGCACTGAGAAAAAGGCGACCAGCGAAATAAACAGCTTGATCTGAAACGATACTTTCATAACTATCACGCGAGATATCAACAGGTCGGCTGAATATATCATCTTTTAAGGCCAGGATGCCCGCTTTGCCGAAAACTTGTGATCCCTTGCACAGCGCAGCCTGTAAAAGATTTTTCCGAAAGTCTCATCCTCTTAAGCCTAAATGAATAAATGTTATTTCTTTGTTCAGTTAAGAAAAGAAACCATAAAAACCACGGTAATAAATAAGGCATAAATCACATTAAATAAAAGAAACCATTAAAACCATAGCGGCCATTAAAACTTCGCTTTTAATATGCCATTCCTCACATAAAGTAAGCCTTTGTGACTCTAAGCTGAACGCACAAAATAACTAAGGGGCTTATTATGAGCACAACTGACGATTCATTCTCTGTTACCCACGACCCGATTGATATTCAGCGGCCATCGCTCAAAGAGCGCTGGTGGCATATTATGGATACCTGGAAAATCGGCATTATTCCTCTGCCACTGTTCGTTCTGGCGGGCGCGCTGATTGCGATAGATTGCCTGGGCGGAAAACTGCCGAGCGACATCGTAGTCATGGTGGCCACGCTGGCCTTCTTCGGCTTTGCCTGCGGCGAGTTCGGCAAACGCCTGCCGATTGTCGGCAAGCTCGGCGCGGCGGCAATTTGCGCCACCTTTATCCCTTCCGCGTTGGTCTATTACGGCCTGCTGCCGGACGTGGTGGTCGAGTCCACGACCAAATTCTATAAATCCACCAATATTCTCTACCTCTATATCTGCTGCATTATTGTCGGCAGCATCATGAGCATGAACCGCACCGTGCTGATCCAGGGCTTCCTGCGCATCTTCTTCCCGATGCTGTGCGGTGAAATCGTCGGCATGATTGTCGGCATGGGCGTTGGGCTGGCGCTGGGCCTCGAGCCGTTCCAGATCTTCTTCTTTATCATTCTGCCGATCATGGCGGGCGGCGTCGGGGAAGGGGCGATCCCGCTCTCTATCGGCTATGCCACCCTGCTGCACATGGATCAGGGCGTGGCGCTCGGCCGCGTGCTGCCGATGGTAATGCTCGGCGGCCTGACGGCGATCATCATCTCCGGTTGCCTCAACCAGCTCGGTAAACGCTATCCGCACCTGACCGGTGAAGGCCAGCTGATGCCTAACCGCGCCAACGCCGATGCCACCGTCTCTCAACCCGCGTTCTCCGGCAAAGCGGATGTGACCACCATCGCCTCCGGCGCGCTGCTGGCGGTGCTGCTGTACATGCTGGGCATGCTCGGTCACAAGCTGATTGGTCTGCCAGCGCCGGTCGGTATGCTGTTTATGGCGGTGCTGGTGAAGCTCTGCAATGGCGCCTCTCCGCGTCTGCTGGAAGGTTCTCAGGTGGTGTACAAATTCTTCCAGACCTCCGTGACCTACCCGATTCTCTTCGCCGTTGGCGTGGCGATTACCCCATGGCATGAACTGGTGGCGGCGTTCACCGTCAGCAACCTGCTGGTGATTATCAGCACCGTTTCCGCGCTGGTGGCAACCGGATTCTTCGTTGGCAAAAAGATTGGTATGCACCCGATTGATGTCGCCATCGTCTCCTGCTGTCAGAGCGGGCAGGGCGGTACTGGTGACGTGGCGATCCTGACCGCAGGCAACCGCATGAGCCTGATGCCATTCGCCCAGATTGCTACCCGTATCGGCGGGGCGATTAACGTCTCTGTCTCACTGCTGATTCTGGGCAACTTCCTCGTTTAAGTTTTCAGGAAAGAACAATGAAACTCGCAAGCTTTTTATACCAGGGTAAACGCAGCTACGGCATCGTTCAGGCCGGGGGCGTGATTGATTTAGGCCGCCGCCTGGGCGACCGCTATGGCGACCTTAAAGCGCTGTTGCAGGGGAACGGGCTGGCGCAGGCCACCCGTTTTCTGAACGACGCGGTGGATGTACCGCTGAACGCCATCACCTTCTTACCGGTGATTGTCCAGCCGGAAAAAATTCTCTGCGTGGGCATGAACTATGCCGACAAGCGCAAGGAGTTTGATCAGCATAACCCGGCCCCGACCCTGTTTGTCCGCTTCCCGGATTCACAGACCGGCCAAAACGAGCCGGTGCTGAAGCCGCGCCACTCCAGCGAGTTCGACTACGAAGGCGAGCTGGCGGTGATCATCGGCAAAGGCGGGGAGAACATCAGCCGCGACGACGCCCTGCGCCACGTGGCGGGCTACAGCTGCTACATGGACGGCTCCGCCCGCGACTGGCAGCACACCTGGTTCACCGCCGGGAAAAACTGGCGGCAGACAGGGGCGTTCGGCCCGTGGATGGCGACGGCGGATGAGATCCCGGACCCGCACAGCCTGGCGATCCGCACCTGGCTGAACGGCCGCATGGTGCAGGAGGACAACACCAGCAGCATGATCCACAAGGTGGCGGAGCTGATCGAGTACATCAGCACCTTCACCCGTCTCAGCCCGGGCGACGTGATCATCACCGGCTCGCCTGGCGGGGTGGGTAAAAAGCGCAACCCGCCACTGTTTATGAAGGAGGGGGATCGCATTGAGGTGGAGATCGAACATATCGGTCATCTGAGCAACGTGATCGTGGAAGCGCCAGCCGTCGGGCTCGCGGCAGCGCACTGAGTAAGGCGGCAGCATGCAATCGCAACCCATTGATTTTCGCCACACCGTTGTGGCGAAACACCCGGAACGCTTAAGCCAGATCCGCTACCTGCTGGCAGACAGCGGCCTTGGCCTGGACAACGACATCACGCTGTTTGTTGAAGCCTGGTCCGGCGCGCAGCTGGTGGGTTGCGCCGGGCTTGCTGCCAACGTCATCAAGTGCGTCGCGGTCAACGAGCAGCTTCGTGGGGAAAACCTCAGCGCGCGTCTGCTGGCAGAGGTGGAAAATGCGGCGCTGGAGCGCGGCCATTTTCACCTCTTCCTCTGCACCCGTCCGTGTAATAAGGAGCGCTTTGGCCGCAGCGGTTTCTGGCCGGTTGCCCAGAGCGGGAACAACGCGGTGCTAATGGAAAACACTCCGCAAGGGATCGTGCGCTACTGCCGATCTCTGCGCGCTAGCCGCAAGTGTGGGGAGAAGATTGGTGCCATCGTGATGAACGCCAACCCGTTCACCCTCGGTCACCGTCATCTGGTGGAGCAGGCGGCGGCGCAGTGCGATGCCCTACATCTGTTCGTGGTGCGTGAAGACGCCTCGTTCTTCCCGTTCAGCGCGCGCCTTGAGATGGTGCGTGCGGGCGTGGCGCATCTGCCGAACGTGGTGGTGCATGAAGGCTCGCAGTACATCATCTCCCGCGCCACGTTTCCGGCCTACTTCCTGAAGGAGACCGGCAAAGTGCAGCAGGCGTGGAGCGAGATCGACGTGCTGATCTTCCGGGACTTTATCGCCCCGGCGCTGGGCATCACGCACCGTTTTATTGGTTCGGAACCGTTCTGCGATATCACCCGCCAGTACAACCAGACGCTGCACGACCTGCTGGCCTCGCACATCGACGTGGTGGAAATGCCGCGCATCAAAGCCAACGGCAACGCCATTTCGGCCTCGGAAGTACGCCGTTTACTCAAGACACAGCAGTTTTCCCGGATCCGGGAGATTGTCCCGGACTCCACCTTCGCGCACCTCGAAGCACATTATCGTGCGAGTGCGGAAGTCGCATAACTATCAGGAATTTATCATGAATATTGTAAGGGAGGCGCTGGCCGGAACGCAGGAGTCCAGCGACCTGATGGTGAAAATCGCCCCCGCTCACGGTGAGCTGGAGATTGTCATCCACAGTGAAGTGATTAAGCAGTTTGGCGAGCAAATACGCCAGGTGGTCAACGACACATTGCGCGCCATGAACGTGCACCAGGGATTAATCATTATTGAAGACAAAGGGGCGCTGGACTGTGTGATCCGCGCCCGCCTGCAAAGCGCGCTTCTGCGTGCCGCCGATGAACAGGCCATCAACTGGGGGGCGCTGAAATGAGCAAACTCCGCCGCAGTATGCTGTTCCTGCCGGGCGCCAATGCCGCCATGCTCTCCACCGCCTTTATCTACCGCCCCGACTCCATCATGTTTGACCTTGAGGACGCCGTGGCCCTGCGCGAGAAAGACACCGCACGCATGCTGGTGTTCCACGCGTTGCAGCACCCGATGTATCAGGATATCGAAACCGTGGTGCGTATTAACCCGCTGAGCACGCCGTTTGGCCTGCTGGATCTGGAGGCCGCCGTGCGCGCGGGCGTAGACGTGATTCGCCTGCCGAAAACCGACACCCCGGACGATATCTACGAGCTGGAAGGCCACCTGGAGCGCATTGAGCAGGAGTGCGGGCGCGAAGTGGGTTCCACCCGCGTGATGGCGGCGATTGAATCGGCCATTGGCGTCATCAACGCCGTGGCGATTGCCCGCAGCTCCCCGCGCCTGATCGGCATCGCGCTGGCCGCCTTTGACTACGTAATGGACATGCAGACCGAGCGCGGCGACGGCACCGAGCTGTTCTACGCCCGCTGCGCCGTGCTGCACGCCGCCCGCGCGGCAGGCATCGACGCCTTCGACGTGGTGTGGTCAGACGTTAATGACGAAGCCGGGTTCCTGCGCGAGGTCGATCTGATCCGCAAGATGGGCTTTAACGGCAAATCGCTGATTAACCCGCGCCAGATTGACCTGCTGCACAACGCCTACGCCCCGACACGGGAAGAGGTGGAGCACGCCAAACGGGTGATTGAAGCGGCAGAAGAGGGCGAGCGTAACGGCCTGGGCGTGGTCTCGCTCAACGGCAAAATGGTGGATGCACCGATTATTAACCACGCGCAGGTGGTGCTGGAGCGCGCGGCGGCCTCCGGCGTGCGTCGGTAAGGATGACATAATGAATCAGACAGAACTTCTCCATGTGAATTTCCCCCATCTGCGGGATCTGAAGCCCTTTGATACCGCCCACAGCGCGACGCCGTGGCTGGCGGACAGCGAGGCGAAACACAACCGTAAGCTTTGCGCCTCCCTCGAAGAAGCCGTCATGCGCAGCGGCTTGCAGGACGGGATGACCATCTCTTTCCACCATGCCTTTCGCGAAGGCGACCGGGTGATCAACACCGTTGTGGCGCTGCTGGCGCGGATGGGTTTTAAAAATTTGACCCTGGCCTCCAGCTCGCTGATGACCTGCAACGACGCGCTGATCGAGCATATTCAAAGCGGCGTGATCGCCCGAATTTACACCTCCGGTATGCGCGGCAGGCTGGCGGAGGCCATCTCCCACGGGCTGATGGACGAGCCGGTACAAATTCACTCCCACGGGGGGCGCGTGAAGCTGCTCCAGGATGGCGAGCTGAATATCGACGTGGCATTTCTCGGCGTGCCGTGCAGCGATGAGTTTGGCAACGCCAACGGCACGCAGGGCAAATCGTGTTGCGGTTCGCTGGGCTACGCCATGGTGGACGCACACTTTGCCCGTAAGGTGGTGCTGCTGACCGAAGAACTGGTGCCGTTCCCGAATATGCCCGCCAGCCTGGTGCAGGATCAGGTGGACTACATCGTGCAGGTGGAGAGCGTGGGCGACCCGGCGAAAATCAGCGTCGGTGCGGCGCGCGTCACCAGCAACCCGCGCGAGCTGATGATTGCCCGCTATGCGGCGGACGTGATTGAGCACTCAGGCTATTTCAAACCAGGTTTCTCGATGCAGACCGGCTCCGGCGCGGCGGCGACCGCCTGCACCCGCTTTATGGAAGAGAAGATGGAGCGCAGCGGCGTGAAGGCGCGCTTCGCCCTTGGCGGTATCACCGGCAGCCTGGTGGATTTGCACGAGAAGGGGCTCATCGAAAAGCTGCTCGACACCCAGTGCTTTGACGGCCAGGCAGCGGCCTCGCTGGCGCGCAACCCGAACCACGTGGAGATCTCCACCAACGTCTACGCCAACCCCGGCAGCAAGGCGGCAAGCTGCGACCAGCTCGACGTGGTGATCCTCAGCGCGCTGGAAATCGACGTCGATTTTAACGTCAACGTCATCACCGGATCCGACGGCGTGATGCGCGGCGCATCCGGCGGGCACTGCGACGTGGCGTCGGCAGCCAACCTGACCATTGTGGTCGCGCCGCTGCTGCGAAGCCGCATCCCGACCGTTGTGAAGCGCGTTACCACGCGCCTCACGCCGGGGGAGAGCATTGACGTGCTGGTCACCGACCACGGTATTGCGGTCAACCCGGCGCGCCCGGAGATCCGCGAACGACTCATGGAAGCAGGCCTGAAGGTTGTAGATATCAACGCGCTCTATGAGCGGGCGATTTCCCTGACCGGCGTACCGAAACCGATTGAGTTCACCGACAAAATTGTCGGGGTGATCCGCTACCGCGACGGCAGCGTGATCGACACCGTTCGACAGGTAAAGGAGTGAATATGACAATTGCGACACCCGTGCGGACGGGTGTCAGCCTTGACGCGCTGCTGGCGGCGAAAGAGCGCCGCGCAGCCCGTCAGGCTGACTGGCTTACGCACCATCAACAACCGGTGATCTCCCTAACGCTGGTCACGCCCGGGCAAATCAAAGACAGCCTGCGCTATCGCAACACCATGGGCGTGGCGTTACAGATGTGCGACCAGCTGCTGTGGGAAAACCGCTGGCAGGTGCTGGATCGCCAGGTGCTCTGGCTACCCACCGGACCTGAAGCGCTGTGGTGCGTCGCGCATCCGGCGGCGGAAATTAAAGCGCACTGTGCTGAACTGGAGCAGACGCACCCGCTCGGCAGACTGTGGGATCTGGATGTGATCTGCCCTGAAAACGGCCACGTTGGCCGTCAGTCGTTGGGTTCACACCTCAGGCGCTGTCTGATTTGCGACGAGCCTGCCCACGCTTGTTCCCGTTCTCGGCACCATCCCGTTGAGCAGGTGGTTTCCCGCGTGGAGAAAATGATAGATGACTGGTTTGCTCGCGACTAAACCGCGCCCGGTTGATGTTCCTGCGCTTGCCGCAGAGGCGCTGTGGCAGGAGCTGGAGCTGACGCCCAAACCGGGGCTGGTGGACAGGCTCAATAACGGCTCCCATCGCGATATGGACCATACCTTATTCCTCCGCAGCATTGCGGCGATTACGCCGTGGTTTGCCCGTTTTGCTGAACTGGGTGAAGCACATGCGGCCAAACCTGCCGATCAGCAGTTGCGGATTATCCGCCCGATGGGAATGGCCTGTGAGCAGGCGATGTACGCCGCCACGGGCGGGGTGAACACGCACAAGGGCGGGATTTTTGCCCTTGGTTTGCTCTGCTTCGCCGCCGGACGTGTGAAAAATATCTCTGCGGATAGCCTCTGTTGTGAGGTAAGTAACATCTGTCGTGGGCTCGTGGCGCGGGAACTGGGCGGGCGCTGCGGGCAGGCAACGGCGGGAGAGCGACAGTTTCAACAGTACGGTTTAACCGGCGCGCGCGGTGAGGCAGAAAGCGGATTCAGCACGGTGCGTAAGGCGCTGGCGCAGTGGAAGGGAAACACCCTTCATGACCTGTTATTGCGCCTGATGGCCATCAACCAGGACAGTAATCTCGTTTCGCGCGGCGGCACTGAAGGGCTGCGCTACGTCCAGGGTTATGCGCAGGAGCTGCTGGCGAACGGCTGGGATCAGGATGCGTTACTTAGGATGGATAACGCGTTGATTGAACGAAACCTGAGTCCGGGCGGCAGCGCGGATTTGCTGTCGGTGGGGTGGGTGCTGTCTGGAATAAAATAGCCGGGTGGCGCTAACGCTTACCCGGCCTACGGTTTGCGGTTTGTAGGCCCGGTAAGGCGAAGCCGCCACCGGGCACAACAATCAATGCGCGATCGGCTGCGCACCGTGTGGTTCGCGTACGTGCTTGTACTTGAACAGCACGATGAACGCGAAGAACAGCACCAGTGAGTACCCGGCGAAGATCAGCCACACCGGCTGCCAGTTGGTGATGCCGTTGGTGGTATACATCTCAACCACTTTACCGCTCACCACGCCGCCCAGAATACAGCCGAAGCCGTTGGTCATCATCAGGAACATGCCCTGCGCGCTGGCGCGAATTTCAGGTTTCACCTCTTTTTCTACAAACACCGAGCCGGAGATGTTGAAGAAGTCGAAGGCGCAGCCGTAAACAATCATCGACAGAACCAGCAGCACGGTGCCGAACGCGCTTGGGTCGCCGTAGGCGAACAGACCGAAGCGCAACATCCAGGCAGCGATACTGATCAGCATGACGTTCTTGATGCCGTAGCGGCTCAGGAAGAACGGGATGGTCAGGATGAACAGCGTCTCAGAGATCTGCGAGATGGACATCATCACCGACGCGTGTTCAACGATAAAGCTCCCGGCAAACAGCGGATCGTTATCGAAGCTGTGCAGGAAGGTATTACCGAACATGTTGGTGATTTGCAGTTCCGCGCCCAGCAGCATGGAGAAAATAAAGAAGATCGCCATGCGCTTGTTTTTGAACAGGGCGAAGGCGTCCAGGCCAAGCATGGTGCTCCAGCTCTGGTTTTTCTGCTGGTTAGAAACCGGAATGGTGGGCAGCGTCAGGGTGAACAGCGCCAGCAGCACGGAGAGCGCGGCACCAATATACAGCTGCATGTGGCTCAGCTCGAAGCCCGCGAAGCTCACGCCCCACATTGCCATGATAAAGCCGATGGTGCCCCAGATACGGATTGGCGGGAAGTCGGTGACGATATCCAGACCGGCAGATTTCAGGCGGTAGTAGGAGATGGTGTTGATCAGGCCAAGCGTTGGCATATACGCCAGCGAGTTAAGCAGGATCACCATAAACATCGCCCCCGGCGTGGTCACTTCGGCCGCCATAAACAGCGTCCCCGCACCCACCAGATGGCAAAGCATATACAGCCATTTCGCACTTAACCATTTATCCGCCACGATACCGAGCAGCGTTGGCATGAAAACAGCCGCAATACCCAGCGAGCTGTAGACGGCACCGATTGACGCACCATCGAACTTGAGCGTCACAAACATATAGGAGCCGAGTGTAGTCAGCCAGCTACCCCACAGGCAGAACTGCAGAAACGACAAGATTTTAAGCTGCAGCTTAAGGTTCATGTTACTTTCCTCACAAGTGAGCGGGAGATATGTTGTTATAGGAACATTCAGGGTTGTTATTTGATGCAATTCTATCAGTTGGCAACGATATGTTTTGTTACCTCCCGCAAAAAAATGCAATCCACATTAATTTGCAGTTTGGATTGTGATGCAAATAGCATTTTTGTATGGGTGGGATGAGATGGGTGCGGTCTGATGCCCCCTCACCCTAACCCTCTCCCCAAAGGGGAGAGGGAACTTGAACACCCTCTCCCCTTTGGGGAGAGGGCAGGGTGAGGGGGGGGGTGGTTTCTAGCGACGACGATAGTTCTTCTGCGCCGTATTCACCTTATACAGATAGCGGCGGGATTCCGCAGACGGGTGGCGAGTGGTGAGGGTTGAGTAGACATCCCCCGGCGCCATGCTGTTGATGATGTTCGCGGCCTGAACTTTATCGTTCGAGAAGACGCGCAGGACGCTGCCCGCGCCGCCGTTGTAGGCGGTGATCACCGCATAGCGACGTGAAGTCGGGTTATCAATCCCGCCGAGATAAACATTGTTCAGCATCGCCAGATATGCGGTACCGGTATCAATGTTGCTTTGCGGGTCAAACAGGTAGCTGCGGCTCGGCGTACCGGATTTCCCCTGCGCGCGGAACACGTCTTTACCGGCGCTGTGCTGCACAACCTGCATCAGCCCCAGCGCGTCGGAACGGCTCACCGCATACGGGTTGAACGAGGATTCGGTCTGCATAATCGCCAGGATCAGCGACTCATCCACGCCATACTTACGCGACGCCTGACGCACCATGCCCAGATACTTATGCGCACGCTTGTCGAGGTGGTTCGGCACCAGGTTGATCGTAACGCTATAGATCACCTTCAGGCCATTGGTGCGGCTTTTCAGGCGCGTTTGCAGCAAATAGTCTGCGAAGTTCGTCGCGCGCCCTTCCCAGCGAATCGGCTGACCGGTCTGGTCAACGACCTGCCCATACAGGAATGGCTCTTTGGAGATAGTAATATCATCGGCATCAGAGTAGAGATCGATAGATCCCGGATCGTCGCCCATCAGCAGGGTTTTGATGATGGCCTGACGTAAATGCGCCGCAGGTTCAGTCCCCGCGATGGTTTCAACCGTAATCGTACCGTCATCAAAGTTGATGTGGCTACGGGTCTGATAGGCGTCGGTATACTTAACGTAGTCCTTCGGTCCGGCAATAAGAACTTCGTTAAATCCCCATATGTTCTCGATGTTATGGGCAAACTGCCCCATCAAAATGTCAAAACCGTTGGTGTCCTTAACCCAGGCTTCGTTATAGCTATCGCCCTTTTTGGAAGAACAAGACACAAGCAACGGCGCAACAAGTGCTAGCGCTAATAGTTTTTTCATCATTCCGGGAGTGCGTGTTGTGTTTGCTTTGAGGTTGCTGTTGCCGGGTGGCGCTGCGCTTACCCGGCCTACATAACCGTAGGCCCGTGCAAGCGCAGCGCCGCCGGGCAGCAGCCGCAGAGTATTATTTTTCCGGTGGCGTATAGCCTTCGATGTGGACGTCTTTACCCTCGAACAGGAAGTTCACCATCTCCTGCTCCAGCAGCTTGCGGTGTTCCGGGTTCATCATGCTGAGCTTTTTCTCGTTGATCAGCATGGTCTGTTTTTTCTGCCACTGTCCCCAGGCTTCTTTGGAGATCTCGTTGTAAATGCGTTTACCCAGGTCGCCCGGGTAGAGCTGGAAATCCTGGCCTTCAGCGTCGCGCTGCAGGAAAGTACAAAAAATGGTTCTGGCCATACTCATTCCTCTTTGTCTTGCCGATGCTAAACCATTGCACCGACACGTAATTGCTGTAACAGGCGCTCCACGGGAGCCGCCAGCCCGACTGATGGCGGTTGCGCTAAGTTATACCAGAGAGCGGTGCCTTCATCCATGCAGGAGGTGAATGAGGACACGGGAAGCCACATAGGCACAATATCCAGATGGAAATGGCTGAAGGTATGACGGAACGCGTTGAGTTGCGTCAGGGTATCGGCCGCAATGCCGCGCTGTTCAAGCCATGCCCGAAGCGAAGCTTCATCCTCAAACTGTGGGAAGCAGTATAGACCACCCCACAGGCCACTCGGCGGGCGCTGGGCGAGAAACACCTCGTCGCCATGCTGCATCAGCAGCATGTACCCGGTGCGTTCAGGCAGCGTCTGCTTCGGTTTTTTCCCCGGATACTGCGCCCAGGAGTGGTTCGCATAGGCCACGCAGAGGTTATTTACCGGGCAGAGTTCGCACTTCGGTTTTGAACGGGTGCAGACCATCGCGCCCAGATCCATCATCGCCTGGTTAAAACGTTCCACCCCTTTCGCCGGAGTGACCGCTTCACTGATCTCCCACAGGCGCTTCTCAACCTCTTTCTTGCCCGGCCAGCCTTCTACGGCGTAGCAGCGTGCCAGCACGCGCTTGACGTTGCCGTCGAGAATAGGGAAATGCTTGCCTAAAGACAGGGAGAGAATTGCGCCTGCGGTTGAACGCCCGACGCCGGGCAAATCCGCCACCTCGTCAAAGGTCTCCGGGAATTTACCGTTGTGGCGGGTGGCGACCTGCTGTGCGGCTTTGTGCAGGTTGCGCGCGCGGGCGTAATAGCCGAGGCCTGTCCACAAGTGCAGTACCTCGTCTAACGGCGCGTTGGCCAGATCGGTGATTGTCGGGAAGCGCGCCATAAAACGCTCGAAGTAAGGAATGACCGTCGCGACCTGCGTTTGTTGCAACATCACCTCGGAGAGCCATACTTTGTAAGGCGTTTTTTCATTTTGCCAGGGCAGGGTTTTACGCCCGTATTTGTCGTACCAGTCCAGCACCTGGGCTGAAAATTGAGAGGCTTGCATGGTCATCGATTCGCTTAATCAGGGAGGCAGATTGCAGCACAGCGTCAATCTGCTGTAAACCGGATCTTTCCCATGCTTGCATAGAAGCCTTAACTTTGGATAATGCCCGTTTCCCGTACACTCTCACAAGCAGACAACTCTTTTATGAAAAACGACGTCATTTCACCGGAATTTGATGAAAACGGTCGCCCGCTGCGCCGTATTCGCAGCTTTGTCCGCCGTCAGGGCCGCCTGACAAAAGGGCAGCAACACGCGCTGGACAACTACTGGCCGGTGATGGGCGTTGAGTTCAGCGAGCAGCCGCTCGACTTTACCGAGCTGTTTGGCCGCGATGCGCCAGTGACGCTGGAGATCGGTTTTGGCATGGGCACCTCGCTGGTCACTATGGCGAAAGCGCGACCGGAGCAGAACTTCCTCGGTATCGAAGTACACTCGCCGGGCGTCGGTGCGTGTCTGGCAACGGCCCATGAAGAGGGCGTTGAGAACCTGCGCGTTATGTGTCACGACGCGGTGGAAGTGCTGCATAAAATGATTCCTGACAATTCTTTGAACATGGTTCAGCTCTTTTTCCCTGACCCGTGGCACAAAGCGCGTCATAATAAACGCCGTATCGTTCAGGCACCGTTTGCCGAGCTGGTGAAAAGTAAGCTTAAGCTGGGCGGCGTCTTCCACATGGCGACCGACTGGGAACCTTATGCGGAACACATGCTGGAAGTGATGTCGTCGCTGGACGGGTATAAAAACCAGTCTGAAAGCAACGACTACGTACCGCGTCCGGATTCACGTCCGGTGACAAAATTTGAACAGCGTGGCCATCGTCTTGGTCACGGCGTATGGGACTTAATGTTCGAGAGGGTGAAATAATGGCAAAGAATCGTAGCCGTCGTCTGCGTAAAAAGATGCACATCGAAGAATTCCAGGAAGTGGGTTTCTCCGTTGCCTGGCGTTTCCCGGAAGGCACCAGCGTTGAGCAGATCGATCAGGACGTTGATGCGTTCATCAACGAGGTGATCGAACCCAACAAGCTGGCCTTCGACGGTAGCGGCTATCTGGCGTGGGAAGGTCTGATTTGCACCCAGGAAGTGGGGAAATGCACCGAAGAACATCAGGCGCTGGTACGCAAATGGCTTGAAGACCACAAACTGGAAGATGTCCGCGTCAGCGAACTTTTCGACGTTTGGTGGGACTAATAAAGCAAGAACGGGGCCAGCATTAGCTGGCCCATTTTGTCTGAGGGAGTGTTGAAGATGCGTAAAACGTTGCTGGCGGTTGCTTTACTGGCAATCGGAACCACCGCCCATGCGGAGTATAAATGTAGCGTCACCCCGCGTGACGACGTGGTATTAAGCCCGCAAACCGTGCAGGTTAAAGGCGAGAATGGCAATCTGGTGATCACGCCGGATGGCAACGTGACGTTTAACGGCAAACAGCAAAACCTGACGGCCGCCCAGCGCGAGCAGGCGATGGACTACCAGGCCGAGTTGCGTACCGCGCTGCCATGGATAAACGATGGCGCGCTGACCCGCGTTGAGAAGGGCCGCGTGGCGCTGGATAAAATCATCACCAAAGAGGTGGGGGAGAGCAGCAATATGCGCACCCGCCTGACGAAGCTGGATAAACAGCTGAAAGAACAGATGAACCGCATTATTGAGACGCGCTCTGATGGCCTGACGTTCCACTATAAGGCGATCGATCAGGTGCGAGCCGACGGTCAGCAGCTGGTGAACCAGGCGATGGGCGGCATTCTCCAGGACAGCATCAACGAGATGGGCGCCAAAGCGGTGCTGAAAGGCGGCGGTAATCCGTTGCAGGGTGTACTGGGTAGCCTGGGCGGACTGCAAACCTCGATTCAGAACGAGTGGAAGAATCAGGAAGCCGATTTCCAGCAGTTCGGCAAAGACGTGTGTAAACGCGTGGTGTCCCTGGAAGACAGCCGGAAGGCGCTGGTGGGGACGCTGAAGTAATTTACTTCACCCCTCACCCTAACCCTCTCCCCAAAGGGGCGAGGGGATGGTTTGCTCCCTCTCCCTTTCAGGGAGAGGGCCGGGGTGAGGGTTGCAGCATTTGCAGTGTTTCAAGGATCTTTTCTAACACCACCTCTTCGTTATCCCAGAGTTCGTTGTTCCAGAAACGAATGACGTACCAGCCCTTTCGATTTAGCCAGAGCGTCCTTTGACGATCGTATTCCTGATTCTCATCATGTTGCCCGCCATCCAGCTCAACAGCCAGACGAGCCGCGCAGCAGGCGAAATCCAGAATGTAATTACCTACCGGATGCTGTCGACGAAATTTATAATTTTCGAAACGGCGGCTGCGCAGTAGATACCAAAGCCGCCTTTCTTCTTTTGTCAGCTCACGTCTGAGCTGTTTTGCATAAGAACGAGTAATTTCCATCCTCACACTCTGCCAGCCTTTCCCTCAACCAGCAGAACGGGATGTAAAATCCTGAATCAGCCTTCAGGATTTTCAGCGAGGAACAGCTCAAGAAGGGAGTTTAGGAACAGCTTACCGTGCTCGGTGATCTGCCAGTACTCATTACACTCGGTCAGATATCCCTGCGCCAACGCCTCGTCAATCTGCGGACGAATCACCGACTCTGACAACCCGGTGTAGAGCGCAAACTCCGCGCGCGGTGCGGCTTCCAGCAGACGGAAGCGGTTCATAAAGAACTCAAACGGCTTATCCACCGCCTCGACGTCATGCTGACGCTCCAGGTAGCGGCCTTCCATAAACCCGCGCGGATGACGCGTTTTTGCAGTGCGCAGAATGCGCCCGTCCGGGAAGGTCACTTTGCCGTGTGCCCCGCAGCCAATCCCCAGATAATCACCAAAGCGCCAGTAGTTCAGGTTGTGCTGACACTGATAGCCCGGCTTCGCATACGCCGAGGTTTCGTATTGCTGATACCCCGCCGCGGTCAAAAGCTGGTGGCCCTGCTCGAAGATATCCCACAGCGCGTCATCGTCCGGCAGCACCGGAGGACGGGAACCAAACAGGGTGTTCGGTTCAATGGTCAACTGATACCACGACAGATGCGGCGGGTTCAGTTCAATTGCCTGACGCAAATCGTCCAGCGCTTCTTCCAGCGACTGATCCGGCAGGCCGTGCATCAAATCGAGGTTAAAACTGCGCAGCCCAAGCCCCGTTGCCAGGTTCGCCGCGCGCTTTGCCTCTTCCGGGCCGTGAATGCGCCCCAGACGCTTCAGCTTTGGCTCGCTAAAGCTCTGCACGCCGATGGAGATACGGTTCACGCCCGCGCGCTGATACTCGACAAAACGGTCGGCCTCAACGGTGCCCGGGTTGGCTTCCATCGTAATTTCAGCATCCGCTGCCAGGTTCAGGCGTGCGCGCACACCGTCCAGCAGCGTCTGCATCGCCGGGCCTGAAAGCAGGCTCGGCGTACCGCCACCAATAAAAATGGTCTTCACTTCACGTCCCTGTGCGTACGGTACATCGGCATCCAGATCGGCCAGCAGATGCGCGACGTAATCATCGTGCGGCACTTCGCCCTTCAGCGCGTGCGAGTTGAAATCGCAGTACGGGCATTTCTGCACGCACCATGGGATGTGAATATAAAGACTCAGAGGCGGCAAATTAGCCATTACGCAGTGCTTCCAGTAACAGTTTCAGGGCGCGTCCACGGTGGGAGATCGCGCTTTTCTCTTCGCGGGTGAGTTCCGCAGCGGTTTTGCCCTCGGTCGGGACAAAGAAAATCGGGTCGTAACCAAAGCCGCCGTTGCCCGCCGCTTCACGGGTGATCACGCCCGGCCAGCTGCCGTGACAGACAATCGGCGTGGGATCTTCCGCGTGACGCATGTAGACCAGCACGCAGTGGAACTGCGCGGTACGCTGTTCGCCAGGGACGTCGTTCAGGGCCACAAGCAGCTTTTCCAGGTTCTGCTGGTCGGTGGCGTCTACCCCGGAATAGCGGGCGGAGTAAATCCCCGGCGCACCGCCCAGAAAATCCACGGCCAGACCGGAGTCATCGGCAATCGCGGGCAGCCCGGTGATCTGCGCCGCATGGCGCGCTTTCAGAATGGCGTTTTCGATAAACGTCAGGCCGGTTTCTTCGGCGGAGTCCACGCCCAGCTCGGTCTGAGCCACCACGTCCAGCCCAAAATCATGTAATAGCGAGGCCAGCTCGCGCACTTTACCGGCGTTTCCGGTGGCGAGAACAACTTTCTGCATGGTTTAGTCCTGTTTTGTCAGAGCCGCGACTTCTGTCGGGATAGATTGCGGGTTAAGGATTTTTACCTGTTTATGCCGGCCAAGTTCACCTTTCTCAATGATGACCTGGCTTTTAGCGACGCGAAACTGTTTTGCCAGATATTTAGTCAGATGCGCATTCGCCTGGCCGTCAACGGGCGGGGCAGTGATGGCGACTTTTAGCTCGTCGCCATGCAGCCCAACAATGCTGTCGCGGCTGGCTTTCGGCTGAATGTACAGCCGTAAAACCAGCCCGTCGGCGCAGGGGCTAACTGCACTCATAACGCCATCCACAGCCCCGGCAGCAGCATATTACCCGTCGCCTGTAACAGTTCCGCGATACCCATATTCAGCACGTACAGCAGCAAAACGAGAAGCATCGGGGAGAAGTCGATTCCGCCCATCGCAGGCAGCAGGCTTCGGATCGGACGCAGTAACGGTTCAGTCAGCTGAATCAACGCGTACTCCACCGGGCTACGGCCCCGGCTTACCCAGCTCATAATCGCCATCACCAGCAGGACCCAGAAGATCAGCGAGCCGACGGTTTTAACCAGGATCAGAACGGCTGAAATCCAGATAATCGGCTGGAAAGTGATGACCATAAACAGTACGATCGCTTTGATAACGCTCAGAATAAACGCCATCAGCAGAGATGAACTGTCAATCGGCCCCATTGCCGGAATGATGCGGCGAAGCGGCCCCACAATGGGCTGCGTGATTTTCACGATAAATTGTGAGAATGGATTGTAAAAATCACAACGGGCCCACTGCATCCAGACGCGCAGTAGCAGCGCCATCGTATACAGTTCAATGACCGTTGAAAGCAGGAAAGTCAACGTCTTCATGGCGTTCCTCAGGTTTCCTTATTATTGGGTGTAATCGCGCGCACCGAAAATTGCTGTGCCGATGCGCACCATGGTGCTGCCTGCCGCGATGGCGGCTTCCATATCATCCGACATGCCCAGAGAAAGCGTGTCTACCGTGTCATAGCGCGCTTTAAGCGCCTCAAATGCTACAGCCATTTGCTGTGCTACGGCAAACTGCCTTTCATAACTTGACTCTGGTGCCGGAATGGCCATCAGTCCGCGCAGGGTTAAGCGCGGCAGCGCCGCCACGTCCGCCGCCAGCGCATCCAGTTCGCTCAGCGTAATGCCGGACTTGCTGTTTTCATCACTGATGTTGATTTGAATCAGCACGTTAAGCGCTGGCATCTCCATAGGGCGCTGGTCGCTCAAACGGGTAGCGATACGCAGACGATCGATGGTGTGACACCAGTCGAAGTGCTCTGCTACCAGACGGCTTTTGTTCGACTGTAGCGGACCGATAAAGTGCCACTGCAGGTCTGTATTTCCCCGCTCCCGGAAAGCGCGAATCTTATCTACGCCTTCCTGCACATAGTTTTCACCAAAGGCACGATGACCGGCGGCTATCGCTTCTGCGATGGCGCTCGCAGGCTTGGTCTTGCTGACTGCAAGCAACGTAATTTCTTCTGAAGCACGGCCGCAACGCGTTGCCGCGGCTGAGATTTTGTCCCGGACCTGTGCCAGGTTATGCGCAATGTCGTTCATTTTCCGAGGAGTTGTCTATGGATGTGGAAGAAATTGTGGCCCTTAGTGTAAAGCATAACGTCTCCGATCTACACCTGTGCAGTGATTCACCACCGCGCTGGCGCAGGTCAGGCCGTCTTGAACCTGCGCCGTTTCCGCCCCCCGATGTGGAGGCGTTATTAAAAGCGTGGCTCAACGACGAGCAGCAGGGTGCCTGGTGGGCAAACGGGCAGGTAGATTTTGCCGTTACCCTCACAGGCGGTCAGCGGCTGCGCGGCAGTGCGTTTAAGCATATGCACGGCGTTTCGATCGCGCTACGCCTGTTGCCGCTGACGTGTCCGCAGCTCTCTGCGCTAGGCGTGCCGCGCGCGATCCCGGAGCTTTTGTCCAATGACAATGGCCTGATTCTGGTCACCGGCGCCACCGGCAGCGGGAAATCGACCACCCTGGCCGCGATGGTCGATTTTCTCAATCACCATACGGACGGGCACATTCTGACCCTGGAAGATCCGGTGGAGTTTATGTACCAGAGTGAACGTTGCCTCATCCGGCAGCGGGAGATAGGCCAGCATAGCCCGTCCTTTGCCGAGGCCCTGCGCAGTGCGCTGCGTGAAGATCCGGATGTGATTCTGCTTGGTGAGCTGCGCGACAGCGAGACGATACGCCTGGCGTTGACGGCGGCTGAGACTGGCCATCTGGTGTTGGCCACGCTGCACACGCGCGGTGCGGCGCAGGCGATCGAGCGACTGGTCGATACCTTCCCGGCGCAGGAGAAAGATCCGGTTCGTAATCAGCTGGCGGGAAGCCTGCGTGCGGTACTGGCGCAGAAGCTGCGTCAGGATGTCCAGGGCGGGCGCGTGGCGCTGTATGAGCTACTGGTGAATACGTCGGCGGCGGCAAACCTGATCCGCGAAGGCAAAACCTGGCAACTGCCGGGCATTATTCAAACGGGGCAGCAGGCGGGGATGCAGAACTTTGAGCAGAGTCTGGCGGAGCGACGGGCGCAGGGGCGGCTGTAGGCCCCGGCGCTCAGTAACCCTGTTCGAAATAGCTTTCGAGGATAATGACGGCTGAAGCTGAATCCACGCTGCCTTTGTTCAACGCCCGGAAGCCACCGTGCTCGAACAGGCCAGCGCGTGCCTCGACGGTGCTCAAACGTTCATCGTGCAGCTTAACGGAGACACCAAAGCGGCCATGAATTTTGTTCGCGAACTTGCGTGCGCGGGCGGTAAGCGGTTGCTCGGTGCCGTCCATGTTCAACGGCAGACCGACAATCACGTCGTCCGGCTGCCACTCTTTGAGCAAGCGCTCAATAAGGTTCCAGTCCGGCGTGCCGTCGTTAGCTTTCAGCGCCGTGAGCGGGCGGGCGGTGCCGGTGATCCGTTGACCCACAGCGACGCCGATGCTTTTGGTGCCGAAGTCAAAGGCGAGAAGGGTGCCGCTCATTACGCGTGCCCCGCAACGCCAGGCATGGTCAGAATATCAATGCCAATCAGTTTTGCCGCGTCACGCCAGCGATCGGCGATAGGGGTTTTAAACAGGATATTCATATCCGCAGGGGCCGTCAGCCAGGCGTTGTCCAGAATTTCTTGTTCCAGCTGCCCTTTTTCCCAGGAAGCGTAGCCGAGCGCAACCAGCACCTCAGAAGGCTGATTTGCCGTGCCCAGTGTTTCGAGCACATCGCGAGAGGTGGTGACGACGGTGTTATCGGAGATACGAATGCTGGACGAGAAAACCGGCGGGGTATGCAGGATAAAGCCACGATCTTCTGCAAGCGGTCCGCCGAGCATCACCGGTTTATCAAGACGGATTTCCGGCAGCCGCGCTTCAGCAGGGATTTTCAGCTTGTCCAGAATGCCTTCGACCTGAAGGTTTTCCAGCGGCTTATTGATGATAATCCCCATTGCGCCGTCTTCGTTGTATTCGCAAATATAGACCACGGCGCGGCGGAAAATCGGATCCTGGAGAGCAGGCATGGCAATAAGAAAGTGATGCTGTAAATTCATTGTCAGAGGTACTGTTTCCTGGTTTAAAAAGCGACAGCGCCCAGTATGGGGATAAACACAGGCGCTGTCACAGGTTATTTCTGTAAACGTTTTTCGATAGCGTCCATCAGCATTCCGGTGATCGAGATCGGGAATTCCGCTTCGATCTCACGAATGCAGGTCGGGCTGGTGACGTTCACTTCGGTCAGACGATCGCCGATAATATCGAGGCCAACGAAGATCAGGCCTTTGGCTTTCAGCGTAGGGCCGACACGGCGGGCAATTTCCCAGTCGCTTTCGCTTAACGGACGCGGTTCGCCACGACCTCCGGCCGCCAGGTTGCCACGGGTTTCACCACCCTGCGGGATACGCGCCAGGCAGTAAGGCACCGGCTCGCCGTCTACAACCAGCACACGCTTGTCACCGTCTTTAATGGCCGGCAGATAGTTTTGCGCCATGCAGTAGCGGGTCCCCAGCTCGGTCAGCGTTTCGGCAATTACGCCAATGTTCGGGTCGCCCTCTTTCACGCGGAAGATCGATGCGCCGCCCATGCCGTCCAGCGGCTTCATGATGATGTCGCCGTGCTTCTGCCAGAATTCTTTCAGCTGCGTTTTGCTGCGGGTGACCAGCGTTTCCGGCGTCAGGTCAGAGAACCATGCGGTATAGAGCTTCTCGTTGCAGTCGCGCAGGCTCTGCGGCTTATTGACGATCAGCGTGCCTTTCTCTTCGGCACGCTCAAGGATATAGGTGGAGTAAATGTATTCGGTGTCGAACGGCGGATCTTTACGCATCAGGATGACGTTAAGGTCGGCCAGGGCAATATCCTGCTCGGTGCCGAATTCGTACCATTTTTCGTAGTTCTGCTCGACGTTAACGATGCGGGTACGTGCGCGGGCTTCACCGTTGATCAGGTACAGATCGTTCATCTCCATATAGTGGAGTTCATAGCCGCGACGCTGCGCTTCCAGCAGCATAGCGAAGCTGGAATCTTTCTTAATGTTAATGTTTGCGATGGGGTCCATCACGATGCCGAGCTTAATCATGTTCTTCTCCGGTTATGGGTCAGGCTTTGCTTCAACCCAGATCGCCAAATCGCACCTGTAGGGCGGTAATGGCGGTGAGTGCCGTTGTCTCAGTGCGCAGAACGCGAGGTCCCAACAGAATATCAGTAAACTGGTAACGCGCCGTCATGGCGATTTCGTCAGCCGACAGGCCGCCTTCCGGGCCAATCAGCAGGCGTACGCGCTCAACGGGCAGCGGCAGCGTATTGATGCTGGCGCTGGCGCGCGGATGAAGATTAAGCTTAAGCCCGCTTTCCTCTTCTGCACACCAGTCCTCCAGATCCATCGCCGGGCGGATCTCCGGGATGCGGTTGCGGCCACTCTGTTCACAGGCTGCAATGGCAATTTTCTGCCACTGCTGGATCTTTTTGTTCAGACGTTCCGCATCCAGTTTAACGCCGCAGCGCTCAGAAAAAAGTGGCGTAATGAGGCTTACACCCAGTTCAATGGATTTCTGAATGGTGAACTCCATCTTTTCCCCGCGCGACATCACCTGGCCAAGGTGAATGTGCAGCGGGGATTCCCGGTCGTCCACATCGCCACGCAGCACCTTCACGTGCACGCTTTTTTTATCGGCGCGCGTAATTTCAGCGTCAAAAATCTGATTAGAGCCGTCAAAGAGCTGAATCGCCTGGCCTGCGCCCATGCGCAGCACGCGGCCTACGTGGTTTGCGGCATCATCAGACAGGGCGATTTCGCCGCCTGGGGTAATCAGTTCAGGGTGATAGATGCGAGGGATGCGCATAGTCAGAAATTCCATGTGTCATGCGATATAAGCGAATTGCCGTAGTGTAGGTTAGCTCTTTTGCGCCTGGCAAGCCCGCTGGACGTAAGGGTTGTGATTCCCCTGGACTTTTGCGATACGTTCGTCGCGCTGGCATTCCCAGTCCGTCACCGGGTAGAGCTTGTCCCAGGCATTGAAGAGCTGCGTCTGCTGGCGGGAAAGGTTGAGATCGTAGCGGTCGCGCATATAGAAATAAGTGCGGGCGATGCTACCGCGCGCGCGGGCAGGCGGTTCGGCGACTTTCTCTTTGAAATCGACCTTCATGGCGCACTGACCGTACTGGCCTTCGCCACCGTTCCACTGGCTGTACATGAAGTTTCCGCGGTCGCCATTGACCTCACCCACGGCGGGTTGCAGGTTGTGCATATCGCTTTCCATCTGGCGGTAGACCGGATCTTTTGCGCAATTTTTACGTCCACCGTCCTGCCAGCACTGGCGCTGGTGGCCAAACTGCCAGGCCGGAACAACGTGTTCCCATTCGATTCGGCTGGCACGATTCTCGTTCTTGCGCACCTTATAGCCGCAGGATCCCAGATCCACGACCCCTTTCTTACCCTGCCAGTTAATTTTACAGCCGCAGTAGAAATCACCCGGTACGTCGGCGTTAATCTTTACGCCCGCGGTTTTTGCCTGAGAGAAACTGTGAATACCGTCGGCCAGAGCATGGCCGGAGAGCGCTGTCGCCAGAAAAGCGACCGCGAGAGAAACATTACGGGACATCTTACACTCCGTGTCAAAACGAGCCCGCAACGTAACGAATGTTGTTCCCGTATGCAATCAGTCAGATCAGGAAAGTTCCTGAAAGTTCGAGTGATTATTCCGCAACCAGAGGTTCGCCGCATTTAACGCAGCGATAGGTCGCCTCGCCGCGCGCCACGCGGTTGTGACGGCGGACGGTAAGCTGGTGCTGCTGGCACTGGCAGCGGTAGGGAAACGTATTGCGGCGTACCGATTCCAGCTCGAACTGGTGGGTGCGGCGAGCCGGAACGCCGAGCACCGCCTCCATCATCCATTTCCACTCTTTGCCGTGCGGCGCGACGCGGCCAAAGTGTTTCCACACCAGAAGGTGGGCCAGCTCGTGCGGCACCACTTCTTCGATAAACGCCTGCTGATTTTCCATCATCAACACCGGATTCAGGCGGATCTCATACGATTCCAGCCAGGCGGTGCCTGCCGCGGTGCCACGCTGCTGATAGACCAGCTTCGGTTCAGGATAATCGCGGCCGAGCTTCAGGTTGGCCTGGGCGAGTTTTTCCCGCAGGCTGCGCATAACGGCTTGCTGAATGGCGATGGGGAGACGGGGAGATTTCATAGGGGCAGAGCATAAAGCGGGAAGCGGGGAGGCGCAAGAGGCGCCTCCCCGCAGGAGGATCAGTCGTGTGCGCCGATTTCGCGCAGAGGACGACCTTTCATCAGGTTACGTTCAATGTGTTCCAGTGAAACATGTTTGGTTTCAGGAACCAGCCAGATCGTGAGAACAATAAAGAACAGGTTCAGACCGGCGTAGACCCAGAAGGTATTGGCATTACCCAGGGTATTGAGCATGGTCAGGAACGTTGCGCCGACGATCATGTTGGCAATCCAGTTGGTTGCGGTAGAGCAGGTGATACCAAAATCACGCCCTTTCAGCGGCTGGATCTCAGAACACAGTACCCAAATCAGCGGACCGGCGCTCATCGCAAACCCAATAATAAACATCAGCAGCATCGCCACGGCGAAGTACTGTGCCGTTGGGGAGTGAATGCCCATGTGCATCATGGTACCCAGCACGCCCATCCCGACGGCCATGACCAGGAAGCCCAGCGTCAGGGTTGGTTTACGCCCCCAGCGGTCCACCAGACCGATAGCGATAAAGGTCGCCAGCACGTTGGTCAGGCCGACGATCACGGTGCCCCACATCTGTTCGGTGGTGTTGGTGTAGCCCGCCAGTTCGAAGATTTTCGGCGCGTAATACATGATGACGTTCATCCCGGTGAACTGTTGCATGATCTGTAACAGCACACCGAGGAACACCGCGCGGCGGAAGTTGCTGTTCTCTTTGAACAGCGCCCAGCCGGACTGTTTGACCTTCAGGCTTTCGCGGATCTCTTCCAGCTCGTTTTTGGCTTCGGCGCTGGTATCACGCAGGCGTAAGAGCACGCGTTCGGCATCGTGGAAGCGGCGTTTGGCGGCGAACCAGCGCGGGCTGTCCGGCAGGAAGAAGACACCAATCAGCAGCAGAATGGCCGGAATGATGATGACGCCCAGCATCCAGCGCCAAGCGCCGCTGTAGCTGAAGGCGGTATCGGAAAGATAAGCCCCCAGAATACCGATGGTGATCATCAGCTGGTACATGGAAATCATGCTGCCGCGGATTTTTTCCGGTGCGATTTCAGACAGGTACAGCGGGGCAGTATAAGACGCCACGCCCACTGCCAGACCGAGCAGCACGCGGGAGAGGATCAGCACTTCAACGTTAGGCGCAGCGGCAGAGAACAGTGAGCCGGCAACGAACAGGATCGCGCCGATCATCAGGCTCTTTTTACGCCCGAGCTTAAAGGAGAGCCAGCCGCTGCCGACCGCGCCGACGGCGGCACCGAACATCATGGAGCTGACCACCCATTCCTGAGTGTGTGCGCTAATCTGGAACTCATCGGTGATGAAAGGTAATGCACCGGCAATTACGCCAATATCCAGGCCAAAGAGTAATCCTGCCAGAGCGGCGAGGAAGCAGACGAAGAACGTCATTGCCTTATTGGACGTACGCCCCTGTTTATTATTGTCAGGCATTATGCCCTCCAGTTGGGTTATCAGTTTTTACGATATTAAGAGTAGGTGAGCGGCTCATAAAAATATGTGAGTCAAATCACAACGGTGTAATCGGTTACACTAGTTTGTAACCGTAAAAATAATTAAAGCTTTGAAAATATAGAGGTAAATTAATTGATATGCATCGCGTTTGCGCAAATTTCAGACTTAACTGAAAGGGAATGTAACAGCAGAAGAAATGCGATCATGCAAAGAGAATATTCTGAAAGCGGGGTATAGAGAGTGAGGTGTAAACGGTTCCAAACATTGCCGGGTGGCGGCTGCGCCTTACCCGGCCTACCAAAATTCACTACCCGTAGGTCGGGTAAGGCATAGCCGCCACCCGACATAAAAAAGGCCAGCACAAAGGCTGGCCTGTTTAAGCTGCTGGCAGTCGATTATTTCAGACCGGCAGCATCACGCAGCAGGGCGGCTTTGTCGGTTTTTTCCCAAGGGAAATGTTCGCGACCAAAGTGACCGTACGCTGCGGTTTCCTGGTAGATTGGGTGCAGCAGATCCAGCATCTGAATCAGACCGTATGGACGCAGGTCGAAGAACTCACGCACCAGCAGGGTCAGCTGTTCAGAAGGCACTTTTTCAGTACCGAAGGTTTCCACCATGATGGAGGTTGGCTCAGCCACGCCGATGGCGTAGGAAACCTGAATTTCACAGCGGTCAGCCAGGCCCGCAGCAACGATGTTTTTCGCCACATAACGTGCAGCGTACGCCGCAGAACGGTCCACCTTAGACGGGTCTTTACCGGAGAACGCGCCGCCACCGTGGCGCGCCATGCCGCCGTAGGTATCTACGATGATTTTACGACCGGTCAGACCGCAGTCACCCATTGGGCCGCCGATAACGAAGCGTCCGGTTGGGTTGATGAAGAATTTGGTCGCAGAGCTCAGCCATTCAGTTGGCAGAACCGGCTTAATGATCTCTTCCATCACCGCTTCCTGCAGGGATTTCTGGTCAATCTCTTCAGCATGCTGCGTGGAAAGAACCACGGCATCAATGCCGACGATTTTCCCGTCGTCATACTGGAAGGTCACCTGGCTTTTCGCATCCGGACGCAGCCACGGCAGGGTGCCGTTTTTACGCACTTCAGCCTGACGCTGCACCAGACGGTGTGCGTAAGTCACCGGCGCTGGCATCAGCACGTCGGTTTCGTTGGTCGCGTAGCCGAACATCAGGCCCTGGTCGCCCGCGCCCTGTTCCAGCGGATCGGCACGGTCAACGCCCTGGTTGATGTCCGGGGACTGTTTGCCGATAGCGCTCAGTACGGCGCAGGAGTTGGCATCAAAGCCCATATCAGAATGTACATAACCGATCTCACGCACCGTGTTACGGGTGATCTCTTCGATATCAACCCATGCGCTGGTGGTGATCTCACCGCCAACCAGAACCATGCCGGTTTTGACATAGGTTTCACACGCTACGCGCGCCTTTGGATCCTGCGCGAGGATCGCATCCAGCACCGCATCGGAGATTTGGTCAGCAATTTTATCAGGATGTCCTTCTGATACGGACTCGGACGTAAACAGGTGTTTTGCCATGTTTTATTTCACCTAAAAGGAATTTGGTTAGCTCGAACTGCTGTGTGGAATAGCCAAAGGAGATAATTCTACCAAGGCCTGCAGGATTTTGACACTGGCAGTCTGAGTGTTAATCGGTATGGATGGATTAACATCTGGACGTCTATTTTAGGTCACTTCTTCACCCGATTTCCAGTTTTTTTTGACTCACCTCTCACTGCGTTGAAAACACGGCTGGAAATTTTTCCTGACGGCGCTGGCAACCTGCGCATTTTTGTTTTGCTTTTTAGCGACCTTCTCGGTATAAAACGCGGCGCGCGGCTCATATAAAATAAGCGCTCGATGAACACATCGTGTCGCCACTTCCAGCCGGGTTAAGCAGTGAACTTTTAGCTTTGGCTTGTGGTCCGTTTCAGCAGAGGCGGCCGTGGAGGTGATACGAGATAATGAACCATTGTTTTCCGCTCATTCAGCGCAGTCGTTCTGGCGCGCATTTGATTCCCACCCGCACTTCTGGTCTAAACACCTGCCGATGTTATACCCATCTCGGTGCTTCTCAGGATTCCAGAGCCGGTCACGCTTTGTGAAAACTGAACAAGGGCGCTCTTGTTAATACAGGAGTTTTCTCGTGGTTTCGCCGAACCTTGTCATACAGAGTTCGGATACGTGTTTTACAATGATATGAATAAGAAACCGGTCGCACGGTCTGGATTTCAGCATACTCTGCTGGGAAATGGAGCCGTTAATGGGTTGTTATCGCCGTATAACGCTGCGATAGTAGTCAACTGTTTTACACTTAATACAAAGAGTTGAGGTTCGCTATGTCTGACGACATGTCTTCGCTTTCGCCTTCGTCAGCAGGCGAACAGGGTGTACTACGTTCTATGCAGGAGGTTGCGATGAGCTCCCAGGAAGCCAGCAAGATGCTGCGCACTTACAATATTGCCTGGTGGGGCAATAACTACTACGACGTTAACGAGCTGGGCCACATCAGTGTCTGCCCGGATCCGGACGTCCCGGAAGCGCGCGTGGATCTCGCTAAGCTGGTGAAAGCCCGTGAAGCACAGGGTCAGCGCTTGCCTGCACTGTTCTGCTTCCCGCAGATCCTGCAACATCGCCTGCGTTCTATTAACGCCGCGTTCAAACGCGCGCGGGAATCGTATGGTTATAACGGCGACTATTTCCTCGTTTACCCGATCAAGGTAAACCAGCACCGTCGCGTGATTGAGTCCCTGATCCACTCCGGCGAACCGCTGGGCCTGGAAGCTGGCTCCAAAGCGGAGCTGATGGCGGTTCTGGCGCACGCGGGCATGACCCGGTCGGTGATCGTCTGTAACGGCTATAAAGACCGCGAATACATTCGTCTGGCGCTGATTGGCGAGAAGATGGGCCACAAGGTCTATCTGGTGATCGAGAAGATGACCGAAATCGCGATCGTGCTGGAAGAGGCCGAGCGTCTGAACGTGATCCCACGCCTTGGTGTGCGTGCGCGACTGGCGTCGCAGGGTTCCGGTAAATGGCAGTCTTCCGGCGGTGAAAAATCCAAGTTCGGCCTCGCGGCGAACCAGGTGCTTCAGCTGGTGGAAATTCTGCGCGAGCGCGGTCGTCTGGACAGCATTCAGCTGCTGCACTTCCACCTTGGCTCGCAGATGGCCAACATTCGCGACATTGCCACCGGCGTGCGTGAATCGGCACGTTTCTACGTTGAGCTGCACAAGCTTGGCGTAAATATTCAGTGCTTTGACGTGGGCGGTGGCTTGGGCGTGGATTACGAAGGGACACGCTCGCAGTCTGACTGCTCGGTCAACTACGGCCTGAACGAATACGCCAACAACATTATCTGGGCGATTGGCGATGCCTGCGAAGAGCACGGCCTGCCGCACCCGACGGTGATCACCGAATCCGGCCGCGCGGTCACTGCGCACCATACGGTGCTGGTCTCTAACATCATCGGCGTTGAGCGCAGCGAAATCACTGAAGCCACGCCTCCGGCAGACGATGCTCCACGTTCCCTGCAAAGCATGTGGGAAACCTGGCAGGAGATGCACGAGCCGGGCACGCGTCGTTCTCTGCGCGAATGGCTGCACGACAGCCAGATGGATCTGCACGACATTCACGTCGGTTATTCTTCAGGCACCTTTAGCCTGCAGGAACGCGCGTGGGCGGAGCAGCTCTATCTGAACATGTGCCATGAAGTGCAGAAGCAGCTCGATCCGAGCAACCGCGCACACCGTCCGATTATCGACGAGTTGCAGGAACGTATGGCGGACAAAATGTACGTCAACTTCTCCCTGTTCCAGTCGATGCCGGATGCCTGGGGTATCGACCAGCTGTTCCCGGTTCTGCCGCTGGAAGGGTTGAATCATGCGCCGGAACGCCGCGCGGTGCTGCTGGACATTACCTGTGACTCAGACGGCGCGATTGACCACTACGTCGACGGTGACGGTATCGCTACGACCATGCCAATGCCGGAGTACGATCCGGAGAACCCGCCAATGCTGGGCTTCTTTATGGTGGGTGCGTATCAGGAGATCCTCGGCAACATGCACAACTTGTTCGGTGATACCGAAGCGGTTGATGTGTTTGTCTTCCCTGACGGCAGCGTGGAGGTTGAGCTGTCCGACGAAGGGGACACCGTGGCGGATATGCTCGAATACGTTCAGCTGGATCCGAAAAAACTGCTCACCCAGTTCCGCGATCAGGTCAAAAACACCGGTCTGGACGATGCCTTGCAGCAGCAGTTCCTGGAAGAGTTTGAAGCGGGTCTGTACGGGTATACGTATCTGGAAGACGAGTAGTAAAACCTCCCTCTCCCGGTGGGAGAGGGTTGGGGTGAGGGCATCAGACCGCACGATGCCCTATACTCACTTGAACCCGTATGAATTAACGGCGATAATTCGCCCCACTATGCGATTTACGAATCAATCCCTTCCTCGTCGGGTTTAACGACGCGGAGGGGATTTTTTTTCATCTGTTTTTAATGTATCGACTTTATAAGAGGTCAGGACATGAGCACTTTAGGTCATCAGTACGATAATTCTCTGGTATCTAACGCGTTTGGTTTTTTACGCCTTCCGATGAACTTCCAGCCTTACGACAGCGATGCTGACTGGGTGATCACCGGCGTACCGTTCGACATGGCAGCGTCCGGTCGTGCGGGTGGACGTCATGGCCCGGCGGCAATCCGTCAGGTTTCCACCAACCTGGCCTGGGAGCACAACCGCTTCCCGTGGAACTTCGACATGCGCGAGCGCCTGAACGTGGTGGACTGCGGTGATCTGGTGTACGCCTTCGGTGACGCGCGCGAAATGAGCGAAAAATTGCAGGCGCACGCCGAGAAGCTGCTGGCGGCCGGTAAACGCATGCTCTCCTTCGGCGGTGACCACTTCGTGACCCTGCCGCTGCTGCGCGCCCACGCGAAGCACTTCGGTAAAATGGCGCTGGTGCACTTTGACGCGCATACCGACACCTACGCGAACGGCTGCGAATTCGACCACGGCACCATGTTCTACACCGCGCCGAAAGAAGGCCTGATCGATCCGAACCACTCCGTGCAGATCGGCATCCGCACCGAGTTCGACAAAGACAACGGCTTCACCGTACTCGACGCGGGCCAGGTGAACGATCGCGGCGTGGACGATATTCTGGCTCAGGTTAAGCAGATCGTCGGCGATATGCCTGTCTACCTGACCTTCGACATCGACTGCCTGGATCCGGCATTCGCACCGGGTACCGGTACGCCGGTGATCGGCGGCCTGACGTCAGACCGCGCCATCAAGCTGGTGCGCGGCCTGAAGGATCTGAACATTGTCGGGATGGACGTGGTGGAAGTGGCTCCGGCCTATGACCAGTCCGAGATCACCGCGCTGGCCGCGGCGACCCTGGCGCTGGAAATGCTCTACATCCAGGCAGCGAAAAAAGGCGAATAAGCCTTACGCGCTGATTGCTGCTGCGCGCCGCATGCGCAGCAGCAACATTCCCCAGGCCAGCGTGAAGGTGTGGACAAACACCGGTTATTTCGCGGGCGATGACCATTCCCGTCAGCGAGCCTAACAAAGGCGAAACCGCGCAGACCGCGGCCCAAAGCGCAATGCTGCTTAATAATCCCTGCCGATAATGAAGTTTGCTTTCAATAACCGACGTTAATAATAGAGCGGAAAAACCATAACCCAGAAGAAAGCAGGTCATGAGTAGACCCTGTAACATTCTGTTTTCATTTAACTGAAAATGTTCGGCAAATTCCGGGTTTAAAATCATTACCGAGATATTTACCCGATCGACGTACGAAATAATAATGAGTAATAAAAGCGCAATCGTGCCTTGCCATCTTGCCGTCATCATGTCCGCCTTACGTTTTTTGTAACTTATATTTTTCATCAATGTGATTGTCACGGAGCTAAAATGATTCACCTGTGAAACTCATTGTTTATTAAAGATAAATTAAAAATGAGTTTCACCGGTGAAACGCGAAAGAGGTGACGTTAATTTATTTTTAAAGAGTAAAAAGAAAGGAAGTCAATATCTTTTATTCAAAATAAGAGACCATTAAAAAAACGTATTTCTCACGCTGTAATAATGAAAATTTCATATCGCTGCATTTTTTCGTGATCCCTTGCACACTTAGTTAATTAATTGCCGATCGATTAACAAATTCGTCACATTGTCGCTTGACGAAACATTCATCGCTTTTATATTGACCGTATTAAATAAGAAACAGAGTTTCATATATGAAACAAAAGCCTGGAGGATCGTGATGAGCTGGATAGGCGTATGTGACGCAGAACAAGTACAGGAAGATTTCCCTTTTAGCGGCAACGTCGACGGGAAAGAGATCGGCGTTTACCTGATCGACGGTGAATATTACGCGCTGGAAGACGTATGCCCCCACGCCTATGCCCTGCTGAGTCAGGGCTTCGTAGAAGACGGCAAGGTGGAATGCCCGCTGCACGAGGCGGTGTTCGACGTCAAAACCGGCCAGTGTCTGCACGGCCCCGGAGGACGCAACCTCAACCGTTACCCGGTTCGGGTCTTTGAAAATCAGATTCAGATTACCTTTGTTGAGGAGACCGTGGCATGAGCGACACGCTGAACTACAACCCGGCGCTGCCGGAAAGCCGCCAGTTTACCCCGCCGGCAGAGGGCGGTAATGGCGCCATTCACAAGCCGGGCGAGTACCAGAACCTGATCTGGCAGACCCGCAGCCGTGAGCCGGAAAGCTGGGAGGTGAAGCTGATTGCGACGCTGGAAGAGCTCTTCGAACAGGGCGTTGAAACCCTGCCGGAGCTGGTAAACGGGCTGAACGCGGTGCGCATGCACGACCAGCAGGGCGAGCCGTGGAGCGACGCCAGCTTCCAGGCATTCTTACAGGTTAACGGCTACTGAGGGCAACGCGATGACGACGACCGTACAACACTATCTGGATAAAGGCCTGCGCGGCCTCTGGTATCCGGTGCTGGCGAGCTGGGAAGTGCAGTCTGCGCCGGTGGGCATCACCCGCCTGGGCGAGCAGATTGTGGTCTGGCGCAACAAAGACGGCCAGGTGCAGGCGCTGGAGGACCGCTGTCCGCACCGCGGCGCGCGCCTGTCGATGGGCTGGAACCTCGGCGACCGCATCGCCTGCTGGTATCACGGCGTAGAGGTGGCGGGCAACGGCGAGGTGAAAGACGTGCCCGCTGTGGATAAATGTCCGCTGGTCGGCCAGCAGTGCGTGCGCAGCTATAACGTGCAGGAGGCGCACGGCGCCATCTTCCTCTGGTTTGGCGTCACCGCGGATCAGCAGCCGGACGAACTGACCTTCCCGGATGAACTCGCCGACACGGACAGCTTCAGCAACTTCCTCTGCACCGCCGCGTGGAAATGCAATTACCAGTACGCGCTGGAAAACGTGATGGACCCGATGCACGGCACCTATCTGCACTCCTCCTCGCACTCGATGGCGGAAGGGGATCGCAAGGCCGACATGGTGCTCCAGCCGACCAAAACCGGCTTTATCTTTGAGAAGAAAGGGCAGAGCGGCGTCAACTTCGACTGGGTGGAGCTGGGCAACAGCGGCACCTACTGGATGCGTCTCTCCATTCCGTACAAGAAGCGTTTCGGGCCGGGCGGCCACTTCTTTATCGTCGGCATGGTGGTGCCGGAAGATAACGACAACTGCCGCGTCTTCTTCTGGCGCATTCGCCGGGTGCAGGGCTGGCAGCGCGATATGTGGCGCTTCATGTACCGCAACCGGCTGGAAAAACTGCACTGGGAAGTGCTGGAGCAGGACCGCGTGGTGCTGGAGAGCCTGGCGCCAAACGCCCGCGATCATGAATACCTGTATCAGCACGACGTTGGCCTCTCGCGCCTGCGTCGCATGATGCAAAAGGCCGCCAAAGAGCAGCTGGCGATGCGTGAAGCACAGCAGGGGGCCGCCTGATGAACGGGCTGCTGAGCGGTAAACGCATCGTCATAACCGGCGCCGCGCGCGGGCTGGGCTTTCACTTTGCCAAAACCTGCGCGGAGCAGGGCGCGGCGGTGGTGATGTGCGACATCCTCAAAGGCGAGCTGGCCGAGAGCGCCCACCGGCTGAGCGAGCGGGGATATGCGATCGAATCGCACGTTATCGATCTGGCCGATCCGCAGTCCATTGAGCAGGTGTTCAGCGCGATTGGCGAGCAGGGGCAGATTGACGGTCTGGTGAACAACGCGGCGATGGCGACGGGCGTCGGCGGCAAAAATATGCTCGATTACGATCCGGATCTCTGGGATCGGGTGATGAGCGTCAACGTCAAAGGCACCTGGCTGGTGACGCGCGCCGCGGTGCCGCTGCTGCGCGAGGGGGCGGGCATCGTGAACGTCGCGTCCGACACCGCGCTGTGGGGCGCGCCGCGCCTGATGGCCTACGTCGCCAGCAAGGGCGCCGTGATTGCCATGACTCGCTCAATGGCGCGCGAACTGGGTGAAAAGCGTATACGCATTAACGCCATCGCGCCGGGGCTAACCCGCGTCGAGGCGACGGAATATGTCCCCGCCGAACGGCATCAACTCTACGAAAACGGCCGCGCGTTAACCGGGGCACAGCAGCCGGAAGACGTCACCGGCAGCGTGGTCTGGCTGTTAAGCGATCTGTCGCGGTTCATCACCGGACAGCTGATCCCGGTCAACGGCGGTTTTGTCTTTAACTAAGGTAGGGCGATGATGGCAAACGATCAGGAAGTGAAGTATCTGGTGCCGGGGCTGGAGCGCGGTTTACAGCTGCTGTTGGCCTTTGGCGAGCAGCATCGCGATCTGACCTTTGCCGAACTGCATCGGCTGGTGGATATGCCGAAGGCCACCGCCTATCGCGTGGTACAGACGCTGGAGTACATGGGATTTCTGGAGCGCAACACGCGCACCAATACCTTTTCGCTGGGCATGAACGTGCTGCGTCTTGGCTTTGAGTACATCGCCTCGCTGGACGTGGCGCAGGTCGGCCAGCCGGTGATCGAGCAATTGCGCGACGTGAGCCAGTGCAGCAGCCATCTGGCGATCCGCGACGGGCGCGACATTATCTATATCGCCCGCGTCAGCGCCGCCGGGTCGCGTATCAACCAGGTCAGCATTGGTACCCGTCTGCCGGTGCACTGCACCTCGCTGGGCCGCATGCTGTTGACCGATATTTCCCGCGCTGATTTCGAACAGCTGTTCCCGCATGAGCGCCTGCCGGGCAACACGCCGGGGCAGCTTCACGACCGCGAAGCCCTGTGGCAGATGGTGCAGCAGGACAAAGCCCGCGGGTATGTCATCGGCGAATCCTTCTTCCGCCACGGCATCTCTTCCATCGTCTACCCGGTGTATGACCGAAGCGGCCGCGTGGCGGCGGTGGTCAGCATTCTGGTGCCGTCGGAGGAGATCCCACAGAGCGACCGCGAGCGCCTGCAAAACGAGGTTCGCCTCGCGGCGGATAAAATTTCTGGCTTCTTAGGGTATCTGTCACAGGCCAGTTAAATCAGTGAGTTAACGTCAGGCGCTTGACTGCGTCGGGCATGTTTTACGCCCAATCTGGGCCAGATGAGGCAACGAACGATGAGTATAACCGGAATTGAAAAGCTGGAATTTGGTGTGGAAGACCTGACGCACTGCGCCAAATTTATGCGTGATTTTGGCCTGACGGGCGATGCCAGCGGCCAGCGTTTCACCACCCTGAGCGGCGCGCGCGTGGAGCTTAACCCGATCGACAGCCCCGACCTGCCGCCCGCGTTTGAAGCGGGTAACACTCTGCGCCGCATGACCTGGGCGGTTGCCAGCCAGTATGAGCTGGATGCGCTGCGCCCGAAGCTGGCGCAACAGCCAGGTTTTCGTGAAGTGGGCGACGCGCTGGAATGCCTGGATCCGAACGGCATGACGCTGCGCGTGCAGGTGACCCAGCAGACCGACGTGGAGCTTAACGTCGAGCCAATAAACCAGTGGGGCGACGCCCGCCGTATCGACACGCCCAGCCCGGTTTACGATCGCGCCCAGCCGATCAACGTGGGGCATGTGGTGTTCTTCGTGGAAGAGCTGGCGGCAGTGGAGAAATTCTACCGCGAGGTGCTCGGCTTCCAGGTCTCGGATCGCTATATCAACCGCGCCGTGTTCCTGCGCTGCGGGGCGCGTGGCGGCCATCACAACCTGTTCCTGCTGCAACTGCCGAACCGCAAGCGCGGCCTTAACCACGTGGCCTTCACCGTGCGCGACATCCACGAGGTGATCGGCGGCGGTATCGCGATGAATAAACATGACTGGAGCACCTTTATCGGGCCGGGCCGTCATCCGGTGTCGTCGGCGTACTTCTGGTACGTCAACAGCCCGACCGGCGGCGCGTTTGAGTATTACACCAACGACGACTACCTGACCGAAAACTGGCAGCCGCGCGAGCTGGAGCACTCCCTGGTCTCCTTTACCGAATGGGCGGTGGAGGGCGGGATTGACCACGACACGCGCCGTCAGCAGAAAAAGCCGGAGGCGGTATGACATCGCGCATTGTCATTATCGGCGGCGGCCAGGCGGGCGGCTGGGCGGCGAAAACCCTGCGTGACGAGGGCTTCGACGGCGAGATTTGCGTGGTGGCGGAAGAGGAATGGGATTTCTACGAGCGGCCGCCGCTGTCAAAAGCGTCTCTGCTGGAGCCGGACTCCGCGCTTCCGCGGCTGTTTAGCGAAGAAGCGCAGCAGGCACTGAACCTGATCTGGTACCGCCCGCTGCGTGCTGAATCAGTCGATCGTGAAGAGAAAATCGTGCGTTTAAGCAACGGCGAACGTCTTAGTTACAACATCCTTTTAATCGCTACCGGCGGGCGCGCGCGCCTGCCTTCGCAGGCGTGGGCCAGCCATCCGCAGGTTTATACCCTGCGCCACTGGCAGGACGCGCAGCGTCTGAAGGCGCGTCTGGCGGAAAGTCACAAACTGGCGATTATCGGCGGCGGCTGGATTGGCCTTGAGATTGCCGCTTCCGCGCGGAAAAGCGGCGTGGCGGTCACCCTGTTCGAGCAGCAGCCTGCGGTGTGCATGCGCTCGGTGAGCAGCGAGGTGTCCCAGCGCCTGGAGGCCATCCACCGCGAGCAGGGGGTGGAGATCCGTACCGGCTGCGGCGCGCTGGAGCTGGAGGACGATAATGGCCTGCCGGTCATCCACTGCGACGGCAACCGTGAAACCTTTGATGCGGTCGTGGTCGGGATCGGCGTCGATCTCAATCTGGAGCTGGCGCTTGATGCGGGGCTGAAAACCGGGCGCGGGATCGTGGTGGATGCCCAGGGACGCACCTCGGATCCATTCATCTTTGCCGCTGGCGATGTGGCCCAGCACCATCACTACGGCCTGTGCATCCAGTCCTGGGCCTTCGCCCAGAATCAGGCAGTGGCGACGGCGAAAGCGATGCTCAACCCCGATGCGCCAGGTTACGACGACGCGCCGTGGCTGTGGTCGGATCAATATCAGCACAATATTCAGATCCTCGGTATTCCGCAGCCGGAGAGTAAAACGATAGTGCGTGAAGATGCGCTGTTCTTCTCGCTGGATGAAAACGGGCGGCTGACGCAGCTGGTAGCGTTCAACGATGCGCGCACCGTCAAGCTGGCGAAGCGCTGGATGGCGGCGGGGCGGGATCTGTCGAACGTACCGCTTGCCGACCCGACATTTTCACTGATGTCACTGCGATAGCTAACCCGCACCCGTAGGGGGAGAGATGACCACACTAGAGACGAACACCGCGCCGGTTGAGGCGAGCGGTGAGGGGACCCGCACGCCCGAAAAAGCGGTGCGCTGGGCCATCCCGTTGTCGCTGCTGGCCTGCGTGCTGCTGGCGTTTTTCGACAAAATCAGCATCGCGGCGCTCTTTTCGGATACCCATTTCCAGCAGGCGATGGGCATTGATTTCGACACCACGCGCCTCGGCATATTGATGAGCGCCTTCCTGCTGAGCTACGGCTTTTCGTCGGTATTTTTGAGCGGTTTAGGCGACAAAATCGCGCCGCTGCGCCTGCTCACCGGGATGATGGCTGTGTGGTGCGTGCTGATGGTGGCGATGGGCTTTACCCATAACTACACGCTGATGATCGTCCTGCGCATCCTGCTGGGCGTGGCGGAAGGGCCGCTGTTCCCGCTGGCTTTCGCCATCGTGCGCCACAACTTCCCGCAGCATCTGCAGGCGCGCGCCACCATGCTGTGGCTGCTGGGCACACCGGTAGGGGCGGCAATTGGCTTCCCGCTCTCCCTCTGGCTGCTGAACACCTTCGG
This sequence comes from Enterobacter cloacae complex sp. I1M, assembly GCF_014982425.1. Lineage (NCBI taxonomy): Bacteria > Pseudomonadati > Pseudomonadota > Gammaproteobacteria > Enterobacterales > Enterobacteriaceae > Enterobacter > Enterobacter cloacae complex sp. I1M. The sequence goes on along the minus strand of NZ_JADCLG010000014.1, from coordinate 37,970 downwards.
CTGGCAGAGCACCTTCTTTGTCATGGCAATGCTGACCGTGCCGGTGCTTATCTTTGTGCGCATCGGCCTGCGCGGGATCCGTCTGGAGGCTAAACCCGGCACTTCGCAGGCGTCACAGGACGAGCGGCGTGCCGCGCGGCGCGAGCTGTTCGTCAGCCCGCACTTCTGGATCATCTGCATCTTTAACATCGCGTTCCTGACCTACCTGTGGGGCATCAACGGCTGGCTGCCGGGCTACCTGATCAAAGGCAAAGGCATTCACCTTGAGCATGCAGGCTGGCTGTCGTCGATGCCGTTCATCGCCATGCTGGCGGCGGTAATGCACCTCGATACCCCGCTCGCCGTCATCGCGGCGATGAGCTTCAGCACCTTTATGTGGGGCACCGGCGCGCCCAACATTTTCGCCCTGCTGGCGAAGGCCACCCATCCCCGGGTGAGCGCCACGGCGGGCGGCATTTTCAACGGGCTGGGAAACTTTGCAGGCGCGCTGTCGCCGGCGGTGATGGGCGCGCTTATCGCCTTCACCCACAGCATGGATTCCGGGCTGATTTTTCTGGCGGTGATGGCGGCGGTGGGCTGCGTCCTGTTACTGCCGCTGCTGAGACGTTACTGAGGAGAGTGTCATGACTGATTCAACCGTAACCCACAAAACGGGCATCAAACCTGACCATCTGACGATGGAGGAGTGGGTCGAGTCGCGCATCGCGCGCTTCGAAGGCCGTAAATACGACTGGAACGCGCTGAAGTTCCAGGCCGATTTTGACCCAAAATACCGCCGGGCGCAGATGCGCTACATCGGCACCGGCGCAACCGGCGTGGCGAACGACACCAACACCGTGCAGGCGGACCATTTCACCTTCTCCACCATGGTACTGCCGTCGAAGTGCGAAGGGCCGCTGCACCTGCACGACGACGTGGAAGAGGTGTTCTTCATGCTCAAGGGGCAGATCACGCTGATGATCCAGGACGGCGACAACTACACCGAAACCGTGCTGCGCGAGCGTGACCTGATCTCCGTCCCGCCGGGCATCTATCGCGGCCTGTTTAACCACGGGGAAGAAGAGGCGCTGATGTGCGTCATGCTGGGGACCAACAAGCCGGAAATCCCGACCTATCCGTCCGACCATCCGCTCTCGAAAGTGAAGCGGAACTAAGGGGGCACCATGACGGGTTTTCGTGAACAGGGAAGCGGCATTCCGCTGATGCTGCTACACGGGATCAGCTCTGGCGCTGCGTCCTGGCACAAGCAGATGGCGCTGAACGGTTTTCGCGTGCTGGCGTGGGACATGCCCGGTTATGGCGAAAGCCCGATGCTGGCCGTCGCGCGGGCAAACGCGGGGGATTACGCCGACGTGCTGGCGGCGATGCTGGATCGCGCCGGTGTCTGGCAGGCGGTGCTGGTGGGCCATTCCCTGGGGGCACTGGTCGCAAGTGCCTTTGCGGCGAAGTTCCCGGATCGCGTCATTCATCTTGTACTGGCCGACGCTGCGCAGGGCTACGGCAATGCCGCGCCGGAGCAGCGGGAGCAGGTCTGGCGCAACCGCGAGCAGCAGATGGCGTTGGGCGGCGAAATCCTCGCCCAGACCCGTGCCGCGAAGCTGCTGCGCCCCGGCGCGCGCGCGGAAGATATCGCCACCGTCGCGGCGGGCATGCGCACGCTGCGCCCGGAAGGCTACCTTGCCGCCGCGTGGATGCTGGCGCATGACGACATTCACGGCTGGCTTAAACGATACTCCGGCACGTTTGAAGTCTGGTGCGGCGAGCAGGACGCGATAACGCAGCCCGAACTGGTGCAGGGGCTGGCGCTGCGCTACGGCATGCCGTTTACCGCCATTCCGCAGGCCGGGCACGCCAGCTATCTCGATAACGACGTGTTTTTCAACCAACAGCTTTTACGCATTAACGAAGAGGTGCGCGATGAATGCACAAATTGACGGGCGCGTAGCGGTAGTCACCGGCGGTTCTTCTGGCATTGGCTTTGAAACGCTGCGCCTGCTGCTGGGGGAAGGGGCGAAAGTCGCCTTCTGCGGCCGTGACCCGGACCGGCTCGCCAGCGCCCATGCGACGCTGCAAAACGAATTCCCCCACGGGGAGATTTTTTCTTACCGCTGCGACGTGCTGAACGCCGACGAGGTTCAGGCCTTTGCGGATGCGGTGCAGGCGCGCTTTGGCGCGGCTGATCTGCTGATCAACAACGCCGGGCAGGGCTACGTGGCGCACTTCCATGACACCCCGCGCGAGGCGTGGCTGCACGAGGCAGAGCTGAAGCTGTTTGGCGTCATCAATCCGGTGCAGGCGTTTCAGCCGCTGCTGGAGCAGTCAGACATTGCCTCTGTTACCTGCGTCAACTCCCTGCTGGCGCTACAGCCGGAGGAGCACATGATCGCTACCTCCGCTGCTCGTGCCGCGTTGCTGAACATGACGCTGACGCTCTCGAAAGAGCTGGTGGGTAAAGGCATTCGCGTCAATTCCATTTTGCTCGGCATGGTGGAGTCCGGCCAGTGGCAGCGCCGCTTTGAAAACCGGGCGGACAAAAGCCAGAGCTGGCCGGAGTGGACGGCGGATATCGCGCGCAAGCGCGGCATTCCAATGGCGCGCCTCGGCAAGCCGCAGGAGCCCGCGCAGGCGCTGCTGTTCCTCGCCTCGCCGCTGGCCTCGTTTACCACCGGCGCCGCGCTGGACGTTTCCGGCGGCTTCTGTCGCCATCTGTAAGGACGCATCATGAAAAAGGTAATGTTGATTGGTTTTGGTGCCATGGCGCAGGCGGTGATTGAGCGCCTGCCCGCCGGTGTGGCTATCGGCTGGATCGTGGCGCGCGCGTCTCACCATGCCGCCATTCACGACCAGTTTGGCGATGCGGTCGAGGCGCTGACGTCGCCAATGGCGTGCGCGCAAACGCCGGATCTGGTGCTGGAATGCGCCAGCCAGCAGGCGGTGGCCCAGTACGGGGAAGAGATCCTGCGTCGCGGCTGGCATCTGGCCGTCATTTCCACCGGCGCGCTGGCGGACAGCGCGCTGGAGCAGCGTCTGCTCGCCGCGGGCGGAAAACTGACTCTGCTTTCCGGTGCAGTGGCCGGTATCGACGGGCTGGCGGCAGCGAAAGAGGGTGGGCTTGAGCGCGTCACCTATCAGTCGCGCAAAAGCCCGGCCAGCTGGCGCGGCAGCTATGCCGAGCAGCTTATCGATCTGAATGCGGTGTCAGAGGCAAAGGTCTTTTTTGAAGGCAGCGCCCGCGAGGCGGCGCGGCTGTTCCCGGCGAACGCCAACGTAGCGGCGACCGTGGCGCTCGGCGGCGTCGGGATGGATGACACCCGCGTGCAGCTGATGGTTGACCCGGCAACGAAACGTAACACCCACACGCTGCACGTCGAAGGGCTGTTTGGCGAATTCCATCTGGAGCTTAGCGGGCTGCCGCTGGCGTCTAACCCTAAAACCTCCACCCTGGCGGCACTGAGCGCGGTGCGCGCCTGCCGCGAGCTGGCCCTGAGCTGAGGAGTGACGATGGACGATCTGAAGATTTTTATCGGCGGACAGTGGCGACACGGCGGAGGTAACCCGATGCAGAGCCACTTCCCGGCAGACGGGTCGATCAACGCGACGCTGAACGCCGCCAGTCTGGATGACCTGGAGGAGGCGGTAGACGCCGGAGAGCGCGCCTGGCGCGATCCCGCCTGGCGTAACAGCCTGCCGCACGTGCGGGCGAAGATCCTGCACAAGGTGGCGGATCTTATTGAATCCCGTGTGGATGAACTGGCGCAGATGCAGAGCCGGGATAACGGCAAGCCGCTGGCGGAAGCGTGCGGGCTGGTGATGAGCGCGGCGGGAACGGCGCGCTACTTTGCCGCCGCCTGCGAGCTGCTGGAGGGTGAACTTCCGACACCGCGCCAGCCGGATCTGCTGACGCTGAGCCGCTACGAGCCCCTTGGCGTGGTAGCGGCCATCACGCCGTGGAACTCGCCGATTGCCAGCGAAATGCAGAAGGTCGCACCGGCGATTGCCGCCGGGAACGCGGTGATCCTCAAGCCCGCCGAAGCCACGCCGCTGATGGCGCTGGAGTTGGCGCGGATTTTTGAACAGGCCGGGCTGCCCGCCGGGCTGCTGAGCGTGCTGCCGGGCAAAGGCTCGGTGATTGGTGATGCGCTGGCGCGTCATCCTCGCGTGCGCAAAATTTCCTTTACCGGCGGAACCACTACGGGCCGTCATCTGGCGCACGTGGCGGCGGAAAAACTGATCCCGGCCTCGCTGGAGCTGGGCGGCAAATCGCCGACCATCGTGCTGGAGGATGCCGATATCGAACAGGCGGCGCGCGGGATCTGCTACGGCATTTTCAGCTCGGCGGGGCAGGCGTGCATCGCCGGATCGCGGCTGTTTATCCACGAGAGTATTTACGCCCCGCTGATGGCGAGGCTGCTGGAATTAACTCGCGGGCTGCGCGTCGGGCATCCGTTTACCGACGGCGTGCATGTAGGACCGCTGATCGGCGAGAAACATCGCCAGAGCGTGATCGAGTACGTCGAACTGGCGAAGCGGGAAGGGGGCCGCGTGCTGTGCGGCGGCGAGATCCCCGCCGATCCCGCTCTGGCAAACGGCAGCTTCTTCCAGCCAACCATTATCGAAGGGCTACACAACAGCGCCCGCGCATGTCAGGAAGAGATCTTCGGCCCGGTGCTGGTGGCGATGCCGTTTGGCGATGAAGCGGCGCTTATTCGCGAGGCGAACGACTCGGTTTACGGCCTGGCGGCGGGGATCTGGACGCGCGATACCGGGCGCGCCCTGCGTCTCAGCGAGCAGCTGGAGGCAGGCACGGTGTGGATCAACACCTACAAAGTTTTTGCGATTTCGACCCCGTTCGGGGGCTTTAAAGAGAGCGGTCTGGGCCGCGAGAAGGGTATCCAGGGGCTGAAAGCCTGGATGCAACAAAAGAGCATTTATCTGGCGACGGGTAACAGCGTCAACCACTGGTGCGACTGAGAAAGGGTGAGCAATGAGCGAAATGATAACCGTCGGCGACGCCATCGCCAGAACGCTGGAGCAGTATCAGGTTGAGGCCATCTACGGCGTCATCTCCATTCACAACCTGCCGATAGCGGATGCGGTTGGGCAGCGGGGCAATATCCGCTTTGTACCCGCGCGCGGTGAAGCCGGTTCCGTCACCATGGCCGATGCTCACGGGCGCTTTTCCGGCCTCGGCGTGGCGCTGACCAGCACCGGCGCGGGGGCCGGGAACGCGGTAGGCGCGCTGGTGGAAGCGATGAATGCCTGCACGCCGCTGCTGCATTTAACCGGGCAGGTAGAGAAAGCCTGGCTGGACGCCGACACCGGGTTTATCCATGAAACCCGCGATCAGCTGACCTTCCTGAAGGCCAGCTCAAAACGGGCGTACCGTATCAGCAATGCGAATCAGGCGATAGCCATTCTGCATAAAGCCATCCAGGAGGCGCAGACCCCACCGTGCGGACCGGTCTCGGTGGAAATCCCGATTGATATTCAGGGCGCCAAAATTCCGCTGTCGCTGGTAACCGCCCCGGTCAAACCGGCATCGGTTCCAGCCGTGGATACCGGGATGGTTGACGCGCTGTGGGCGCAGCTCAAACAGGCGAAACAGCCGCTGCTGTGGCTGGGCGGCGGGGCGCTGGGAAGCGCTGAGGCGGTGAAAAAACTGGCGGATGCGGGCATCACCGTGATTTCCAGCACCCACGCGCGCGGCGTGCTGCCGGACGACCACCGCGCCAGCCTGCGGGCGTTCCACAACTCGCCGTCGGTGGAGGCGCTGATTGCGCAGTGTGATTTTACGCTGGTGGCCGGTTCACGTCTGCGCAGCAACGAAACCCGCTCCTGGACGCTTGAGCTGCCGTCCCCGCGCGTGCAGATTGATATCGACCCGGCGGCGGCCAGCCGTAACTACCTGATGGATAGCACGTTGATAGCAGATTGTTCAGCGCTGCTTGGCGCGCTGGCTAAAAAAGTGCAGGGCCGCGAGTGGGGCAACGCCCAGTGGGATATGCAGGTGCAGCAGGCGGTCGGGCAAGCTGAGCAGGGGCTGCGCGAGCAGTGCGGCGCCTATGCGAAGCTTAACGACGCCATAGAAAAAGCCCTGCCGAAAGACGGCCTGCTGGTGCGCGATATCACCGTGTCCGGCAGCCTGTGGGGTAGCCGTCTGTTCAGGGCTAACGGTCCGCTGCTGAACATTCACTCCCTCGCCGGGGCGATTGGTATGGGACTGCCGATGGCCATCGGCACCGCGATTGCTAACCCGCAGCGCAGGGTGGTGGGACTGGTGGGCGACGGCGGCCTGAGCCTGAATTTAGGCGAGCTGGCGACGCTGGCGCAGGAGAAAGCCAACGTGACGCTGCTCATCATGAACGACGGGGGCTACGGCGTAATGCGCGGTATTCAGGATAAATATTTTGGCGGGCGTCAGTATTATAACGAACTGCATACACCGGACTTTACCCTGCTGGCGCAGGCGATTGGCCTACAGGCCTGGAGCGTTGAGCGGGCTGAGGACTTTGATGCGGTGATGACGGAAGCGCTGGCGATGCCGGGGCCGTCGGTGGTGGAAGTGCGGATGGGGCAGATTGGCGCCCTGAAGTTTGCCGGGCCGCCACAGAAAACGCTGTACTGATTGAGCCTTGTTGCCCGGTAGCGCGGCGCGCACCGGGCCGAAGTTTTATTTAATTCCGTCTGCCGCCATGCGGTCACGGATATGCTGCGCGCGTTCAACGGAGGCCGGGTGATCGTCAAACATGGAGCTTTGACGGCCTTCCTCCAGTTTCGCCAGTTTTTCGAAGCTGGTGGCTAAACCCGATGGATTGATGCCGCGTTTGCGCAACAGATCGTAAGAGTAGTCATCCGCTTCCGACTCCTGACGCTGGGAGAACTGGGAGTTAACCAGTTTCTCACCCACGTCGCCCAGCTGCGACTGGGACAGGCTGCCGACAATGCCGCCCGCAGAGGCCGCCGCAGCACGCACGGCATTGGTGCCCAGCGCAACCTGCATCCCTTTCTTCACGTGACCGAGAGCAACGTGACCCATTTCATGGCCGATCACCGCTTCCACTTCGTTGTCGGTCATCATGTCCATCAGGCCGCTGTAAACGCGGATACAGCCGTTAGCCATCGCGAAGGCGTTGACGTCTTTCGCCATATACACCTTGTAGTTAACCGGCTGACCGTTAATGTTGTCGCCCAGCGCGGAAGCAATCTTGTTCAGACGCTGCGTGTAGGTGCTGTTTGCCGGGGCAAGCGTAGCTTTTCCATCCATATCCTTACAGGCCTCGTCGCTCAGCGCTTTCACCTGCGCATCGCTCAATGAGTAGGCCTGAAAAGCTTCTGCGCCTGAGGTCATCAGGCCGTTAGAATCCATATTCTGACAGCCGCTTAGCAGGAGCGTTGTTCCCACAGCCAGCCCAATTGCACGCATTTTCATGATGTTGCTTCCGTACTCGTTAATCTGAATTAATTCCGAAAAATGCACCGTCAACGAAGCCGGTGTCGGGCTAAGTATAAGGAATATCTACAGGGGCGGGCGAGTAGATTGCGCAACATGCGAGCATGATCCAGAGATTTCTTAAGCTGCAAAAGAATGGTCCATGTACATGCCCTGCGGCTTGGGTTACATTGTTGGCACTTTTTTCCGGCGTAGCCCAAAACGCGCTGTCGTCAAGGGCATGGCCTTTAACAGTCCGATCTGGAGTTAAAATGTCCTCACGTAAAGAGCTTGCTAATGCTATTCGTGCGCTGAGCATGGACGCAGTACAGAAAGCCAAATCCGGCCACCCGGGCGCCCCTATGGGCATGGCTGACATCGCCGAAGTCCTGTGGCGTGATTTCCTTAACCACAACCCGCAGAACCCGGCATGGGCAGACCGCGACCGTTTCGTGCTGTCTAACGGCCATGGCTCTATGCTGATCTACAGCCTGCTGCACCTCACTGGCTACGATCTGCCAATCGAAGAGCTGAAAAATTTCCGTCAGCTGCACTCCAAAACTCCAGGTCACCCGGAAGTGGGCTACACCGCTGGCGTTGAAACCACTACCGGTCCGCTGGGTCAGGGCATTGCGAATGCCGTGGGTATGGCGATTGCTGAGAAGACCCTGGCGGCACAGTTCAACCGTCCTGGCCACGACATCGTTGACCACTTCACCTATGCGTTCCTGGGCGACGGCTGCATGATGGAAGGCATTTCTCACGAAGTGTGCTCCCTGGCAGGCACCCTGAAGCTGGGTAAACTGGTTGCGTTCTACGACGACAACGGCATCTCCATCGACGGTCACGTTGAAGGCTGGTTCACTGACGACACCGCCGCACGTTTCGAAGCCTACGGCTGGCACGTTGTGCGCGGCGTTGATGGCCACGATGCTGACTCGATTAAACGTGCCGTAGAAGAAGCGCGCGCCGTGACCGACAAACCGTCCCTGCTGATGTGCAAAACCATCATCGGCTTCGGTTCTCCGAACAAAGCGGGCACTCACGACTCCCACGGCGCACCACTGGGCGACGCGGAAATCGCACTGACCCGTGAAGCGCTTGGCTGGAAACACCCTGCCTTCGAAATCCCATCTGAAATCTACGCGCAGTGGGATGCGAAAGAAGTGGGCCAGGCGAAAGAAGCAGCCTGGAACGAGAAGTTCGCGGCTTACGCGAAAGCCTTCCCACAGGAAGCGGCTGAATTCACCCGTCGTATGAATGGTGACATGCCGTCTGACTTCGACGCGAAAGCGAACGAGTTCATTGCGAAGTTGCAGGCGAACCCGTCTAAAATCGCCAGCCGTAAAGCGTCTCAGAATGCGATCGAAGCGTTTGGTCCTCTGCTTCCAGAATTCCTCGGCGGCTCCGCTGACCTGGCGCCATCTAACCTGACCCTGTGGTCTGGCTCTAAGCCAATCAACGAAGACACTGCCGGTAACTACATCCATTATGGTGTACGTGAATTCGGTATGACTGCGATTGCCAACGGTATCGCTCTGCACGGTGGTTTCCTGCCGTACACCTCTACCTTCCTGATGTTCGTAGAATATGCACGTAACGCCGTGCGTATGGCTGCGCTGATGAAACAGCGTCAGGTGATGGTCTACACCCACGACTCCATCGGTCTGGGCGAAGATGGTCCAACTCACCAGCCGGTAGAGCAGGTGGCTTCCCTGCGCGTGACCCCGAACATGAGCACATGGCGTCCATGTGACCAGGTTGAATCTGCGGTGGCGTGGAAATACGGCGTTGAGCGTCAGGACGGCCCGACCGCGCTGATCCTCTCTCGTCAGAACCTGGCGCAGCAGGAACGTACCCCAGAGCAGCTGGCAAACATCGCCCGCGGTGGTTACGTGCTGAAAGATTGCGCGGGCCAGCCTGAGCTGATCTTTATCGCGACCGGTTCTGAAGTTGAACTGGCCGTTGCCGCATGGGAAAAACTGACTGCTGAAGGCGTGAAAGCGCGCGTGGTTTCCATGCCGTCTACCGATGCGTTCGACAAGCAGGATGCCGCGTACCGCGAATCTGTACTGCCTAAAGCGGTCTCCGCTCGCGTGGCAGTGGAAGCGGGTATCGCTGACTACTGGTTCAAATACGTTGGCCTGAACGGCGCTATCGTCGGTATGACCACGTTTGGTGAGTCTGCGCCGGCTGAACAGCTGTTTGAAGAGTTTGGCTTCACCGTTGAGAACGTTGTCGCTAAGGCGAAAGAACTGCTGTAATTGCCGTTTTGCCCGGTGGCGCTAACGCTTACCGGGCCTACAAATGGCATAAAATGTAGGCCGGGTAAGCGTTAGCGCCACCCGGCTTTTTTGTATGCACGATTCCTCAGACATGTAACTGCTCTGTAAATTATTCCACCGAAAATGTGATGCAAGTCATATAGCTCGCTTATTCATCTGGACAGAGATTCCTTTTATTCCCCGATTCGCTTATTCTTGCTGAAGCGTTTCAGTCGATTAAATGTTCGACAATTGACCAATCAATCGCAGTTTGTGACAGCAAGGATTCCCCTTCGGGCGTCGCTGGATTACTCTTTCAGCCACCTCAAACTCAGGGATAGCTTTGCAGGAGATCTATGACCGTACGCGTAGCGATTAATGGCTTCGGTCGCATCGGGCGCAACGTGGTTCGTGCTTTATATGAATCCGGGCGTCGTGCGGAAATCACCGTGGTGGCAATCAATGAACTGGCGGATGCTGCGGGCATGGCGCATTTGTTGAAATATGACACCAGCCACGGTCGCTTTGCCTGGGACGTTCGCCAGGAAAGGGAACAGCTGTTCGTCGGTGACGATGCCATCCGCGTGCTGCATGAGAACAGTATTGAAGAGCTGCCCTGGCGCGAACTGGGTGTGGATGTGGTGCTGGACTGTACCGGCGTGTACGGTAACCGTGAACATGGCGAAGCACATCTGAATGCTGGCGCGAAAAAAGTGCTGTTCTCCCATCCCGGCAGTCACGACCTCGACGCCACCGTCGTGTTTGGTGTCAACCAGCACGAGCTGCAGGCTGAACACCGCATTGTCTCCAACGCCTCCTGTACCACCAACTGCATTATTCCGGTCATTAAACTGTTAGACGATGCGTATGGCATTGAATCCGGTACCGTGACCACGATTCACTCCGCCATGCACGATCAGCAGGTTATCGACGCCTACCATCCGGATTTACGACGCACTCGCGCGGCGAGCCAGTCCATCATTCCGGTGGATACGAAACTGGCTGCCGGGATCACGCGTATTTTCCCGCAGTTTAACGACCGTTTCGAAGCGATTGCCGTGCGCGTCCCGACGATAAACGTCACCGCAATCGATCTTAGCGTGACGGTGAAAAAACCGGTAAAAGCCTGTGAAGTCAACCTGTTGCTGCAAAAAGCGGCACAGGGAGCATTTCATGGTATAGTTGACTATACGGAATTACCGTTGGTCTCAGTAGATTTTAACCACGACCCGCACAGCGCCATCGTGGATGGCACGCAGACGCGAGTCAGTGGTGCGCACCTCATCAAGACGCTGGTCTGGTGTGATAACGAATGGGGCTTTGCTAACCGAATGCTCGACACCACGTTAGCCATGGCCGCAAAAGGTTTCAGGTAGAGCGCACCTTGCGCTTGCAAAACTTTAAGAATCAACGAGAGGATTCACCATGTCTGTAATTAAGATGACCGATCTGGATCTGGCAGGTAAACGCGTTTTCATCCGTGCCGATCTGAACGTACCGGTTAAAGATGGCAAAGTGACCAGCGACGCGCGTATCCGTGCATCTCTGCCAACCATTGAACTGGCTCTGAAGCAGGGCGCTAAAGTGATGGTCACCTCCCACCTGGGCCGTCCAACTGAAGGCGAGTACAACGAAGAGTTCTCTCTGCTGCCGGTTGTTAATTACCTGAAAGACAAACTGTCCAACCCGGTTCGCCTGGTGAAAGATTACCTGGACGGCGTAGAAGTTGCTGAAGGTGAGCTGGTTGTTCTGGAAAACGTTCGCTTCAACAAAGGCGAAAAGAAAGACGACGAAACCCTGTCCAAAAAATACGCTGCGCTGTGCGACGTATTCGTGATGGATGCCTTCGGTACGGCTCACCGTGCGCAGGCTTCTACCCACGGTATCGGTAAATTCGCAGACGTCGCCTGTGCAGGTCCACTGCTGGCTGACGAACTGGAAGCTCTGGGTAAAGCACTGAAAGAACCTGCTCGTCCGATGGTCGCTATCGTTGGTGGTTCTAAAGTTTCTACCAAACTGACCGTTCTGGATTCTCTGTCCAAAATTGCTGACCAGCTGATCGTTGGCGGTGGTATCGCGAACACCTTCGTTGCTGCGCAAGGCCACAACGTGGGTAAATCCCTGTACGAAGCGGATCTGGTTGACGAAGCCAAACGCCTGCTGAGCACCTGTGATATCCCGGTTCCAACTGACGTTCGCGTGGCGACCGAGTTCTCCGAAACTGCTACCGCAACCCTTAAATCTGTTAATGACATCAAAGATGAAGAGCAGATTCTGGACCTGGGCGACGTTTCTGCACAGAAACTGGCTGAAATCCTGAAAAACGCAAAAACTATCCTGTGGAACGGTCCTGTCGGCGTGTTCGAATTCCCGAACTTCCGCAAAGGGACTGAAATCGTTGCAAACGCTATCGCAGACAGCGAAGCGTTCTCTATCGCAGGCGGTGGTGACACCCTGGCAGCTATCGACCTGTTCGGTATCGCTGACAAGATCTCCTACATCTCCACTGGTGGCGGCGCATTCCTCGAATTCGTGGAAGGCAAAGTCCTGCCAGCAGTAGCAATGCTCGAAGAGCGCGCTAAGAAGTAAGCCATTCAGGGGCAGGGAAACCTGCCCAATTTTCAGCGCGCTTATCAGAGCTCGCACCTTTTCTAACGGCCGAAGATACAGGACTAAGCAACATGTCTAAAATTTTTGATTTCGTAAAACCTGGCGTTATCACTGGTGATGACGTACAGAAAGTGTTCCAGGTAGCTAAAGAAAACAACTTCGCTCTGCCAGCAGTTAACTGCGTAGGTACCGACTCCATCAATGCCGTACTGGAAACCGCTGCAAAAGTTAAAGCACCGGTTATCGTTCAGTTCTCTAACGGCGGCGCTGCGTTCATCGCAGGTAAAGGCGTGAAAACTGACGTTCCTCAGGGCGCTGCTATCCTGGGTGCTATCTCTGGCGCACATCATGTTCACCAGATGGCTGAGCACTACGGTGTTCCGGTTATCCTGCACACTGACCACTGCGCGAAAAAACTGCTGCCATGGATCGACGGTCTGCTGGACGCAGGTGAAAAACACTTCGCAGCAACCGGTAAGCCACTGTTCTCTTCTCACATGATCGACCTGTCCGAAGAGTCTCTGGAAGAAAACATCGAGATCTGCTCTAAGTACCTGGCGCGTATGTCCAAAATGGGCATGACCCTGGAAATCGAACTGGGTTGCACCGGCGGTGAAGAAGACGGTGTGGACAACAGCCACATGGACGCTTCTGCTCTGTACACTCAGCCAGAAGACGTTGATTACGCTTACACCGAGCTGAGCAAAATCAGCCCACGCTTCACCATCGCAGCATCCTTCGGTAACGTGCACGGCGTGTACAAGCCAGGTAACGTGGTTCTGACCCCGACCATCCTGCGTGATTCTCAGGAATATGTGTCTAAGAAACACAACCTGCCGCACAACAGCCTGAACTTCGTCTTCCACGGCGGTTCCGGTTCTTCTGCTCAGGAAATCAAAGATTCCGTAAGCTACGGCGTAGTGAAAATGAACATCGATACCGACACCCAGTGGGCAACCTGGGACGGTATCCTGCAATACTACAAAACCAACGAAGCTTACCTGCAAGGTCAGCTGGGCAACCCGAAAGGCGAAGACCAGCCGAACAAGAAATACTACGATCCACGCGTATGGCTGCGCGCTGCCCAGACTTCTATGATTACTCGTCTGGAGCAGGCTTTCAAAGAACTGAACGCGGTTGACGTTCTGTAATTTGAACTGCTGACAGCACATCAGAAGGCCCGCAAATGCGGGCCTTTTTTTATGCTTTTTCAATATCCTGCAATACCTGATTTTGTGATCTGTTTGGCATTACCCGCTCTTTTTGTTTACCCTTTACTGACCTGCCTGTCCCCTTAAGGGATAGATTTTGTGTTTTGGTTTAGCAAAAGGAAGAATAAATGGAACAACTTGATGTTGTAGACAGCATCAATCACGCGGGTAACTGGCTGGTGCGCAACCAGGCGCTACTGCTGAGCTACGCTGTGAATATTGTTGCCGCTATTGCCATCATCATTGTCGGGATGATCGTGGCGCGTATCGTATCGAACGCGGTCAACCGGGTGATGGTTGCACGACACATTGACGCCACGGTCGCCGATTTCCTCTCCGCGCTGGTGCGTTACGGCATCATCGCCTTTACGCTGATTGCGGCGCTGGGGCGTGTCGGCGTGCAGACGGCATCCGTCATCGCTGTGCTCGGTGCTGCCGGTCTGGCCATTGGTCTGGCATTACAGGGTTCGCTGTCGAACCTGGCGGCGGGCGTACTGCTGGTAACCTTCCGTCCGTTCCGTTCCGGTGAATACGTGGATTTAGGCGGGATCGCGGGTACCGTGTTGCAGGTACAGATTTTCTCTACCACTCTGCGTACTGTCGACGGTCGTATTGTGGTGGTACCGAACGGGAAAATCATTGCCGGTAATATCATTAACTTCTCCCGCGAGCCGGTGCGTCGTAACGAGCTGATCATCAGCGTGGCGTACGATTCCGATATCGATCAGGTGAAGTCTCTGATTACCAACATCATTGCTTCAGATGACCGTATTCTGAAGGACCGCGAGCAGACCGTTCGTCTGAATGAACTGGGCGCATCATCCATTAATTTTGTGGTGCGCATCTGGAGCAAAAGCAGCGATCTGCAAAACGTTTACTGGGATGTGCTGGAGCGCATTAAGCGTGACTTCGATGCTAACGGCATCAGCTTCCCGTACCCGCAGATGGACGTAAACGTCAAAAAAGTCAAAGAAGCAGAGTAACGTCTCCGTAGGCCCGGTAAGCGTCAGCGACACCGGGCTTTTCTTTTATTAGCCCCGCTAATCCCCAATTAATATTATCCATTTCCTCTAATGTCGTTCCCGCAGTATAGTCTGCCCCAGGACAACTCTGCGAGAATTACGTTATGTTATCTTACTATTTTCAAGGGCTTGCGTTAGGTGCGGCCATGATCCTTCCCCTTGGTCCACAAAATGCGTTCGTGATGAATCAGGGCATTCGCCGTCAGTACCATCTGATGATTGCCCTGCTGTGCGCGGTGAGCGATCTGCTGCTGATTTGCGCCGGGATTTTTGGCGGCAGCGCCCTGTTGATGCAGTCGCCGTGGCTGCTGGCGCTGGTTACCTGGGGCGGCGTAGCGTTTCTGCTGTGGTACGGGTTTGGCGCCCTGAAAACGGCCATGAGCAGCAATCTTGAGCTGGCGAGCGCCGAAGTGATGAAGCAAGGGCGCTGGAAGATTATCGTCACCATGCTCGCCGTGACATGGCTTAACCCGCACGTTTATCTTGATACGTTCGTGGTGCTCGGCAGCCTGGGTGGACAGCTGGACGTTGAGCCCAAACGCTGGTTTGCGCTCGGTACGGTCAGCGCCTCCTTCCTCTGGTTCTTTGGTCTTGCGATCCTGGCGGCGTGGCTGGCGCCACGACTGCGTACCGCCAAAGCGCAGCGCATTATCAATACCCTGGTGGGGCTGGTGATGTGGTTTATTGCCTTCCAGCTGGCGAAAGAGGGCATTCATCACGTACAGGGATTGTTCAACTAAGCGTTGTCTTATGGACATCTGAACAAGACCCGCTAAGCTTGCTGGCATGAGCCCTGTTAACAGGGCACTCTTCGCAACATGGAGGAATGACAGTGAAGTTTAAGGTGATGGCCCTGGCGGCATTAGTAAGTTTAGGTGCGGTGTCGGTGCAGGCGAATGAACTGCCAAACGGCCCGCACATTGTCACTTCAGGTACGGCAAGCGTGGATGCGGTACCGGATGTTGCAACCCTGGCAATTGAAGTGAACGTGGCGGCGAAAGATGCTGCTTCCGCTAAGAAACAGGCAGACGATCGTGTTGCGCAATACCTCTCTTTCCTGGAACAGAACGGTGTCGCGAAAAAAGACATCAGCTCTGCGAACCTGCGTACTCAACCGGATTACGATTACCAGAACGGCAAAAGCATCCTGAAAGGCTATCGCGCCGTGCGTACTGTAGAAGTGACCGTGCGCCAGCTTGATAAGCTCAACGGATTGCTGGATGGTGCGCTGAAGGCTGGGCTGAACGAAATTCGTTCCGTCTCGCTGGGCGTTGCGCAACCGGAGAAGTATAAAGACGAAGCGCGTAAAGCGGCGATTGATGATGCCATTCATCAGGCGCAGCAGCTGGCATCCGGCTTCAAGAGCAAGCTCGGTCCGGTTTACAGCGTGCGTTACCACGTCTCAAACTACCAGCCAAGCCCGATGGTGCGGATGATGAAAGCGGACGCCGCGCCGGTTTCTGCTCAGGAAACCTACGAGCAGCCAACCATTCAGTTCGACGATCAGGTTGATGTGGTGTTCCAGCTGGAGCCGACTGAAAAGCCAGCTCAGTAACCCGTAGGCCGGGTAAGGCGAAGCCGCCACCCGGCTTGTTTTTCAATCCTGTCTTAACACCTTATGCCCAAACGCCAGCAGCGCGTCGGTGACGTTGCGCATCATGCGGCTTTCCGGCGCAAAACGGTGCCAGTACAGCATCCGGCGCTGATACAGCCCCGGAGTTAAATCAATCAGCTCACCGCTTTTCAACTCTTTCTCAATCTGCAGATGCGGGATCATGCAGCAGGTGGTTCCCTGACGTGCAAGCTGCACAAAGGCTTCGGACGAGTTAACGATATGACACGGCACGCTGCCCGGCGGCAGATCGAAGTTTTGCTGCAGGAAGGCCTGATGCATATCGTCCAGATGGTCGAACGCGACGGCAGGGGCTTTTAGCAGCGCGGCGCGGGTCACACCGTTCGGGAAATAGCGCTCGGCAAAGGCTTTTGAACCGACGAAGAGGTAATCCAGCGCGCCCAACTGATCCACCAGACAGCTTGGCAGCGCCTGAGGCTGAATACTGACGGCACCAACCACTTCGCCGCGACGCAGACGTTCCTGGGTGCGGGTTTCATCTTCAACCTGGAGATTCAGGCGGATAGGGGAGTCGGCCAGCACCGGCGCAAGGGCCGGCAGCAGCCAGGTTGCCAGACTGTCGGCGTTCACCGCCAGCGACAGCAGCAGCGGCGTGGAGCCGGTCTGTTCATCGCCCAGCCACTCATCTTCCAGCAGTTCAACCTGACGCAGCAGGGCGAGGAGCTTTTGTCCTTGCTCCGTTGGACGCGGCGGTACGGTACGCACCAGCAGCGGCTGCCCGAACATGTTTTCAAGCTGTTTGATACGCTGTGATACGGCGGACTGGGTGATGCACAGCTTTTGCGCCGCGCGCTCAAAACCGCGTTCACGAATAACTGCATCAAGTGCCTGTAGTGTTCTGTAGTCCGGACGTTTCATTGCTCTGGCTGACTCCTTAATTTTGCTTAATCTGCACTATGACACAATTTTCCCTTCGTGGCAGACGAAATCCATTCGACGTGTTCTATAATGCGCCCTGAGTTTTCACACCACAGGCAAAACGATCATGACGCAGGATGAACTGAAAAAAGCAGTAGGATGGGCCGCTCTCCAGTACGTACAGCCGGGTACCATTGTCGGTGTTGGTACGGGATCGACGGCGGCGCACTTTATCGATGCGCTGGGCACGATGAAGGGGCAAATCGAGGGCGCGGTTTCGAGCTCCGATGCTTCCACGGAAAAGCTGAAAAGCCTCGGCATCACTGTTTTCGACCTCAACGAAGTGGACCGTCTGGGCATTTACGTTGATGGCGCGGATGAAATCAACGGCCACATGCAGATGATCAAAGGCGGTGGCGCGGCGCTGACCCGCGAAAAAATCATTGCCTCCGTGGCGGATAAGTTCATCTGCATCGCGGACGCCTCCAAGCAGGTCGACATTCTGGGGAGTTTCCCGCTGCCGGTCGAAGTGATCCCGATGGCGCGCAGTGCCGTGGCACGTCAACTGGTGAAGCTGGGTGGTCGTCCGGAATACCGTCAGGGTGTGGTGACCGACAACGGCAACGTGATCCTCGACGTTCACGGCCTTGAGATCCTCGATGCCATTGCGCTGGAAAATGCGATCAACGGCATTCCGGGCGTCGTTACCGTAGGGTTATTTGCCAACCGTGGCGCGGACGTGGCGCTGATCGGCACGGCTGACGGTGTAAAAACCATCGTAAAATGATCTGACGGGGGGAGCGCTCCCCCCGCTAAAAAATTTTGAAAAGCTAAATTCGGTGACTTGTGTCACGTTTTTCCGCCTCTTTTGCCGATCCTGCCGCGTTTGTAAATTTCCATAGCATTTTCCTCTGTCATTTTGCTCTGTATGACTTTTCTTCAGAGTGCCGACGCAAACGTTCATATTGCTGCAATAGTTTTTTTTGATATGTTGGCTGCACGGGATTTATATCCAGCACAACATCAGTTCAGATAAAAACAGGGTCGGGTAAATGGCAAAGGTATCACTGGAGAAAGACAAGATTAAATTCCTGCTGGTTGAAGGCGTGCACCAGAAAGCGCTCGATAGCCTTCGCGCTGCAGGTTACACCAACATCGAATTTCACAAAGGCGCGCTGGATACTGAAGAGCTGAAAGCGTCCATCCGTGATGCCCATTTCATTGGCCTGCGATCCCGTACCCAACTGACTGAAGACGTTATTGCTGCGGCGGAAAAGCTGGTGGCGATTGGCTGTTTCTGTATCGGTACCAATCAGGTTGATCTGAATGCCGCCGCAAAACGCGGTATCCCGGTTTTTAACGCCCCGTTCTCCAACACCCGTTCCGTGGCGGAGCTGGTGATTGGCGAGCTGCTGCTACTCCTTCGCGGTATTCCGGAAGCTAACGCCAAAGCGCACCGCGGCGTGTGGAATAAACTGGCCGCGGGCTCCTACGAAGCGCGTGGTAAAAAACTCGGGATTATTGGTTACGGCCACATCGGTACGCAGCTCGGTATTCTGGCGGAATCCCTTGGCATGCACGTGTTTTTCTACGATATCGAAAACAAACTGCCGCTGGGTAACGCGACGCAGGTGCAGCATCTTTCTGACCTGCTGAACATGAGCGACGTGGTCAGCCTGCACGTGCCGGAAAATGCGTCCACCAAAAACATGATGGGAGCGGAAGAGCTGGCGCTGATGAAGCCGGGCTCACTGCTGATCAACGCCGCGCGCGGTACAGTGGTCGATATTCCTGCCCTGTGCGATGCGCTGAAGCGTAAGCATCTGGCGGGTGCGGCGATTGACGTGTTCCCGACGGAACCGGCCACCAACAGCGATCCGTTCACCTCTCCGCTGTGCGAGTTCGACAACGTGATCCTGACGCCGCATATCGGGGGTTCTACTCAGGAAGCGCAGGAGAATATCGGCCTGGAAGTGGCGGGCAAGCTGAGCAAATATTCCGACAACGGTTCAACGCTCTCTGCGGTGAACTTCCCGGAAGTGTCTCTGCCGCTACACGGCGGGCGTCGTCTGCTGCACATTCACGAAAACCGTCCGGGCGTGCTGACTGCTATCAACCAGATCTTTGCCGAACAGGGCGTCAACATTGCCGCGCAGTATCTGCAAACGAACGCGCAGATGGGTTATGTGGTGATTGATATTGAAGCGGATGAAGACATTGCTGAGAAAGCATTGCAGAGCATGAAGGCCATTCCGGGGACGATTCGCGCGCGTCTGCTGTACTGATAGTGCGGTCTGTGGTGTCGGGTGGCGCTTACGCTTACCCGACCTACAATGTTCGTGCGGTCTGTGTATCGGGTGGCGCTCACGCTTACCCGACCTACAATGTTCGTGCGGTCTGTGGTGTCGGGTGGCGCTTACGCATACCCGACCTACAATGTTCGTGCGGTCTGTGTGTCGGGTGGCGCTCACGCTTACCCGACCTACAACGGTCGTGCGGTCTGTGTGTCGGGTGGCGCTTACGCTTACCCGACCTACAATGTTCGAGGATTTATGTAGGCCGGGTAAGGCGTAGCCGCCACCCGGCTTTGTTCTACCAGGTCCAGGTTTTACTGGGCGTCACCACCGCCGGCAACGGCACATCCCATTTCTCCACGGGTAATGCCTCCACGCCCTGACAATCATGCGCATAGCCCACCGGCTGCAACCCGTACTGCTGCCAGTTTTGTAGCGTTCTGTCGTAAAAACCACCGCCCATACCTAATCGCTGTCCCTGCTCGTCAAACGCCACCAGCGGCGTAATCAGCACATCCAGTTCAGATAGCGGCAGCACATCGCGCACGTCGAGTTTGGGTTCGGTGATTTTCAGACGATTCACCACCAGTTCGCTGTGCGGATGGTAGTGCAGAAACAGCAGATTGCCCCGGCTAAAGGGATGCAGCACCGGCAGATAAACTTTTTTCCCGGCGCGCCAGAGCTGGTCTATAAGCGGTTGGGTATCCAGCTCACCATCAAACGAAAGAAACAGGGCGACGGTGTTTGCCATCACCACAGGCGGATAGGCCATCATACGGGCGGCGGCCTGCTGGGCAAACTGTGCCTGTTGTTCGGCGCTTAAGGCACGACGACGCTGGCGAATGAGCTGACGGATATCCTGGCGTGAAGCAGAAACTTCAGGGAATTGAGTCATGGTTGTTGGTAGAAGAAGAGAGAGGGAATCTCCGAGATGCCGCCGCAGGCTGTAACCCTTGAACCCTTGGTTCAAGGTGAATGTGTCGTCATAGTTTTAAGGCTTCTCGGACGGACCGAGCATGCTCACCAACCATGGAGCGCCACATTCTTGTGGTATGAAATATCGGCTCAGGGGACTGGCCCGCTTGCAAACATCTCAGAGAAATTTTGTCTTCACAGTTACTCTACCATAGTCAACTGAGAAGTGTTATTCAAACTTTGGTCCCGGTCTTTCAGGACTGCGACCTTGATCAAGCAATGCCTGTTCAATGGTCTGCTGGAGCATTTTAATGCGCTGCTCCATGCTTGCCGCGTAATCGCGGGTCTTCGCTTTTTCCTGAGTCAGTTCATAGCTGATGTTCAACGCGGCGATGAAAACCAGCTGCTCAGTATTTGTGACTCTAGTGCGTTCTTTTAGATCTTGCAACCGCTGATTCAAATCGTCCGCAGCCTGATTCAAAGCATCCCTTTGTTCAGGCGGACAATTCACTCGCAGTGAACGGCCAAAAATCTGGAGATCGACGGGTTGTGCAGACATGCCACCTTCCTGCTGATTGACTGCGCTGCCTTCGCTTACTGCCCCGGGGGCTGCGAAGGGGCGACACTATAGCTACCCTGATGTGAAGATACAAGCCCTTTTCTGGTATCACCAGGGTCCAAAGTGGTAGCATATCATGAATATCCTCCCTTTGATGACGAATGCGTATGTCTATACAGAACGAAATGCCTGGTTACAAGGATTTAAACCAGTTACTGAACCAGCAGGGAGTCGGTCTAACCCCTGCCGAAATGCACGGTCTGATCAGCGGCATACTGTGCGGCGGAAACAGCGACAGCTCATGGCTGCCGCTGATCCACGACCTCACCAACGAAGGGCTGGCATTTGGCCACGAACTGGCGGAAGCGCTGCGTAAAATGCACGCCACAACCAGCGATTCCCTGGAAGACGATGGCTTTCTTTTTCAGCTTTATCTGCCTGAAGGCGACGATGTCAGCGTCTTCGATCGCGCTGATGCGCTCGCGGGTTGGGTAAACCACTATCTGCTTGGCCTGGGCGTAACCCAGCCTAAACTGGATAAAGTGACCGGCGAAGCGGGTGAAGCGATCGACGATCTGCGTAACATCGCCCAGCTCGGCTACGATGAAGACGAAGACCAGGAAGAGCTGGAGATGTCTCTCGAAGAGATCATCGAGTACGTGCGCGTGGCGTCTCTGCTGTGCCACGACAACTTTACGCGCTCGCAGCCGACCGCGCCGGAAGTTCGCAAGCCAACATTACACTAAGAAAAATAACGCACAGGAGGGTGTCATGGTTATCTCCAGTCAAGAGTATTCTCGCCGTCGTCAGGCGCTGCTGGCAAAAATGCAGCCGGGAAGCGCTGCCCTGATTTTCGCCGCGCCGGAAGTGACGCGCAGCGCCGACAGCGAATACCCCTATCGCCAGAGCAGCGATTTCTGGTACTTCACCGGGTTTAACGAGCCGGAAGCGGTACTGGTGCTGATTAAAAGCAATGACACCCACAACCACAGCGTGATTTTCAACCGCGTGCGCGATCTGACCGCGGAAATCTGGTTTGGCCGCCGCTTAGGTCAGGAGGCGGCGCCGGAAAAACTGGGCGTGGACCGCGCGCTGGCCTACAGCGAAATCAACCAGCAGCTCTATCAACTGCTCAACGGCCTGGACGTGCTGTACCACGCGCAGGGTGAATACGCCTATGCGGATGAGATTGTTTTCACTGCGCTGGATAAGCTGCGTAAAGGCTCACGTCAGAATTTGTCTGCACCCGCAACCCTGACAGACTGGCGACCGGTGGTGCATGAGATGCGCCTGTTTAAGTCTGAAGAAGAGCTGAACGTGATGCGCCGCGCGGGCGAAATCAGCGCCCTGGCGCATACCCGCGCCATGGAAAAGTGCCGTCCCGGTATGTTCGAGTACCAGCTTGAAGGGGAAATTCACCATGAATTTAACCGTCACGGCGCGCGCTTCCCGTCCTATAACACCATCGTAGGCGGCGGGAAAAACGGCTGCATTCTGCACTACACCGAAAACGAAAGTGAACTGCGCGACGGCGATCTGGTGCTGATTGACGCCGGCTGTGAATATCAGGGTTACGCGGGCGACATCACCCGTACCTTCCCGGTGAACGGTAAATTCACCCCAGCGCAGCGTGAAATCTATGACATCGTGCTTGAGTCTCTGGAGACCGCGCTGACGCTGTTCCGCCCTGGCACCTCCATCCAGGAGGTTACGGGCGAGGTGGTGCGCATCATGATTACCGGGCTGGTGAAGCTCGGCATTCTGAAAGGCGATGTGGACACCCTTATAACCGAAAACGCCCATCGTCCGTACTTTATGCATGGCCTGAGCCACTGGCTGGGGCTGGATGTGCATGACGTGGGGGCATACGGTCCGGAACGTTCGCGCGTGCTGGAGCCTGGCATGGTGCTGACCGTTGAGCCGGGGCTGTATATCGCGCCGGATGCCGACGTGCCGGAACAGTACCGCGGGATCGGTATTCGTATTGAAGATGACATCGTCATCACCGAAACCGGTAACGAAAACCTGACCGCGACCGTGGTGAAAAAAGCCGACGACATCGAGGCGCTGATGGCGGCGGCACGCGGATGAGCGTGATCATTGTTGGCGGAGGCATGACCGGCGCTACTCTGGCGTTGGCTATTTCGCAGTTAACCCAGGGCCAGCTTCCGGTGCATCTGGTTGAGGCGGTCGCGCCGCAGGCGGCCGATCATCCCGGTTTCGACGCCCGCGCTATCGCGCTGGCGCAGGGAACCTGTCAGCAGCTTGCGCGTATTGGGATCTGGCAGGCGATAGCGGATTGCGCGACGGCGATCGGCACCGTTCACGTCAGCGATCGCGGGCACGCCGGGTTTGTGACGCTGGATGCCCACGATTACCGGATCGAGGCGCTGGGGCAGGTTGTCGAGCTGCATGACGTAGGGCTGCGGCTGTTCCGTCTTTTACAGGACGCGCCTGGCGTCACGCTGCACTGTCCGGCGCGCGTCGCCAGCTTTAGCCGCCGTGACGAAGCCGTCAGCGTGACGCTGGACAACGGCACCACGCTGGAGGGGGAACTGCTGGTGGCGGCGGATGGTTCACGCTCCGCGATCGCCACGCAGTGCGGCGTCGAATTGCGCTCTGAACCCTATGGGCAGGTGGCGGTCATCGCTAACGTCTCTACGGCTGGCGCGCATAACGGCAGGGCATTTGAGCGCTTCACGGAGCACGGCCCGCTGGCCATGCTGCCGATGTCGAACGGGCGCTGCTCGCTGGTGTGGTGCCATGCGCAGGACCGGGCCGATGAGGTTCTCTCCTGGTCCGACGAACGTTTTAGTTCCGAGCTGCAGAAAGCCTTCGGCTGGCGGCTTGGGCGTATCACCCAGGCCGGAAAACGCGTGGCCTATCCGCTCGCGCTGACGACCGCATCGCAGACTGTCTCCCATCGCGTCGCCCTGGTCGGCAACGCCGCGCAGACGCTGCACCCCATCGCCGGGCAAGGCTTTAACCTTGGCCTGCGCGACGTGATGAGCCTGGCTGAGCTACTGGCGCAGACGTGGAGCGAACAACAGGATTGTGGCGCATACTCAGTGCTGAGCCATTACCAGAAACGACGTCAGGCGGACAAAGCGGCGACCATTGGCGTTACCGACGGTTTAGTCCACCTGTTTGCCAATCGCTGGGCACCGCTGGTTGCGGGTCGCAACCTTGGGCTGATGGCGATGGAACTGTTCATTCCGGCACGTGACGTGCTGGCGCAGCGGACCCTGGGTTGGGTCGCGCGTTAAGGAGTAATCACCGTGCAAAATGTTGATGTCGCCATTGTCGGCGGCGGAATGGTAGGACTGGCGCTGGCCTGTGGTTTACAGGGCAGCGGCCTGCGCGTGGCGGTGCTTGAGCAAAATGCGCCGCAGCCCGTGGCGCAGGATGCACCGCCGGAGCTGCGCGTCTCGGCGATCAATGCCGCCAGCGAAAAGCTACTGACGCACCTTGGCGTCTGGTCTGAAATCGTGGCGCTGCGTGCCAGCTGTTACCATGGCATGGAAGTGTGGGATAAAGACAGCTTCGGCCATATCGCGTTTGACGATGAAAGCATGGGCTACAGCCACCTTGGGCACATCGTTGAAAACGCGGTGATCCACCACGCGCTGTGGCAAAAAGCGCAGCAGTGCAGCGACGTCACGCTGATCGCACCGGCGAAACTTCAGCAGGTGGCGTGGGGCGAAAACGACGCGTTTATCACTCTTGAAAGCGGCGACATGCTGACCGCGCGGCTGGTAGTGGGTGCCGACGGCGCCAATTCCTGGCTGCGTAACAAAGCGGATATTCCGCTGACCTTCTGGGATTACCGTCATCACGCCCTGGTTGCCACAATCCGCACCGAAGAGCCGCATGGCGGCGTGGCGCGCCAGATTTTCCACAATGATGGCATTCTGGCCTTCCTGCCGCTTGCTGATCCGCATCTCTGCTCCATCGTCTGGTCTTTAGAGCCGGAGAAAGCGCAGCAGATGCAGGAGGCGACGCCGGACGCCTTTAATCAGGCGCTATGCGTGGCGTTTGATAACCGTCTGGGCCTGTGCACGCTTGAAAGCGAACGCCAGGCGTTTCCGTTAACTGGTCGCTACGCGCGTCAGTTTGCGGCGCACCGTCTGGCGTTGGTGGGGGATGCGGCGCATACGATTCATCCGCTGGCCGGGCAGGGGGTGAACCTCGGCTTTATGGACGCGGCCGAGCTGGTTGAAGAGCTGCGTCGTCTGCATCGTGAAGGCAAAGATATTGGTCAGCATCTGTATCTGCGTCGCTACGAGCGCAGCCGCAAACACAGTGCGGCGATGATGCTGGCGGGTATGCAGGGCTTCCGCGAGCTATTTGCCGGAGCGAACCCGGCGAAAAAACTGCTGCGCGATATCGGCCTCAAACTGGCCGACACCCTTCCCGGCGTCAAACCGCAGCTTCTTCGTCAGGCAATGGGCCTTAACGATCTTCCCGACTGGTTACGTTAATCTCGATCCCCGTCACACTTTATTTTCCCGGCCTTCGCGCCGGGGAAATCTCCTCGTTTGAAATAATCTAATTTCACGTCATTTTTCGCATTAGAAAATCTAATCTTACTCTTTTTATGTTACGGAAATTCGGCCCGTTTTTCCGCACGAAATATCACCATCTGCTAAATCCTGTTAGCTCGATGTTAATTTTATGCGGGTTTAATCGCATTTTACCAGTGAATAACTCTGTAGGCTTTTCAGCGATTTTTGGTCATAAGCTAATGTGATGACCCGTTTTACCTTATGGTTAACCGCCGGTTTCGGTGGTAAGTTCAGGTAAAAGAGAACGTTTGCGTCGGCCCCCGATCGCGAGGTCGACACCGGGTTTCACGGTGAATTTTTCAACGAGGAAAAGATGGCTCAACAGACTCCTTTGTACGAACAGCACGTGTTATGCGGCGCCCGCATGGTGGACTTCCACGGCTGGATGATGCCGCTGCACTACGGCTCGCAGATTGATGAGCACCACGCGGTGCGCACCGATGCCGGTATGTTCGACGTGTCTCATATGACGATTGTCGACCTGCGCGGAAGCCGCACCCGGGAGTTTTTGCGTTATCTGTTGGCAAACGACGTCGCCAAACTAAAAACGCCGGGCAAAGCGCTCTATACCGGCATGCTCAATGCCTCTGGCGGCGTGATTGACGACCTCATCGTCTACTACTTCACCGAAGATTTCTTCCGCCTCGTTGTAAACTCCGCCACCCGCGAAAAAGACCTCTCCTGGATTTCCCAACACGCTGAACCTTACGCCATCGACATCACCGTTCGTGACGATCTGTCGCTGATTGCGGTGCAGGGGCCAAACGCCCAGGCGAAAGCCGCGTCTCTGTTCAGCGACGAGCAGCGCAAAGCAACCGAAGGCATGAAGCCGTTCTTCGGCGTGCAGGCGGGGGATCTGTTTATCGCCACCACCGGCTACACCGGTGAAGCGGGCTACGAAATTGCAATGCCAAACGAAAAGGCCGCCGATTTCTGGCGTGCGCTGGTGGAGGCGGGTGTGAAGCCTGCGGGCCTGGGCGCGCGCGATACGCTGCGTCTGGAAGCGGGGATGAACCTCTACGGTCAGGAGATGGACGAAGGCGTCTCACCGCTGGCAGCCAACATGGGCTGGACCATCGCGTGGGAACCGGCTGACCGTGATTTTATTGGCCGTGAAGCGCTGGAGATGCAGCGCGAGAAGGGCACTGAACAGCTGGTTGGCCTGGTGATGAAAGAAAAAGGCGTTCTGCGCGGCGAGCTGCCGGTGCGCTTCACCGATACCGATGGCAATCATCGCGAAGGCGTGATCACCAGCGGAACGTTCTCCCCGACGCTCGGCTACAGTATTGCACTGGCACGCGTGCCAGCGGGGATTGGCGAAACGGCGGTGGTGCAGATCCGCAACCGCGAAATGCCGGTCAACGTGACCAAACCGATTTTTGTTCGCGCCGGTAAGCCGGTCGCCTAACTATTTTTATCAGGAGAACTTCAATGAGCAATGTGCCAGCAGAACTGAAATACAGCAAAGAACACGAGTGGCTGCGCAAAGAGGCGGACGGCACTTACACCGTTGGGATCACCGAGCACGCGCAGGAACTGCTGGGCGACATGGTGTTTGTTGATCTGCCGGAAGTGGGCGCAACCGTGAGCGCAGGCGACGACTGTGCGGTGGCGGAATCCGTTAAAGCGGCCTCTGACATCTACGCTCCGGTGAGCGGTGAAATTGTTGCCGTGAACGACGCGCTGAGCGACTCCCCGGAGCTGGTGAACAGCGAGCCTTATGAAGGCGGCTGGATCTTTAAGATCAAAGCCAGCGACGAAGCGCAGGTTGCCGCGCTGCTGGATGCGACCGCGTACGAAGCACTACTGGAAGACGAATAACGTTGTGCCGGATGGCGCTGCGCTTATCCGGCCTACAGATCTACGTAGGCCCGGTAAGCGTTAGCGCCACCGGGCAACAGCGTTACAGATAATTACGATTCACTGCACGTTTCAGGAACCATCGCTCATGACACAGACTTTAAGCCAGCTTGAAAACCGTGGCGCCTTCATTGAACGTCACATTGGGCCGGATGCTCAGCAACAGCAGGAGATGCTGAAGACAGTTGGCGCGGATTCATTAAACGCACTGATCGGCCAGATCGTGCCAAAAGACATCCAGCTTGCCACACCGCCGCAGGTAGGCGAGTCCACGACGGAGTTCGCCGCGCTGGCGGAGCTGAAGGCCATCGCCGGCCTTAACAAGCGCTATAAGTCTTATATCGGCATGGGCTACACCAACGTGCAATTACCGCCGGTGATCCTGCGTAATATGCTGGAAAATCCGGGCTGGTACACCGCTTACACCCCGTATCAGCCAGAAGTCTCCCAGGGCCGTCTGGAAGCGCTGCTGAACTTCCAGCAGGTGACGCTGGATCTGACCGGTATGGATATCGCCTCTGCCTCTCTGCTGGATGAAGCCACTGCCGCCGCTGAAGCGATGGCGATGGCGAAGCGCGTGAGCAAGCTGAAAAACGCCAACCGCTTCTTCGTCGCGGCGGACGTGCATCCCCAGACGCTGGACGTGGTGCGCACCCGTGCGGAAACCTTCGGCTTTGAGGTGATTGTCGACGACGCTGACAAAGTGCTGGATCACCAGGACGTCTTCGGCGTGCTGTTACAGCAGGTGGGCACCACCGGGGAAGTGCATGATTACAGCGCGCTGATCGCCGAGCTCAAATCCCGTAAGGTTATTGTTAGCGTCGCCGCTGATTTTATGGCGCTGGTGCTGCTGACGGCGCCAGGTAAACAGGGCGCGGATATTGTCTTCGGCTCAGCGCAACGCTTCGGCGTGCCGATGGGCTACGGCGGCCCGCACGCGGCGTTCTTTGGCGCGAAAGATGAATTTAAACGTTCCATGCCAGGCCGTATTATCGGCGTATCGAAAGATGCCGCCGGTAACACCGCGCTGCGCATGGCGATGCAGACCCGCGAGCAGCATATCCGCCGCGAGAAAGCGAACTCCAACATCTGTACCTCGCAGGTGCTGCTGGCTAACATTGCCAGCTTATACGCGGTGTTCCACGGTCCGGCAGGTCTGAAACGCATTGCCAGCCGCATCCACCGTCTGGCCGATATCCTGGCCTGCGGTCTGCAACAGAAAGGTCTCAGACTGCGTCATGAGCACTACTTCGACACCCTGTGCGTCGAGGTGGCAGACAAAGCGGCCGTGCTGGCGCGCGCCGAGGCAGCACAAATCAACCTGCGCAGCGACATTCACAACGCAGTCGGTATTACGCTGGACGAAAGCACCACCCGTGACGATATCCTGACCCTGTTCAACGTATTGCTGGGTGACGCACAGGGTCTGGACGTTGATACGCTCGACAAAGAGGTTGCGCTCGACAGCCGCTCCATTCAGGAAAGCATGCTGCGCGACGACGCGATCCTGACTCACCCGGTGTTCAACCGCTATCACAGCGAAACCGAGATGATGCGTTACATGCACTCTCTGGAACGTAAAGATCTGGCGCTGAACCAGGCGATGATCCCGCTGGGCTCCTGCACCATGAAGCTGAACGCCGCGGCTGAGATGATCCCAATCACCTGGCCTGAATTCTCCGAGCTGCACCCGTTCTGCCCGGCTGAGCAGGCGGAAGGTTATCACATGATGATCAACCAGCTCTCCGACTGGCTGGTGAAGCTGACCGGGTACGACGCGCTCTGCATGCAGCCGAACTCCGGTGCGCAGGGTGAATACGCCGGTCTGCTGGCGATCCGTCACTATCACGAAAGCCGCAACGAAGGCCACCGCGATATCTGTCTGATCCCAAGCTCTGCCCACGGCACCAACCCGGCCTCTGCCCAGATGGCAGGGATGGAAGTGGTGGTCGTGGCGTGCGACAAAAACGGCAACATCGATCTGGCCGACCTGCGCGCGAAAGCCGAGCAGGCAGGCGACAAACTCTCCTGCATCATGGTGACCTACCCGTCCACCCACGGCGTGTACGAAGAAACGATCCGTGAAGTATGTGAAGTGGTGCATCAGTTCGGCGGCCAGGTTTACCTCGACGGTGCGAACATGAACGCCCAGGTGGGCATTACCTCTCCGGGCTTTATTGGCGCGGACGTGTCGCACCTCAACCTGCATAAAACGTTCTGCATTCCGCACGGCGGCGGCGGCCCGGGCATGGGCCCAATCGGCGTCAAAGCGCACCTGGCACCGTTTGTGCCAGGCCATAGCGTGGTGCAGATTGAAGGCATGCTGACCCGTCAGGGCGCGGTCTCCGCGGCACCGTTCGGCAGCGCCTCTATCCTGCCAATCAGCTGGATGTACATCCGCATGATGGGCGCGGAAGGGCTCAAGCAGGCCAGCCAGGTGGCGATCCTCAACGCCAACTACATCGCAACACGTCTAAAAGACGCCTATCCGGTGCTCTACACCGGCCGCGATGGTCGCGTGGCGCACGAATGCATCCTCGATATTCGTCCTCTGAAAGAAGAGACGGGCATCAGCGAGCTGGATATCGCCAAGCGTCTGATCGACTACGGCTTCCACGCGCCAACCATGTCGTTCCCGGTAGCGGGTACGCTGATGGTTGAGCCGACCGAGTCTGAAAGCAAGGTGGAGCTGGATCGCTTTATCGACGCCATGCTGGCGATCCGCAGCGAAATCGACCGCGTGAAAGGCGGGGAATGGACGCTGGAAGATAACCCCCTGGTTAACGCGCCGCATACCCAGAACGAACTGGTGGCAGAGTGGAACCACGGTTATACCCGCGAGCTGGCTGTCTTCCCGGCAGGTGTAGCAAACAAATACTGGCCAACCGTGAAACGTCTTGATGATGTTTACGGCGACCGTAACCTGTTCTGCTCCTGCGTGCCGATGAGCGAATACCAGTAACGTTGTTCCTGTAGTAACGTAGGCCGGGTAAGGCGAAGCCGCCACCCGGCTTTTTTATTTGGAGAACAGAATGGCAATTGCATTGGTCACCGGCGCCAGCCGGGGTATTGGTAAAGCCACCGCGCTACAGCTGGCAAGCGAAGGCTACACCGTTGCGGTGAATTTTCATCACAACATCAAAGCCGCGACAGAGGTTATTAATCAGATCGTGGACGCGGGCGGTAAGGCCTTTGCCGTGCGCGCGGATATCAGCGATGAATCGCAGGTGATGGCGATGTTCGACAGCATCGATCGCGAAGGTGAGCCGCTCGCCGCGCTGGTGAACAACGCCGGGATTTTGTTTGAACAATCCTCCATCGAAAACCTCTCCGCTGAACGTATTAACCGCGTGCTGTCCACCAACGTCACTGGCTATTTTCTCTGCTGCCGTGAGGCGGTGAAACGCATGTCGCATAAACACGGCGGCAAGGGTGGCGCGATTGTGAATGTCTCCTCGGCGGCCTCACGACTGGGCGCTCCGGGGGAGTATGTGGATTATGCTGCCTCCAAAGGGGCGGTGGATTCCCTCACCACCGGCCTCGCGCTGGAGGTGGCGGCGCAGGGCATTCGCGTTAACTGCGTGCGGCCAGGCCTGATTTATACCGATATTCACGCCTCCGGCGGCGAGCCGGGGCGTGTGGATCGGGTGAAGTCGCTGTTACCGATGCAGCGTGGCGGTCAGCCGGAGGAGGTCGCCCAGGCCATTACCTGGCTGCTGAGCGACAAAGCCTCCTATGTCACCGGTAGCTTCCTGGAGCTGGCTGGCGGGAAGTAACGCTACGACGCCAGCCACAGCCGCAGGCGCATTCCCCAGCCGCTGGTCCAGCCGGTGGTGATCGACTTCACTTCACCGTGAGAGATCACCACAAGCGTTGGCGTCACCTGAACGTCCCACTGACGCGCCAGTTCTCCGCTGGCGTCGTTGACCGTGGGCATCATCGCCTTCTTCTTTCTCATCCATGTTTCGAGCGTCGCGTTATCGCCCGAGCGCAGCGCAACCGACATCACGTTACCCCCGTCCGCGGCAATCGCCGCCACCGACGGCGTGGTGTAGCGGCAGACGCCGCACCATGTCGCCCAGACGTAGACCAGCAGCGGTCGCTCCTTACTCATGGCGATAAGATCGACGGGCTGACCGTCGAGGGTGTGCAGTGCCGTCGCGGAGAAATTCTGCGGCAGCGCGGGCTGGCGGAAATAGTCCACCGCCAGGCTCACGGCTACGCCAATCAGCAGCCACACGGCCAGCTCGCGCAGCAGGCGCGGAAGCTTACTTGCCACGGGCGTTTGCCAGCTGTTCTTTGACCAGCCCCTCCAGATCGTCATACGGGATTGCGCCCGCCACCATCTGGTCACCGATGATGGTCGCCGGGGTGCCCTGAATATTCAGCACCTGCGCCAGGATCAGGTTCATCTTTACGCTGTCCATGGTTTTATCATCGGTTTTAATGCTGTCCGTCCCGGTCTTCACCTGCGCGGCGGCGATGCTGGCGTTATCGTGATAGCCCTTTTTCATCATCAGCCGCTGGTGTAGTGACCAGAATTGATCCGGCGCCTGCTGCCACGTTGAGAGCGCCGCTTTCGCGGCATTTACCGAGCTTTGTCCCTTGAACGGCAGCAGTTTGATGATGAGCTGCACGTCGGGATTATCGTGCACGATTTTCTCCAGCATTGGGTCGAACTGCTTGCAATACGGGCAGTTGTAGTCTGTGAAGGAGACGATGGTGAGCTTCGGCGATGTCGCGCCGGTTCGCGGGCTGTTGGGGTCGTTAAACAGCAGTTTTGCCAGCTGGTCATTGGAAGCGTCATCTGACGGTGCGGCGAAACCGAACGTTGATAACGACAGCAGAAGTAAGGCAACGAAGGTTCTCATGTTATTTTCCTTTTGCATCGGACAGGGTGCTCAGCACCGCTTCGCGGCTTAACAACGCAGGCAGCACGTGGCCCTGCGGTAATCCCGGTCCGTAGATCTGGTTAAACGGCACGGCGGCGCTGCCGCGCGTGGTTAAAAACTGGCTGATGGTATCTGAGGGACGACTCCAGTCGCCGCGCAGGGCGACAACGTCCGGGGCGGAGAGCGCATCCTGCACGTCGTCGCGCAGCAGCACGTTGTATTTATTGGCTTTACAGGTCACGCACCAGTCGGCGGTCACGTCGACGAACACCCGTTTGTTCTCCGCCAGCGCGCGGACAATGGCCTGCTCGCTGAGCGGCTGCCAGTGAATACGATCGCGGCGGGAGCCCTCGCCGCCGGAGCCGGAAACAAACGCGACTACCCCGGCCACCAGTACAGCTAATACCCCGGCGCGCAGTGCCGTTTGCCAGCGGTAGCGCCAGGCGGTGACCAGCAGCAGCGCAAGGATCAGTAGCACGCCCAGCGTAATGACCGGCAGGCTGCCAATGTGCACCGTCAGCAGGCTCAGCAGCCACAGCGATGAGCCGAGCATCATCATCCCCAGCACTACGCGTACAACGTTCATCCAGCGCCCCGGACGCGGCAACCGCTGGGCCAGCCCCGGCCAGGCCGCCACCAGCAGCCACGGCAGGCTCATGCCGATACCCATCGCCAGGAAGATCCCCCACAGCAGGGGAAGCGGTGC
Organism: Enterobacter cloacae complex sp. I1M; assembly: GCF_014982425.1. Lineage (NCBI taxonomy): Bacteria > Pseudomonadati > Pseudomonadota > Gammaproteobacteria > Enterobacterales > Enterobacteriaceae > Enterobacter > Enterobacter cloacae complex sp. I1M. Next base: position 5,152 of record NZ_JADCLG010000014.1, on the reverse strand, counting down.
CGCCAGCGCGACCGAGACCGCCGTCCCCAGGAACGGCGCGGTGCAGGGTGTCGCCAGCAGCGTGGCAAACGCGCCTTGCCAGAAATGACCCGCAAGCCCGTTGCCGCCGCGCGTGGCGAGGAAGGTGCTGGCGCCGGAAGGGAGACGGATTTCAAACAACCCCAGCAGGCTGGCGCTGAAGAGCACCATTACCAGCGCCATCGCGGCAATAAACCACGGGTTCTGGAACTGGATCCCCCAGCCGAGCGCCTGATTGCCTAAACGTAATACCGTCATCATCAGCGCCAGTGCGAGGAACGAGATCACGATCCCGGCTACCGATGCAAGAAACTGTCGGCGTACCTGACCGCGCGCCTGCCGTTCGGTTTGCATCAGCGTGCCCAGCTTCATGGCCAGCACGGGCAGTACGCAGGGCATGACGTTAAGGATCAGACCGCCAGCAAGCGCCATCAGCAGCACCCAGCCTAACGGGAGCGTCGGCGCGGCGTTCCCCGGCTGAATGCTCAGGCTGGACTCCTGCGCCTGCCCGCTATCGGCCAGAACCAGCGACAGGGTTTTGCCGCTGAGGTTGGGCGCGGCCTCGCCCCAGCTGTCCGTCACGGGCACGGTGGCGACCAGCGAATCACCGCGCATGGTGAGGGCCGGTTTGCCGAAATCAACATCATCCATACCGTCGATAAACAGCGACGGCGCCTGCCAGCCTGCGTCACGCTGCGCCGTTACGGTCAGCTTGCCGGGGGCATAGGTGGCGTTAAGCGTTGAGGTCAACCCGCCGCTGAGCGGAAGGGTGCCCATGGCCCGACTGAAATCGTAATCAAAACTGGCGCCTGCGGATGCGGTCATGTTCAGTGAAAACGGGTAGTCGGTAAGAATACAGACGTTGCTACAGGTGGAGAGAGTCAGCACGCCGCTCAGGATCGTCGGGACGTCGCCCCGCAGAGTGAGGGGAAAGCTGACATCGCCGTGATAGCCCTGCGTGGTGATGCCCGCGACGTCGAAACGCTGCGGCACAGGCCAGCGCCAGATCGCCTCGACGGGCTGATGCCATTTAATCGCGGGTGCGACGCCGCCTTCGCCCGGCGAGCGCCAGTAGGTTTTCCAGCCTTTTTGCAGGGCGACGTCCAGCAGCAGGCGGGTTTCGCCAGTGCTTTCAGGTTGCGCACGCAGCCTGACGCTGGCGTGCTGATTATCGGCGGCGCGCAGCCAGCCGCTGTCGGCAGCCTGGCTGAGGGGCAGCCATAGCCAAAGCAGGCAGACCAGCAGTCGCCTGAATACAGTAAACATAAATTTTCTCCGTAAATGATGAATTAACCTGAAGTAACAGGCGAAGGCTCATTCACGGAAGACGCATAATCGCAGATGCACCCTTAACCGGGGCGGGGAGATAACGCGGGGAGGCCACTGCCGTTCGCGGCGCGGTGGACTGGCTGCCAGCAACGCAAGCAGCAGGGTGACGGCAATCAGGGCGCCTTCAAACAAAACAGGCGGGACCGACATCAGCGACTTGGCGCTTAGCTCACACGGGGTTACCGGTGCGTCGGCACTCTCCTGCCCCTGCTGGACAGACTGGCTCGTGGCGGTGACGTTCATGACAAGCGCGTGCATCCCGGCCATCCGCTGGGCGGTACATATCAGCACCACCAGACAGGCCAGGGCTACAAGCAGGATAGCGTTGCGTTGTCGCTTAATCATGTTCGCCTCAAATATTCAGGATGCCTATATTATCGGGCGAACATATTTTGGCAACGCAAAAGCTGTAAAGAAGTGTCTGGAAGATAAGCAGTTTGCCCTCTCCGCTTGCAGAGAGGGCAAGCCATTACAGCGTTTCGCCGTTGCTGGCAATGACGGTTTTATACCACTCAAAGCTCTTCTTACGGGAGCGGGACATGTCACCGGTGCCGTCGTCGTGCTTGTTGACGTAGATAAAGCCGTAGCGCTTGCTGTACTGGCCGGTGGTGAAGGAGACGCAGTCGATGCAGCCCCACGGGGTGTAGCCCATCAGATCCACGCCGTCGTACGTCACGGCCTTCATCATCTCTTCCACGTGGGCGCGCAGGTAGTCGATGCGGTAGTCATCGTTGATGCTGCCGTCCTCTTCCACCTTGTCGTAGGCGCCGAAACCATTTTCCACGATAAACAGTGGCTTCTGGTAGCGCTCGTACAGTTCACACAGCGAATAACGCAGGCCCACAGGGTCAATCTGCCAGCCCCAGTCGGACGCCTTGACGTGTGGGTTCGGCACGCTGCCCTCGAAGCCGGAAATGGCGTCACCGGTGCCGCCTTCCGCTTTGACCGCGTTGGTCATGTAGTAGCTGAAACCTAAGTAATCGCAGGTGCCTTCACGCAGGATCTGCTCGTCGCCTGCTTCCATTTTGATGGAGAAGCCACGGCGTTCCCACTCGTTCAGCACGTAAGACGGGTAGTAGCCGCGCAGCTGTACGTCGGTAAAGACGTAGCGCTCGCGCATGGATTCCTGAGCAAACATGACATCTTCTGGCTTGCAGGAGTACGGATAGAGCGCCACCATCGCCAGCATGCAGCCGACTTTCATCTCCGGGTTAATGCGGCGGGCGGCTTTCACCGCCAGCGCGCTGGCCACGAACTGGTGGTGCAGCACCTGGTACATGGTCTCTTCCGGGTTGTCATGCTCGGTATAGACCACGCCAGAGCAGCAGTAGCCGAACAGCGGCGCACGCCAGTTGCGCTGGTTGTTGATTTCGTTGAAGGTCATCCAGTATTTGACCTTATTTTTGTAGCGCTCAAATACCACTTCCGAGAAGCGTACAAAGAAATCGACTACTTTACGGTTGGTCCATCCGCCGTATTCCTGAACGAGGTGCAGCGGCATTTCAAAGTGGGAGAGGGTGATCACCGGCTCGATGTTGTACTTCAGCAGTTCATCGAACATGTCGTCGTAAAACTTCAGCCCCTCTTCGTTTGGCTGAGTTTCGTCGCCTTTCGGGAAGATGCGCGTCCAGGCGATAGAGGTACGGAAACATTTGAAGCCCATCTCGGCAAACAGCTTGATGTCTTCTTTGTAATGGCCGTAAAAGTCGACGGCTTCGTGGTTCGGGTAATATTTGCCTTCAATCACTTCCTGCGTGATTTCACGCGGAACGCCGTGTGCGCCGCCGGTGAGCACGTCGCAAATGCTTGGCCCTTTGCCGCCTTTGTTCCAGCCGCCTTCAACCTGGTGCGCCGCCACCGCGCCGCCCCATAAAAAATCTTTCGGTAAAGTGAGTTTTTTCATCTTTGCTATTCTCAATTCAGGACTTATTGATTTCGAGTCTAGCAAAGCGGAAATAAATGTCACGATATAACATTTTGCGGGAATTGTAATTTGTCACATCAAAAAAACAGGATGTTTTATTCTGTTAATTTCTTCGCCAGTTTCCGGCCTAATGATTCAAGAATATAGATGACGGGAATTTGGGTGGTTATATCGTAAACGCCGCCTATGCGCGTTTGGGGGACATGCCAGGAGAGATTAAAGTCCGCCAGTTTCGCGAGACGAGAATGTTCGTGGCTGGTGACAGAGAGCACCTTGCAGCGATGCAGGCTGAACTGGCTGGCGAAGCGCAGGATTTCCTCGGTTTCTCCGGAGACGGAAAGTACAATGGCCAGTGCATTTTTAGCCATATCGTTAGTGACCGGGAAATAAGGATCGTCGATATGGTTGCTGAATTTCCCGATATTTGAAAAGAAACGTGCGCCATATTTTGCCAGCGATCCGGACGTGCCTGCGCCAACAAAAATAATTCGTTCAGATGATAAAATAATATCGACGGCTTTATCTAATAACGCATCGAACTCTTCGTTATTTACGCTTTTAAAGAAGCTGATAATTTCACTGGCACCAAAATTCGCCTGCTGGGGCTCGTTCTGCTCCAGATAGAGTTTAAAGCGCACCCGAAATTCCGAGTAGCCTTCGCAGTTGAGCTTTCGGCAGAAGCGCAGGATAGTAGTGGTAGAGACTCCCGCCGCATCCGCCAGCTCGCGGATGGTCATGTACATCACTTTGTCACGGTTCTTAATGACATAGTTGTAGACCATCATTTCCAGATTGTTGAGGCTGGCAATGGCGGAATGGCTGAACATACTCACAATGGCTAAACTCGCTGTCGGACACTATCCCTGAAGCATACCATGATGACGAAGGGTGAGAGACGGATTTATCTCCTTGATTACTCAGGTGTTAATGAAATAATTTACACCTGTGCGGTGGATTTATTTTGCATTATACTGATTTGTAAGGATAAATCTTGATTATGGATTTATTTTAGCTAACAGGTGTTCACTGGAATCATTCTCAGTTAGCATAGACTGGCGATGAATAATCATCTTTTGTTTTCCCGGAGTTAAGTATGGTGAGCAGACCATTAATCGCACAGGGATATTCGCTGGCTGAGGAAGTAGCCAACAGTATAAGCCATGGCATTGGCCTGGTGTTTGGGATTGTCGGCTTAGTATTGCTGCTGGTGCAGGCGGTAGATACCAACGCCAGCGCGATGGCCATTACCAGCTACAGCCTGTATGGCGGGAGTATGATCCTGCTTTTCCTTGCCTCAACGCTGTATCACGCTATTCCGCATCAACGGGCGAAGATATGGCTCAAGAAATTTGACCACTGCGCAATCTATCTTCTCATTGCAGGCACTTACACGCCATTTTTGCTGGTGGGGCTCAACTCACCGCTGTCGCGTGGCCTGATGATTGTGATCTGGAGCCTGGCGCTGCTGGGGATCCTGTTCAAGCTGACCATCGCGCACCGGTTCAAAGTATTGTCGCTGGTCACCTATCTGACAATGGGCTGGCTGTCGCTGATTGTGGTGTATCAGTTAGCCATTAAGCTGGCGGTGGGGGGCGTGACGCTTCTGGCGGTGGGCGGAGTGATCTACTCGCTGGGCGTGATTTTCTACGTCTGCAAGCGTATCCCGTACAACCATGCCATCTGGCACGGCTTTGTGCTGGGCGGCAGCGTGTGCCACTTCCTGGCAATTTATCTGTATGTTGGTCAGGTGTAGTTTTTTTGTAAGGTGCGGTCTGATGCCCTCACCCCGACCCTCTCCCGGTGGGCTGAGGGTTCCCCACAAATTAATGCGAGCACTGAGCAATCCCCTCGCCCCTCCGGGGAGAGGGTTAGGGTGAGGGG